>JBPCVE010000253.1:0-7773 GCA_051010795.1 Rubripirellula sp.
CATGTCACCATCCGTTCCAGATTGCCCTCCCGCGTTTGGAAAAAAGTTGAATGCGAGAGTGCCACTGTTACCGTCAATAGCAGCCCCAAAGATTCGAATATCTGGCCTAACGCCCGAAACGCCTCGAGAAGCTAATGTACCCGACTGCTGTACTCCATCATCATTCGATTCATATTCCAGATTGAGTCCGGTCAACTGCGACCACTCTTCGTAGGCTGCACTGACCAAGGGGAACCATGAATGGCCTGCAATCGTTGCTGATCCGTTATCGCCATAAATGTCATTGAGAAACGCGACCAAATCGCTGGCAACGCCATCACGATTAAGTGTTCCGTCGGGCACAATTCCCCAGGTAACCGTCGCAGCGTCACCGATATTCGGACTTGACCCTCCCACAGGATTTGTCCATCTCTGCCCGCCCAGATTGATATCACCGGAACCATTGGACGAATCGAACGATGAACCCGGAGCCAATGCACCCGCAAACTCTGCAGCTAACAATTCGCGCCGTTCCAATGTCTCAAGTCGAAGCTGTCGAGATGATGGTAAAGGACTGCGTTTGCGAGGGTTGCGTCTTTTGCTCATGGAAGGAATCACCTGAAAAGAGTGCCAAGAAAACGACAAAATGATAAAAATGATAAAAATGCGAATTCCGGAATGACCGACAAATTTGTCAGAATCCGGAGGCAGACCAATTTAGTTTGCGCGTCAGCATTTATCAGCAAATCTCGGAAAAAAGAGCGTTTTTTTCTGGAACCACGCTTACGCTTCTTCCGGGGAGGCAATCAGGGAGATGCCCAGCCACCAGTTCGCAGGTCGCCTTGGCAACCAAGCCAGAAGGTTGGGCAGGCACACAAGAGCGAAACACGGTTCTCAATGCATAAAAAAACCTGACCGGCAACTTGGGTTGCCGGTCGGGTTTTTTCGTGTTTCGCGGTGTTCTGAGAAGTCAGCAAGACAACGCCACTGGCGAATCCCCTGCTTCTGCGCGATCGCTATTCAACCGTTAGAGCTATGTCGATTTCATCGAGCACGGAGGCCAAAACCTCATCCACACTATCGGCCGACGCAGCCACAGCTGGATCAGTTACTTCCATTTCTTGAACCGCTGACTCAAGTGCCGCGGTGTTCAAATCCAAGCCATTGGTCAAAAGTTGGTCCAAAGGCGATACCACTTCTTGATCATTTGCCAGTTGCATGTCTCGCACCGGCAAGCCACTGCGGTTTGCCGCAACGAAGCTTGATGTCACACCAAGCCCTGCGAGATCCTGAGGAGCAAACTCTCCCTCACCACTACCACCTTGCAACTGCAGTTCGTTCAGCACCCGAAGAGCATCATTTGGCGTTATCTGCCCATTTCCTGTGGTGTCGAGGAAGTCCGGTGGTGCGGTACCAATCACACTCACTGGAACGGCCGCACTATTTCGAACATCCAAGAAGTTGATGATCCGCAACGCATCCAAGGCTGTCACAAAACCATCGGCATTGACATCATTCTCCAAGTTTGGAGTTGGATTCTGGTAAGCCGAACCTGCAAAAGTCAAGGTTACTGTTGCAGTGTTGCTCTCCCTGCCAGTGCTGTCCACGACGTTGTAAGTGAAGGTATCAGCAAGCACCCCTGAATTCACTAATGATGGATCGTTCGTGTAACTAAACGTTCCGTTGGGGTTTACCGAAAGCGTCCCCATGGTTGGCTGGGCTACCACAGCATTGAAAAAGACAGAGTCACCATCTGGGTCAATATCATTCCCCAGAAGCCCCTCACTCACATTCGTAATTTGCAGTGTCGATCCAAGTGGAACGCTGTAATCATCGTCATTGGCCTCGGGGAAATCCTCTTCGCTGTTCACAGTCAGCAAGAAGTCATGCTCCGCGTTTGGAGTTGTGGGATCCAAATCATCGGCTTCCAATTTGAAGCTGACGGTACCATGCTCATTTGGCTGCAGAGTGATGGTCATTTCGCCAGTCTGAGAATCGAAATCGAACGCCTGCACCAACTCGTGGTTTTGGATTTGGCTCTCGGTTGGATTGTTCAAAGTTCCCAATTGGGTCACTTGATAATCCATTTCATCCCCATCTGGATCAAAGAATACAACCGACAGGTCTTGGATCACTGGCGTATCTTCATCGCCCGTCACAGGAAAAGGATCCAGAGAGGTGATTACCAACGGCCCATCTGGCGTATCTTCAAGAGTTACCAAAATGGTTGCTTCGGTTGGTGTTGAAACTCCATCATCGGCAGTCACCGACAGGACCGCGGCACCAGCCACGAATTCTGCATAATCCAAAGTGAGCAGATTGGCAGCAAGGGAGTGCGTGAACAACAACGCAGGGTCCGGAGTCGTGCTGATCGCAAACGACAAGGATGCACCTTCTGGGTCAGTAAACCACGTGTTCAAGTCGTAGACGACAGTGTCACCTCCAGACTTTGCCTCTTCACGAGTGATCTCGTCGACAGGGTCCCCCAAACCGTCTTTTTGACCATCGACGCCCTCGAACACAGGGCTGTCATCTACCCCGACCACAGCAATGGTGACCGTTGCCGGCAATTCAGATTCGAGGCCATCGGAGTCAACAGCCGTGTAAACGAACGTGTCGGTACCACTGAAGGCAGACGATGGAACGTAGATCAACTGTTGATTCACGGCATCGTAATCAACCGAACCATCCTGCGATGTGCTCTGAGGGAAATCACTAAGCTTCAAGCTTAAAACTTGATCCTCGTCGTCAGGTCCGCCGTTGTCGTTATCGAAGATTCCGCCTAAACCATCTCCAGGGCTACCAAGCTCGATCAGCAGAACATTATCTTCCGTGCCGTTGTAACTGTCGTCGACGGCTACCGGTGGATCATTGACCGCTTGAAACGTGATATTCACCGTTCCTACATTCAACGACTGCTGCGCAGTGAAGCTTCCACCAGGTTCATCAATCACAAGATAAGTGAAAGAGTCAGTACCTGGAGGAGTGTTCTCGTTGAAGTCTGCTGGCGGCGTGTAGGTGATCATCGATCCGTCGAGTGACACGGTTACATTACCACCCTCGTCTGAGAGGTAGACCATGCCAGTCAGAGTTCCCGCCTCGACGATTTTCATCGGTTGACCCATCTCATCGACTGACGTGATGTTGCCAGGGATGTATTTGCCATCGATGAGTGACTGAGTTGGGTCAACATCCATGATATTGAACACTGCTACTTCGTCCTCAAGAATCATCCTCTCAACAAGCGGACCAGTCGGAGGAGCAAACCCAGACGCAGTAGGCGCGTCATTAACAGGTGAGACGTTCAGAGTGACAGTCAACGGAGTCGAGTTTACTAGCTGCTGTGTTAGATCCGCTGGTTGATCCGCGACGCGAGCTGTGAATGTCACAGAGCCATTAAAATCGGCTTCCGGCTGGAAGTTGAAAGTACCGTCTTGATTGACGGTCAAAAGTCCTGCGTCGATAGGCGGCAATGGTCCGCTCGGCCCATCACTATCCACCTGCAGCATTTCGTCGGTGACAACATCCCCACTATAGATCACAACCGGTTGCCCATCGGGATCAGTAATTCCATCTAGCAAGCCCACAGGATTACCAGCCAATCCATCAGCGACAAAGAAGCTGTCTTCGCTCAAGTTCGGATGATCATATTCAATCACTGGGTTTGCGATTTCAGGCGGTAGTCCAGGCAGGATACGGATCGCGTAGTCCTCCACTTCACCGCTAAGTGCAAGCCCGTTGGGGCCGAGACCACCCTCTTTCGAGACTCGGAACCTTGCGTACGTCGTCAGTTCACTCGCTGGAATTGGCGTGGTCGGAGGTACAACAACATTAAAGACCCGAGTGCTGACACCACCGGTATCTGCGAAGATATTGGTTACAACGCCAGCCTGCGTCACTGGCAGCAAATCCTCTCGCAAAGCTTGAGTCGCTGGATCAATTACCATTGGGAACACCTGCTCGCCAGCATCCTCCCAATCACCGTCCGCATTGAAATCAATCCAACCCTCGAGCACTCCCGATCCTGTTACGCTGACCTCAATGGGTAGATAGATTCCACGATTGAGTACTCCGAGCGGGTTGTATTCGCTGATAAAACCAACTCCATCTTCGTCATCAGCACTGACACTGACCACGGCTTGAAGGGCGTCACCCGAAATCGTAACCGCTGCTGGATTGAACTTTTGATCACTTACTGAGCGTGCTTCTGCAATGGCAACTTCAATGGCCTGAGCAATTGACAGAGCCGAAGTGGGATCGTCAGGACGTACAGCAAAGTTGTCTTCATCAAATGCACCTGAATTCGACACGAGCACGTCAAATTCAAAGGTCGCTTGGGAGGTCCCCAAGTCCAGCGTGAAGGTTTCTCCATCCCAAATGCTAGGATCCGCTCCACCAGGGACATCGATGGTGATCTCAGCACCACCATTTGCCAAGGCTGTCGTGAACAGGCTGCTACCACCCTCAATGGCGATTGCCACATCGTCGCGGTTAGCAGTAATGCCCGGCAAGCCATCCAAATTGGCATCGATGGTGGCTCCCAATACAGGCCCATTTCCTACCACATGCCGAGGACCATTACTGATCAACTTGGTCGGGTATCGACCATTCACCAAGTCAACTGGATCTGGTGCATCGCCATAGTCCAATAAGGCTGTCGGCATCAGCAAGGTGAACTGCGTTGAGAGGTCAGGCCGATTTGCTTCCAGTTTGTTGCCAGCAAGATCCTGAACCCCCGGCAGCGAGTAATTGGCGACAATACCATCGCTTGAAGCCACGCCTCGGAAGAGTGAAGCATTCGACACAAAGAACGTGTTGCCACCACGATCCTGCGCTGAAAGTGTCGTAACGGCATTTTCACCAGGCTTGTTGACCGAGTTGATTGCCTCAATCATTGCCAGTTTTATCTCGTTGTCCCCGAACAAAGCCGAGTACCGAATTGGGGTCGCACCACCCGGCACGCCAGACTTAGCCAAAGTCGGAGCAGCTGTAATGTCCACGATCGTACCGGGTTGATCGTTCAACAAAACAAAGCCTGTTGCTTCGCCGGTGGCAGGATCAAGCTCCGCAACAGCATTGAGAATTAAACCGAATTTATTATTGTTGATGGTCGACGCAAGGGACTGTGCTACATCTCCGGGTGTGCTTTGTGCGACAAACGGAATAGGGACGTTCCCCAGACCCACACCACCGCCAGCAACGATCGACTCAAACTCGTATCGAACGGTGTTTCCACCCTGGCTGATAAAGAGAACTTCACCATCACTGACAATCCCACGTTTAAGCGTAGCACCTGTCACACCAGGAGCAGATGGTCCCTGACCAGTAGGATCGAATATGCCGTTGTAATTAACCCTGGAAATTTCGATTCGTCCTAAAGACACGACTCCACCAGGTTCGGCGGTGGCTGTCATGCCAATGTTCGCTGCATTCACGACGAATGCGAACGTTGCGGCCAAGTCATCCGCGGAATCACTAAAGTTGAACGGCACGGGGAACGCGGTTGCAATATCCTGGCTCGTATTGTTCCGGTTGAACTCAAAAATGACGTCCACGCCCAAGTCTGATTCAATCACGATCACTGAACCGTCATCAACCGCTTGCCCACCAATTGGCGGAAGTCCTAACAGAAGTGGTCCTGCCACTTCGACCGTGGATGCGCCACTCACGGATGGCGAACCCGTCACTTCGATCGAGTTGGCCGAAACACTTATACCCAACCCTTCTTCTCCTCCCACTTGGAGGATGCCACCGTCGATCACTTCAATGTCGGCCTGGTTCAAACCATCGATTGTGCTAAGTCCCTGAAGTGCATTGGCAACCAGGGCAGCAAAATCGTTACCGGTGGTGCCCCGTGTGACATTGATAGGCACGTTGGGTGCTGTCACACCATCACCACCGGGACCGATCAAGTCACCAAAGCCGTCACGTTCATCTGTACGATTAATCTCTAAAATCACCGGCGTAGAAACACCATCAGCCGGCAAGATGACGATCTGTTCCTCGTCCAATGCAGGACGACTCAACCCCACTACACTCAATTGCCCCTGAGCAACTCTTGCGGATCCATCGAGCGAAAGATCGAGGTAAACCGAGAGGCCATCTCCTTCAATGGTCGGATTAACACCCAAGTTGGAATTCTCGAGTGCAGTTCTGATAGCGACTGCTACATCGGCTGCTGTCGCACCGGCAGCAACAGAGACGGTTTCATTGAAAGTTGAAGCAACTCCATTGCCCGTATCGAATTCAAAGATGACTGGACCATTGCCATTGTCAACTTCGAAAGTATCGCCATCAACGATCCCAAAGAGTGGATTGACGCCAGGACTTGGTACACGAAGCGCCAGCGTTCGTGGAAGCTGCTCCAGCCCAGTGTCTTCCGTAGAAACGATTGCTCCGGGTTCCGCCCCCAGAACCACTCTGACACCCTCAACGACTACAGTTTTACTGCCACCGGAGCCCTCAACACCTACATCCAAATTCTCATTGTCCACCTCATTTTGGATTGCCAAGCCAATCGATTCTGCGATGTCTTCGAGAAAACCTTGCAAATCATTTGGGTTCACAGGTGTCGCAGCGACCGGCAATTCAATCGGGATCGTGTCGGGCAGTGTTGTGCCACCGGGCGAGGTGAATTGGAAGGTCAGAACAGGATTAACGCCATCATTGATTCGGAAAAACTCACCATCTGAGATACCGCCCAAATTGGTGCCTGTCTCAGGAACCACCAATGTGATTGGCTCGGGCAACAAGAGCGAATAGCCTGCCTCAAATTCGAAGACAATCTGCCCGCCGTTACTATCAATGATCTCCATCTGATCGCCATCCTGAATGACGTTGCTGGAAGGAGCCACCAGTACGTCGCGGTCTTCATTATTGATTTCAATGCGGTAGGACCGATCGTTTTGCCAAATTCCGGCAATCGGTGTGAGAGTGATCAGATTTCGAGTCGAATCGTAGTTGAACGTGTAGTCGACACCTTCTTCCAACAATCGATCATTCTCGATCAGAGTGATGTTGGCTCCGGATTCGCGAAGCCCTGAAATTTCTGGAACCACGACCGTATTGTCGTCAACACCGATTCCAGTGAACGGATCCGAAGAGTCTCCGTTGTCCCTCAATTGAATTCGGAACTCACTGTAAACACCATCTTCCAAGTTGATGAAGCTGATCGCAGGATCCTGGTCGATACCTTCAGCATCGTTATCGCGAGCGGTTTCCGCGATCGCGACCGGACCATTGAAGTCAGCTAATTCTGTTGAACCACGGTCCTTGAAAACCTGTCCGCCAATTCCACCCGGAGGTGCATAATTGGGATTATCGGCTCGCAAGACACCACCAACATCAAGTGTCGGTGCCAGAATATTGCTTGGCGAAAGGCCAACTGAACTCTTCAATGCGGCCACGGCGCTACGCTCTACGACAGAATTCACCGAAGAATCGATCAGTCGCGAACCCTCCGCAGGCTGGAAGTTATTGGCTTCCGGATACTGGAGAGCGACCTCATTATCCTCAAGTGTGATATTGAAATCGTCGTTGCCATTGGCACCCGTTGAATTCGGGAACTGCCCCAACACTGGGCCCTCAGCATGCTGGAAGACATTGCCGACAACAATCACTTCCTGTGGCTTTGACGCGATCTCCACGAGACTGTCATCAAGGTTCAGGAATACGTTGTTCAAGGCTGTGGGACTTGCACCAGCAGTGATCAGCAGACCTGTCTCCTTGATCATTTGGTCAACATCATCCTCAACAACACGGTCCGCGTCGACTGGTTCTGGAGGATCGCCATCG
>JBPCVE010000254.1:0-2636 GCA_051010795.1 Rubripirellula sp.
ACCCACTGGCTGACACGACTGCCTCCCATTGCAATGTAAACATAGTCCCGAAGCCAACGCGACAGCGTCATGTGCCAACGATGCCAGAACTCGGACATCGATCCGGACAGATAGGGATGCCTGAAGTTGACGGGAAATCGGTACCCCAGCATCTTTGCTCCGCCAATAGCAATGTCGCTATAGCCTGAAAAGTCGTAGTAAATCTGACCAGCATAAGCAAACACCACAATCCAGATTGTCAGCCCACTGTAGAGATCTGGTCCTGCAAAGACGACATCCACCGCCTCACCAAGCCGGTCAGCAAGCAATACTTTCTTGACCAGACCTCGCAACATCTGCTGTGCTCCGGCGTAGAAACGTCGCTTAGAAAACGTTGGCACCGTTGCCAATTGCGGCAATAATTCGCGGGCACGAACAATCGGGCCCGCTACCAGTTGCGGGAAGAACGCGACATACAACGCAAAGTCAATGAAACGATTGACCGGCTTCAACACACCTCGATAAACATCGATCGTATAGCTGAGAGTTTGAAACGTATAAAACGAGACGCCGACCGGAAGAATGATGTTTAACGTCTCACCGCTCAACCCGATCGCCTGCAAAGCTGGACTCGCTGAGTCAATGAAGAAATTGAAATACTTGAAAAAACCAAGCACACCAAGATTGACGACCAAACTGGTCATTAGCAAAGCACGACGAACCCCGGTTCCTGTCGAACGCACCATCCCTCTGGCAATGCTGTAATCAACGACCGTTGACAGAGCAAGCAGACTGCAAAAGCGATAATCCCAGTAGGCATAAAAGTAATAACTGGCGATCAACAATACTGCATTTCGAGTTTGTCGCTGGCGGCACAGCCAGGCAGCGATCAAAACACAAAAAAAGAAAATCGGGAACTCGAATTGGGTGAAGAGCATCTGCGTCAGTCCCTGCTCTCATCAGAGGGCAGATTTGATTTAACTCGCAGATCAGACAATTCCTTAACCAGCGTGGCAGCCAACACCTGATTGCCCACCTGATTCAGATGGCCTGAACCCATGCGGCCATTATGAAATCCGTGCGGCCAACGCCCGTCGGATGCAACAGAATCCCGCAACTCGTTTCGAGCATCCACAACGCTGATCCCCAGTTCCTTGGCAGCCTGTTGAAGCAATCGGAACTGATCCGCTGTCGGATCCTGCCAACGGATCTGGCCATCGATAATGTGCGGTGCGAGCGGAGCATACAGCAAGACCACTGGCAGTTCGGTTGCGTTCCTGATTGCTGCCAGAGCGTTCAACCACAAAGCACTGTCAGCACGACTCAACATGTCGCCCGACTGCTTACTGTTTTCAGTCTGCTTACGGCCCTCAGCTTGACTGTTGGTAAAAAGTGGGGAACTGGCTTTGCCCTCGGGTCCGACAGCAAACCGGAGACGTCTCGGCGTTGCTCCATCGGGTTCACGCAACACATTGCGAGCCGCCTGTATCACAAACGCGGGTAGTTTAGCCGCCAAGGCGGCATTGGCAGCGGAGGCATCGCTTACTGATGGTAATACCACGGGTGCCTCAACCGCAGCCAACAAGTCCGCTGGCTCGACAACAAGAATCACATGCTGATCGATACCGAACTGCTGTTCCACGCTTGGTATCTGGGTGACCCAATCCGCAGCATCTTCGCCACTTCGGGCCAAAGGATAAACATTCAGGTCACCGCCGGAAGCATTTTCAATTTTCGCGAAAAGCTTATCGGCATCATCAACAGAAACACCCTCTGCCTGCGAGTCACCCCAAAGTGCAATCTGTAATGGTGAGACTTTTGATTGCTGCAGCTCTTCTGATCTCTCGCGCGGCAGCCCTGAACTACTTGCAAAACCCGTTGTTTTGCCCGGCAGTCCCCAAGGGCCGATGGATGTATCGGCGTACCCTTCGCTGCGCCAGCGATATTCCGTTCCAGGTGGAAGGGTCCAGACGCCACGCACAGGATCAGCGTTGAGTGGAAGATAGCTTCGCAGAAACAGCGGCGAAGTCGCAGCAATCAAACTGGTGCCAATCACGGCACCAAGCAACCAACGCCACAGCAAAGCCCGAAGGGAATTCGATCCCAATTCAGGCTGCAGCTTTACTGGAGCAGATTTCATGACAGCCACCGCAGGGGGCAGGACTTCGCGAGCCCAACCTTTCAATCACTTGGATTTCAACGTTGCCGCTCAGACATTCCAAACTCAGATTCCGAACCAAAGGGAATCCACTTGAAACAAGCGTACACAACAAGCAATCGAAGAACACGATAACTCACCAGTAACCTACCTGTTTTTATCGTTTCCAAACGATGCAGAAACCAGACGCGCCTACAGAATCAGCAAGAAAAGAGGCTACTGGGCGTCTCTGGATCGCAACCTCAGAGACGCTCACAGCATTGTGACTTCCTGCTCGGCACTTCCCAATCAGCGTGATTGGCCGTTCCCTATTGGACTACCTGATGCGTTAGCAGTTCATTCGCTGCATCTTGCTGTTGTGGCTGACGCGTGAAAACAGGGTCAGTCTTCGACGACGACCACTCGAACCGTGCTCATCGTGTCACCCTGCTCGATCGAGTCAACAACATCTTGGCCTTCAAGCACTTTCCCGAAGACACTGTGACGATCATCGAGATGT
>JBPCVE010000255.1:0-14870 GCA_051010795.1 Rubripirellula sp.
TGATTGGCCCGCCAGCAGCGTGAAATGCTGCTGCGAAAGCAAGCAGAAATCGGGGATCGATAAATTTCAGCACCTAGGCTGGGGTAATTCACACTGCAATCACCCACACTGCAATAATGCAGAGAAAGCGTAGAGATTACGCAAAGCGTGCGGAGCACGGTGGCTTCTGGGCATCGCCCAGATTCAAGTGATCGAATGATTTATGATTTTCACGGAATCGTGTGTCGTCCTCGGTTGTCGCAGCGTGGGATACCGCTACATTCGAGGGCATGACCACCACTGCCAAAAAACTACCGACGATCCGCCAACTGCCCGCCAACCTGATCAATCAGATCGCGGCTGGCGAAGTCATCGAGCGTCCGGCATCCGTCGTCAAGGAATTGCTGGAAAACAGTATTGACGCAGGTGCCCGCCGCATTGAGGTCACGATTGCTGGCGGCGGCAGCGAACTGATCCGCATCAGCGATGACGGCTGCGGCATGACCGCCGAACAACTGCCACTGGCAGTTTCCAGTCATGCAACCAGTAAACTGCCCGACAACGAATCCTTATTCCACGTAGCAACTCTGGGGTTTCGAGGCGAGGCGATCGCTTCGATCGGCAGCGTTTCACATTTGACGATCCGCAGTCGGACCGAATCCGAAGACAGTGGCTCAGAGCTAGCGGTCCGCGGAGGCGTCATCGAATCCCCTGTTCCCTGTGGATGCCCCACGGGAACCGTGATGGAAGTCCGGAACCTGTTTTTTAACACCCCTGTGCGACACCGCTTTCTCAAAACAGCACAAACCGAGCGTGGGCATATTGTCGAAGCATTTACGAGGCTTGCCCTCGCTAATCCACAAATACATTTTGTACTGACCAACAACGACAAGCAACTCTATGATCTTCCCGTGACCGAGCGTTGGGCGGCGAGAATCGAAGCATTTTTCGGCGCTGAAGTTTCTGAGTCGTTAATCGCGATCAATAGTGATGACGGTCAAATCAAGATCAGTGGCTATGTGTGTGATCCATCGGTCAGCCGTGGCAATAATCGCATGCAGTATCTATTCCTCAATGGAAGACACATTCGCGATCGGGCATTGCAACACGCGTTGGGTGAGTCGTATCGCGGCATGTTGATGGTCGGTCGGCATCCCGTCTGCTTCCTGCGGATGGATATGCCCGCGGACATGATCGATGTCAACGTCCACCCATCCAAACTCGAAGTCCGTTTCACTGACGGAGGTCGGATCTACAGTCGTCTGCTGCAATCACTGCGGCACCAATTCCTGACCACCAATCTGACTCAACGTGTCGGCCCCCCCGAACCTGTCAAAGACGACAGCGAACTCAGGAATCAACCTTCGAGCGAACTTGGACTTCCAGTTTCGGTAGAGCAACAACAACGGCAAGCCGTGATTGACTGGGCACGTACCGGCCAGACCAACCATGACATTGCCAGCCGCGATGGACAACAGGGTGGAACCCCTACATTCCAGCCCTTCCCGGGAAACAACGCCATCCTTAATCCAGGTGCAGTCAATCCGACGGGAGCCCCCAACACCGACATGGCAACCGGGAATCCAAATCCCGAGCATGAACAGGCACCTTGGGACAGCGCTGGCAACAGTCAAGCGAACACAACTTCCACCAGCTCCACCGCAGATCAACCCAGCGTTTGCTACCTTGGCTTTCAGGTGCACAACCGCTATCTCGTTACCCAAGACGAGTCGGGGATGGTAGTGATTGATCAACATGCATTACATGAGCGTGTGTTATACGAACGTGTCTGCGCGAAGGTGCTATCTGAGAATGCGTCCCTTGAATCTCAACGCTTACTCGTACCGGAGCCCGTATCTCTGACACCCGCTGAGCGAACCGCAGCTCTCGACGTCAAGGAAACTCTAGCAAAGATTGGAATTGAAATTGACGAATTTGGCGGCGAGACCATTCTGATTCACTCTTATCCTGCGATGCTGCCCAAGACGTCGCCGGGTGACATGCTCCGTACCTTACTAGAAGCGGTAATTTCAGCTGGCAAGCAACCAGACCCCAAGGACTTGCTGAATCATTTACTGTCAACCATCGCTTGCAAAGCTGCAGTGAAAGCCGGTGATCCGCTCAATTCGCAGGAAATCACCAGCCTGCTGGAACAGAAGGATCTGTACCATGAGACGCACCATTGTCCCCACGGTCGCCCCACTGCTTTATTTTTCAGTCGTGATGAACTTGATCGCATGTTCGGACGCCTGGGGCCACGTGCACGCAGCTGACGGCGAACCTGCCTTTCATTTGAACCTGCCATCATTTGACCGTACGCCGGTGTCTACCCGCTCACTATCTCGCCAAGCTGGAATTCTGTTCGCGTTGCCGTCCCAAGCGATGCTGACAGCCCGAGTAAGGCTGGCGTACGTGAGTAGTGTGACGTCACGGCCACGCCGAAGCACCCCGAGTTCGCGTCGCACCGCGCCACATGATATTCTGTTTGCTGTTCGAGACCGGCTCGCAAAACGATTCACAGCGCACCCCTGATCGTGGTGACGCTCTGAATCGCCGCGATGCCCTCAGGAGCTGTGGAGATACCTCCGCGGGATCTCTCGCGAGCCGCGAAGCGTCTCTCCAGACGTGCGAAGCGTCTCCGGAGGTGCTGAACCGCTCCGGTGCCCCCGACCATACTCAAACTGAGCGAGCTCAAGCTTGGCAAACGCAGACCGATCTCGAACCTACCTTTGTTCTCCCGACCTAACTTTTACTCTTTAACGCTCCAGAAAATTTTCATGCGGCACGCCTTTTCCCCCGCCACTCTTTTCGCAGCCACGTTTGTCGTAACCTTTGCCATCGGCATTCTTACTTCGAAAGATGCCGCGGCGCAGCATGATCCAGGTCGTGATGCGATGAAATTGCTGGTGCAAGACAAATTCAAAGCGGGCCAAGAGCGGCTTGCAAAACCTCCCAAGTCCCAAAACAGCCCGATCAGCGAAGCCGAACGCAATTTTGTGCTTGCGATCCTTCACTGCAAACAAGACCGCCAAGCAAAAGCGATTGGTCACCTGCAAAAGGCTGTCGAGCTTGGCCTGCCCATTGAACGCATTCTGGCGGGGCCAAGAACGCTGTTTGAACCTCTGAAAAACGACCCAACCTATGCTGCATGGCTTTCCAACCTTGCAAAGCCACTGCTACATGGCCCGATGCTGTCTTCGGTCACTGACACCACAGCACAGGTCTGGATACGAACCGCAAAACCAACTCAGGTAAACCTCGTGATCCGTGAGGCACAGAATGACACACAAGCTGGGCAGGAGTTCAGCACGAAAACCTCACCACAAGATGATTACACAGGGGTCATTCAAATATCAAACCTGAAGCCTGACACGCAGTACCGATACCAGCTGACAATCGATAGCGAAGCGCAGACAAGTCAACTGAATTTCCGCACGATGCCTAAGGCCGGCGAACCGGCGAAGTTTGAAATCGGATTTGGTGGTGGGGCAGGCTATACACCCCAGTTCAATCACATGTGGACGACGTTGGCCAAACAGACGCCGGCCGCATTCCTGATGATGGGTGACAATGTTTACATCGATGATCCCACACACCCAATGACCCAGCGTTACTGCTACTACAGGCGACAATCAGAACCTCTGTGGAAGTCCTTCATTGCTTCGACCGCAATGTATTCAATTTATGACGACCATGATTTTGGGGTGAACGACTGTATCCCTGGTCCAGAAATCGATGACCCAGCATGGAAACGCCCCGTGTGGCAGGTGTTCAAACAGAACTGGAACAATCCCGGTTTTGGCGGTGGCGAAAAGCAACCTGGCTGTTGGTACGATTTCCAAATTGCTAACGTGCATTTCATCATGCTTGACGGCAGATACTATCGGGACCAGAAAGGCGGCAGCATGCTAGGTCCTGTCCAGAAAGCCTGGCTGATGGACACACTAAGAAACTCCAAGGCCACCTTCAAGATTCTGGCTTCACCTGTACCCTGGTCTCCCGGTGTCAAACCCGGCAGCAAAGACACATGGGACGGATTCAACGACGAACGGAATGAGATCTTTTCGTTTGTTCACGCCAATCAGATTGACGGCGTCGTCCTGCTTGCGGCTGATCGTCACCGCTCTGATTTGCGCCGCATTCCCAGGAAAGACGGATACGCTTTTAACGAAGTCATGAGCTCTCGACTGACCAACGTCCACACCCATGGCCTGGTTGAAAACGCGAAAGGTTCCGAGTTCATTCTCGGTTACAACAAAAAGTGCTCGTTTGGCTTACTCAACTTCGACACTACCGCACCAGACCCGACTATCAAATACACCATTGTCAATATTGATGGCGAAGCGGTTGGAGAAGCCACACTGAAACTCAGCCAAATGCAAAGTCGCTAAGGGCGAACCCAGCAGCAAACGAGTCTGAAATCAAGTCGACTCATGGCTCACCACCGTTACCTTGACGACATTCACACACTCCACCGTGCACGAAGCCCTCTCTACGTTCAAATTCTCACCCGCAGACGGCAGGATCATGCTCATGTTTCAAATTCACCGCAATTCGGCCGTTGTTTTTTTGATGAGCCTGGTCCCATTGCTGGGAGTTCCAACGTGGGCCGAAGAGAAACCCGTCTTACGCGCCGGTGCTGCAATGACTGACATCACTCCTCCACTAGGTGAGTTGGTGGTCGGTGGATTTGTTCCTTTTCCTGCCAACGAAATTCACGATCCCCTTCATGCACGCTGCCTCGTGTTAGATGACGGCAAGACCCGCATTGCGATTGTCATCTGTGACAACCTTGGCATCACTCGGTCAGTTTATGATGAAGCGCGAGCCATGATTTCCAAGAGCTCACAAATCCCGCCAGATCAAATCTTGATGGCGGCGACGCACACCCACTCGGCAACACGTGCCCACGAACCGAAATACAGACCCAAGGTGGTTGCTGGAATCGTATCGGCTGTGAATGCAGCGATCCAAAATCTGGCGCCAGCAAAAATCGGCTGGGGCGGAATCGATGAACCGTCCGAAGTATTCAATCGCCGTTGGTATGTCAGCAAGCCCGAACTTGCGCGTAATCCTTTTGGTGGTGTTGATACCGTTCGCATGAACCCGCCTCGCGCGAATGCTGCTTTGATGAAGCCTGCGGGCCCTATTGATCCCGAAATTTCTTTTCTGTCAGTCCAGAGCACCGAAGGTCAACCGATTGCCCTGCTGGCAAACTACTCACTTCACTACGTCGGCGGCGTCAACAAAGGCGATGTTTCAGCAGATTATTTCGCCATCTTTTCACAACAAATTCAAAAGTTGCTGAACGCCGGTTCGGTCAAACCACCCTTTGTGGGCATGATGAGCAATGGTACCAGTGGTGATATCAATAACATTAATTTCCGCGATGGCAATGCGCGTCGCTATGACCGCTATGAGAAGATGACCGAGGTTGCCAACAAGGTTGCCGGACGCGTGAGTGAAGCACACAGCCAATTGCAATTCAGCCAGGGTGTCAAGATCGGCTCCCTGACGCGGCAACTGAAACTGACCATGCGTCAACCTGACGTAAAAATCAAGGCATGGTTTCGCGACGTGATGGCAAAGCCTGAAGACGCAGAAAAGTTCCATCGTTACGAACGAACCTACGCAGCACGTGTGCAAAAACTCGAAGATGGTCCCAAGGAAATCACCGTGCCTTTGCAGGTTGTGCGTATTGGGGATCTCGCGATCGCCGCCATTCCCTTTGAAACGTTTGCAGAAATCGGATTGAAAATCAAGGATAAATCACCTTTCGCCGATACCTTTACCATCGAACTGGCCAACGATTCGCGCGGTTATTTACCCACCCCACGACAACATGACTTGGGCGGCTATGAAACCTGGATGGGCACCAATCGCGTACAACTTGATGCATCAGATCTCATCACCAAGACCATTTTGGAGATGATGGCGGAGTTACACCAAAATTGAGTCCCGCTGTCAGGAAAAGGGTCCTGCGAGGCCAATCCGAGGGAACTGGAACAGTAACTTCGGACGCAGCCAAATACCTTACAAGCGAAATACCACGACCGGGGCAAACGACCTCTACTTTTAGAGCCGCTGCAGCTGGCTGGTCTCTGACTACTTCGCCCCTTACGAATTTTTCACAACAACACCTTCCGACAACCACCGCACGCTTTGACAACAGGACTGATCAAAATGATTACACGCAGAGAAATGCTTTTGGCCAGCGGTGGCATTGTGATCGCGGGAGGCACGCTCACCTCATCGCGAGCCGTTGCAGAGGAGCCAAAGCAACTTTTTTATCACACCACTGCTCCCAACAACGCCGAGCCTAAACTTGATGATCTTGTGAAATCATGGATCACCCCGACCAAACATTTCTACGTTCGCAGCCATGCTCCGAACCCCATCATCGATCCAGACGGGTTTGAGCTGAAAATCGAAGGGATGGTAAATCGCCCTACCGCTTTATCACTGAAGAACTTAGAACGTTTCGCTAGTCACTCCACCACCGCAACGCTGACATGCGCTGGAAATCGCAGGTCGGAATACAATGCCGAGGGCAAGGTTGGCGGAGTACCATGGCAGTCAGGAGCGATCGGGAATGCGACATGGCAAGGTGTCGCACTTGCTGATGTGCTGAAAGAAGCCGAAGTGACGCCTGATGCAAAATACGTCTGGTTTGAAGGACTGGATGAAATTGAGAAAGGCGGCGGGATCATCCCGTTTGGTGGCTCGATCCCGATTGCAAAAGCGATGATCGGATCGGGGGCAGGGGCGCCCTTGCTGGCCAATGGAATGAACGGTGCTCCACTGACGGCCGACCACGGGTTTCCCCTGCGAACACTCGTCCCCGGGTACATTGGTGCTCGGAGCGTGAAGTGGCTTGGAAGAATCGTGGTCAGCGATCGCCCTTCCCCCAACCATTATGTGGCAACCGCCTACAAGCTTGTCAAAAGTACGGACCCCATTGAATGGGCCGAATCAGGTCCGATCTATCGCTACCCGATCAACGCTGCCATCTGCACACCGAAAGAAAATGCACAACTTGCTGCCGGTGAAATTGACCTGGCGGGCTATGTCCTGCCCACGGGTCGTCCGGGAACAACTGTCAAGAAAGTGCTCGTGTCTGCCGATCAAGGCAAACGCTGGACCGAAGCGACCATGGTTGGAAAGGACAGCGAATTCTGTTGGCAGCTTTGGAATGCAAAAGTAAAAGTCACTGCAGCAACGAAACGGCTGATGGTTCGAGCACTCGACAGCTCAGGTGGATTCATGCCTTATCGAGTGCCGTGGAACGCCAAGGGCTACCTGCAGAATTCATGGTACAAACTGCCCGTGCAGGTGAATTAACCGTGCAGGTGAATTAAACGTGCAAGTGAATTAAACGTCGCCCTGCGACGGCACCCACTCCGAAAGTTCACCAAACAGCTGCGACCCAAGTTCTGCTGCTAGAAGCACGCGTGAGAAAAAAGCGGGGCATTCCGCCTTGAGATCTCAAGCAACTTTAGCCCAGCTTACGCTTACCCCCGCTTCACCTCAGGCAGCACTGTTCTCATCTTCGACACCAAGCCATCGAGCACACGGCACAAGTGTCAGACCTTGGATCAACACCGAGGTCAGAACGATGAAGAAGATCACATCAAACACTTCTTCAGCGCCGGGAATACCATAAGACATGGGAAACGTCGCTAGTACGATCGGCACGGATCCGCGCAGCCCCACCCAAGAAACGTAAGCTACCTCCCTGCGCGGCATCCGAAATGGCAGCAAGCATGCCATGACGCTCAGTGGGCGGGCGACCAGCATCAAAAACAGAGCCATTGCAATTGCAACTCCCGCCACGGAAAGCAGCCGGGATGGAACCACTAGCAGTCCCAAAACGATGAACATGGCAAGTTGTGCCAACCAACTGAGAGCGTCGTGAAAACGCAAGACTCCATCGTGCTGACGGACAATTCGATTGCCCAAGGTGACACCGCAAACATAAATCGCAAGATAGCCGTTCCCACCAATTAAATTGGCGAACCCAAATGTCGTTAAACCAATCGACAGGACAAGAATGGGGTGCAATCCCGAGGCCGATAAGTGAAGTCGGTTAACCACCCAACTTCCGCACCATCCCAATCCAAACCCCGTGATTGCACCGGCAACCAACTCTGTGATCAAGTTTGCGCCTACACCAGCCATGGAAGCACTGTTGGACGCCATCACGCCAAGGATGGCCATCGTCATCAGGACAGCTACCGGATCATTACTGCCTGATTCAAATTCCAGCAGATGTCGGATTCGTGCCGAAGGTCTGACTGAACTCGAGCGAAACACAGAAAAGACAGCTGCAGCATCGGTTGAGGATACGATCGCTGCCAACAGCAACGCCTCCGACCAAGTGAGCCCATCTTCACCGATGTCAAAGGTGGAATAGGTTCCCAGCATGAACCATGCGAATGCCCCCAGCGACAACGTAGTGATTAAAACTCCGAACGTGGACAGCATTAATCCAGGGGCCAACACAGCGCGAACCGATGACCATTGAGTATCAAGGCCGCCAGCAAAAAGAATGATCAGCAAGGCTACGGTGCCTGTTGCCTGGGCAACCGAAGGAGAATCAAACGAGATCCGCCCAACTCCCTCCTCACCTGCCAACATGCCAATCACCAAAAAGACCAGCAGGGTGGGAATCCCTACCCAATCCGACAATTTGCTGGCAACGACACCGACAAACAACAGGATTCCACCGATCAACACCAGTGTTTCAATAGGTAACATGCCGTTTAATTCTCCACCCTGAGCGCCGCCTTCCTTCCAGAGCACCCATTGAATGTGCTCGCGGCCCCCAACATGATGTTTGAAGCCCGTGATGGCAAGGACAATCGCACCATCGTTGAACTTGAAATAAACCGCCAACAAGGTCACGCAGGTGGTGCTGAAACCGGTTCATTCGCAGGCACACATTTCATTTCCTTCCAGGCACACATTTCATTTCCTTCCAGCTACACATTTCATTTCCTTCCAGCTACACATTTGATTTACTTCCAGCTACACCTTGCATTTGCTAGAAGCCTAACGTTGCATTTGCTTACAGTTCAGCCTTTGCATTTTTATGACGGGCTGCCAATGCAACACGACAATGATTCGCATCATCTCACCCGCTGGCGAATCAATTTGTTCTTGCCTTTCGGTTTTTATTCTGCTGCTTTTTATTCTGTTTGCGCGAGGCGTCTACGGGGCGACGCAGGTTTGGTGGCGTCTGCTCGGTATCCTCAGCAACCTCATGCCAGCGGCTTTTCAATTCTTCCAAATCACTGGAACGACTCACTGAGAGATCATTGAGCTCTGAACGGTCAGTAGCAAGATCGTACAATTCCCAAGGACGACCTTTGACAGAGACCGCCTTCAAATCTCCCTGACGCAGAGCGCGGTTATTGGAAAATTGAAAATACATCCAAGGATGCGGTTCACGCACGCCTCCGGCAAAAATTGGCGTCAACGATCGGCCCTGCACTGGGGTGATGGTACGCCCAGCGTAGTCCGTCGGGTAATCAGCCTTGGCAAGATCAACGCAGGTCGCCATGAAATCGATCAGATGCGCTGGCTGATCAGTGACACTTCCCGGTTTCGTTTTTATCCCCGGGCCGGATACGATCATCGGCGATGTGATTCCGCCTTCGTGCTGATTCTGTTTGTACCAGCGAAACGGGGTATTACCAACATGCGCCCAGCCCACATCGTAGGTCCAATAGGATTTTGGATCCCAAGGACGAAACTCTTTTCCACGAGTACGTTCAAAGGGGCAAGCTCCATTGTCACTGCAAAACATCACAAGAGTATTATCAGCAAGCCCTGAATCCTTCAGTCGCTTCAGCAAGCGTCCAATGTTCTGATCCAAGCAATCAACCATTCCTGCATAAGCGGCCATTCGCTCAGATTCCCAGTGATGCTGTTTTTCAGACAAATCCTTCCACGGTGAAACACTGTCTGGCCTCGGAGAAAGCTTCGTGTCCTCAGGTAGAATGCCGAGTTCTTTCTGTTTTTGAAAACGCTGCGATCTGATCTTGTCCCAGCCGACATCATAGCGACCCTCATACTTTCGAAAATCAGACTCTTTGACATGCAAGGGATAATGCGGCGCGTTGTACGCCACATACAGCAGAAAGGGTTTGTCCTCTTCCTCGGCCTCATCCAAGAATTTCAGCGCATAGTCCGTCTTCGCATCAGTGGTATAAAACCCTTCTTTCGGTACAACAAATGGCTTGCCATTTAAACGAAACGTCTCATCTCCCGTGAAGAAGTTCGTCGATCCGCTTAAGTGACCAAAATATCGATCAAAGCCGCGTTCGGTTGGCTGCCCATCAAGGTGCCACTTTCCAACCATCATCGTATGGTAACCGGCCGGCTTGAGCGCCTCTGCCAAGGTCACGCCCCGATTCATTTCTTGATTGCCTGCCTGAAACATATACAAACCCGTCAACAAACAGATTCGGGATGAATGACATTTGGCAGTGTTGTAAAACTGATTGAAACGCAACCCCTGGCTCGCAAGCTGATCGAGATTGGGTGTCTCAATCTCCGCCCCATAACAGCCCAGATCAGAGAAACCGAGATCATCAGCCATGATCAACACAATATTGGGACGCGAATCAGCAGCCGTCACATAG
Organism: Rubripirellula sp.; assembly: GCA_051010795.1. GTDB lineage: Bacteria > Planctomycetota > Planctomycetia > Pirellulales > Pirellulaceae > Rubripirellula. The sequence continues at coordinate 10,626 of JBPCVE010000255.1, forward strand.
CTGAAAGTCGCAAAGCAGAAAATTGAAACCAACAAGAAACGCATAACAGACCCATTCACCCCAGGTTCATGAACTCGCTCAGCTCGGCAACTGAACCGACTGACAACGCAATTTCAAAAAAACATTCCAAGCCAGCATCAAGCAACACACAGGCAAGAAACGCTGGACAGCGTCCTTGGACAGCGTTCGCAACTGCCAGCGGCAATGCACGACCACAGTATACTTTGCAACCTACTTTGCACCGAAGACTTAATCTCGCTTACTGCAGCGAAAAAACCGACACTGCAGGCGGACCGATCGCAGAAAAAACTGCGGCCACCCATTTTCACACAACCACACTCATCATCTGATGCATCCGTTCACGGAGACGGTTGCCTTCAGATTCCGCAGTCACCATTTCATACGACGTCCGTAACCCAAAGAAGCCGGTGGCATCGACACCTCCGAGTTCACGACCAGCCTCTAGTGTGATGACCTGGAAGGAGTCGCGTATTTCACCTTGCTGGAAAGTCATTCCCTCAGAGTCCTGCCCCTCAAGCTCAGGATTTGGCATCCCCTGCGTGGCTTGCCGCCGGAATAGCATCAGCACCTGTATTGGATGAGTTTTCTCGTAGCTTGAATAAGACGATAGCTGCGCCAGCAAGGTAAGCAAAAATCCCAAAGATCCAAGCGGAAAAGAACTGTTTTGACTGAGAACTGTCCGCATCCACTGCCTGAAAGATCGACTCGGAAAAATCTCCCCAACCATGAATACCTATCGGCACTGCCAGCATCAGAAAACCAAAAAACAGACGATGACGCTTCCCCAGCAAACACTTCGCCGCGAAATAGCCCATTACCAACTGCAAGCTCGCATGCCCTGCAACGATCGACAGCAATCGATTCAAGGATGCGGACATGGGGGTCTCGGAAGCAAGCACTGCGGTAACGTTCTCGATGGTCGTGAAACCAATCGCGACGGCAACTGCCGTCGCAACCACCTCTGCATCTTTTTGGATTCGGGTGCTTTGAAACAGTTTAAAAGTCAGTAGAAACCCGAAAAAGATACACAGTTCTTCTGATACGGCAGCCCCCAACACCTGCTGCACAAAGGCTTTTTCGTAGAGCCCTGACAATTGATCACCGGCACCTTCAATCACGGTTTCCATGAAATAGACAGGCACACACGCTACGACTCCCAGGGCAACCCCCGTCCAAAGCACAATCAGCATCTGACTGCTGACCCGAAACGCACCGACCAACCCCAGCAAGACAACGGTCGGCACCATCGCAATCAACAGCGGCAGAACTTCCATCCAAGCACCCAAGCTCACGAATATAAAATTTGAAATAATAAACGAGACCGCCGAGCTTCAGGAAGACTCATCCAGTCAATAAAAATTCAATTGGTCACAAACTCAAGAATACGCACTGCATTCCCTCTGCTTTGTTCATGCCTGTCTTTGGCAACGCGCATGGTCAGATGATGCGGCCCCCGTTTGAGTCCAGTGGCCAACATCACCGTACGTGGGTAATGCAAGCCTTTACTGAACCGATGAAAAAGCTCCGCTGTCTTGAACTCACCCCCGTCGATCGAGTACTGCACTCGCCCAGCATCGGGGCCGGCAAGAACATACAATCCAACAGCCTGTCCATCGAAATCAAGCGTCAATTCAGCGTTGGCAACGTCGGTGCATAACATATCAAGTTGGGTAAACCTCCCGCGTTTGCCCCCGAGAATCGATTCCCAGGCAGGAACCCCCAAAACCCAAGACTTATCGAAATCGGCTTTCGTCCCAGCGAGCAGGCGTCCGTGCGAATAACTTGCTGGATCAAGCACACTTGCGAGCTTATGTAGACTTGGGTCACCACGCTCGCGTTGCTGGTCGTCTGCCCAAGCGGCATCCAGCAGCTGTTCGATCATGTCCGCGGCAACACGATTTCCCGCTGGCTTGGGATGGGTTCCGCCATAGGTCGCCCAGGTCAGTTCATTCGCCTCGATTCGCTCAGCCACTTCACGGGCCAAGTCGATCGTCGAAACACCGTAATGTGCAGCAACCGCCTCATGAGCGCCACTGCTAACGGGGGTCTTCCTCTGTTTCAACAGCTCAAGCATGGGGGGATTCACAAAGTGGGTAACGACAATATCCATTGCAGGATTCGTGGTCAGGGCTTGCCGCAAAATACCCTCCATACCGCGTCGACACTCGCGTTCTGCATGCGAAGCATCCTGATCATCATTGACCGCAAATTCAACAAAAAGCAAATCGGGTTGTGTTGACAAAACATCACGGGCCAGACGATGCGCTCCGGTTGTGGAACATGTCGAACTGATTCCCGCATTGACGAATTTGAAATCCGTGTCAGGAAAACGTCTCCGTAGATTCTGCTCAACCATGACGCGATAACCATTCATTTCAGTGATCGATCCACCGATGAAGGCAACCGTACCCTTCTTTTTTCCAGCAAAAGCGATCCACGAATTATCAAAATGCTGGCGAAGATGAACGTTCGGCGAACGTTCGGAAGCTTCCTGTAACGTGTTGATGTATCGATGCCGCTGCAGCGAATGCTTGAGCTTGCGTGACGCTTCAACGCCAACCTTGCCCACTATTGCATCATGACCGTGGCCAAGAAATTCCTGCCGCGTTCTGGGATACCCCACAAGCTCAGATTCATTCGCCATCTCTCGTACAGATTTTGAGTCTTCTGAAACCAACGCGAATGGCCATGCGAGACCATCCTTACGATAAGAGCAGTCACGCGTTTGTGCCGATGTGAACGCAGGAAACAGTAGCAGCATAAGGAAACTGGCAAATCGCATCGGATACTCTCTACGGTGACAACGTTTTTCAAACTCGCGAATTTGACAGTCGTCACAATCCAATCGCAAGCGGGAAACTGCTCGAAAGCTTACACCAATCGCACGCCAGCCTTGGCCCATCAAAGCGTGATTTGCTCTGAAGAAGTGGCTTTGCTGACAAAAACCACGCATCAAGTAACGTCAGTACCCAACGTCACCACCCAATGAGCGGCGATTTCTCACAAAACGATGTCGAGTGCATCTACCACAGTCGAACGCATGTACGCACAATAATCGTGCTCACGATGCCTGAAACACTTCATGTCCAGCTGAAAAAATCGCGGAAAATCTTTGCCATAATTGCAGCAAGGCTTTACCAGACTCACGGCAAGACAGCCCCCCGAATCGCAGCAAACGGTTGCCAGAATCGCAGCAAACTTGTCCTACAAAACAGGGATCAGTCCGTTAGAATCATGGAACCGCGGCACTCAACGCGGATCTCGACGGCACCCAACACCGTCTTTCATGTCGGCAATTCAATCTTACGACGGAAGATCCAGGCACCATGTCAACCGATACGAATTCAAACAAATGTTTCCCGAAGCATGCGGCTCTTCTGCTAATACCGGCTGCATTTCTTGCTGCATCTTGGCTACCTGTCGCAACCACCCTCCATGGTCAAGATCCAGCCCTTGACGCATTCCGACGCATGCATGCTGAACTTCAGCGACAGATGGCCGAAGACATCGATCAGGCGGTTGTGTTTTTAGATGACCAAGTAGCGAAACAGCCGGAATCATCCGATGTTCATGTTTTACGCCACAGTCTTGGGTCAAAACTTGCAGACGAATCACGGTATGCCGACGCTTTGAAACAATACGAAAAACTGCTTGACTTCCAAGTCGCCCACCTCACAGAACAAGAGCAACAATATGGCGTCGGAATGACTCTGCGCAGCCTTGAGGGAATCAGTGAACTCGCCAACCGCAGCGACGCCATGGACAAGGCTGTTGACAAAGCACTCACTGCATTCCAAGCACTTCCTGCTGAGACGGCGCGTGCTTGGGCCCCACTCTCTCAACTAGTCTTCCTGAAGGCTCACGCCATGATTGAGGACAACCAGACGGAAGCCGCAGCAGCCATCATTGCCAAGCAAATCCAGTCACTTGAGGATGCTTGCAGTGATGTAGAAGCAACCGAAACAGTGATGCACGCCCACGTTGCACTGCTAAAAAAGCTGACCAGTCCGAATCGCAATAATGATAGCTGGCGTGACGACTACGTCGGAAAGCTGGAAACCGCATGCACCACAGCTTTTGAGCGTTTTCCAAAGTCGATGCGACTGCAGAACGATTACGCTGAAACACAATACCTGATGATCACGCAATGGGGACAGGATGACCCAGAAGCCAATGAGAAACGAATTAAAAGTGCGTTTGCAAAGCTGAGCCTTCCAGCGATTT
>JBPCVE010000256.1:0-2860 GCA_051010795.1 Rubripirellula sp.
TTCGCTTTGACAACTGTCACTCCACGCCGCTGTGCACGCCCAGTCGGGTCAATCTGATGTCAGGCAAATCGAATGTGTTCAATTATTTTGACTTTGGTGTCTATCCCGAGGGTGAGCCGACCTTTGCGAACTATTTCAAGGAACACGGGTATTCGACTGCCGTGGCAGGCAAATGGCAGTTGCTGACCTCCGAGGGTGGTATCACACCTGAACAGGCCGGTTTTGATACCCATTGTCTGTGGAACATTCCGGGCGGTGGGCGTGAGCGATATTGGAATCCTTCGTTGGTACAGGATGGCAAGCGGCTTGATTTGCCCGACAGGAGCTATGGACCTGACATCACGACCGATTTCCTGATCGACTTCATCAACACGAATCGGGAAAAACCATTCCTTGCCTACTTCCCAATGATTCTCCCTCACAATCCGTTTCCGGTGACTCCCGACAGTGTCGATCCGAAGTCGACGAATCCGAAAAACAACTTTGTCGATATGGTGCAGTACATTGACAAGAATGTAGGGCGTCTCGAAGACACGTTGAAGAAATTGGGGCTACGCAGGAACACGCTGATCATTTTCACGGGCGATAACGGGACCAATTCGCAATTGACATCAGAGCTCAATGGTCGTCAGATTCGTGGCGGCAAGGGTTACACGCACGATTATGGGACTCATGTCCCGTTGATCGTGAATTGGCCTGCGCGTGTGCCGGGCGGGAAGGTGAACGACGACCTCATTTGTTTTTCTGATTTGTTCCCAACGATGGTTGAGGCGGCAGGCTTGCCTGGGAAAAAAATAGCTGACGGTGATGGATGGAGCTTTTGGTCGCAATGCCAAGGCCGGGAAGGACGGAAACGCGACTGGATCTACTGTTACTATTTTCCCCGCCCCTCATCCGCAAAGTACAACGACAAATACAGTCACTATGAGGTCAGATTCACACGGGACAAACGTTATAAGCTTTATGATAACGGTGACCTGTTTGATACGGTCAAGGATGTGTACGAGAAACAACCCATTGCCGTTGGTCAGGCCGGGCAACCCGCTGAAGTGACCCGCGCCGTGTTGCAGGCGGCACTGGACTCGTTTCCCGCTGATGGCCGCAATGCCAATCGAAAAACGAAGGCCAGTTCCGCTCAGAAAAAGAAGATAAAGAACAAAGAGAAGCAGTAGGTGGCTGCCAGCAAGCGGCAGTGAAAGATCGCAAAAGACCACATGGATGGGAATTTGTTTGTATCACAATCCCGCAATGGTCCATTCAGCAGAGGTGCTAGTTTGGCTGTGCAGCGTAACCTGTTGCATGTTGGTGATCTGTTGCGAATGGTCGAAGACTTTTCGATGCAACAGCGGTTCTGACTTTGGCTGTCGGAAGTTCACAAGATGGTGCCTGGGTTGCCCGTCAGCGTCTTGGTGGCGTTGCTATCGATTCATGATGATTGATTGCCGCTGGTGAGCGTTGCTAAGGAGTATGAAGCGGTTGCGTACCGGGATCTTTGACGTTGTGATAAAGTGAATTTCCATGTTCGTCGTAGAATTCAAATCTGCCCTTTCCATCTCGCGTGATGGCCACTCGCAGGAAGCCACCTGAACTGGATTTCTGGGTGTAAAGTTGTTTGATCGTTGCGTTCGGGTCGGTCGACTTGGGGTCACCGGGTTTACGCCCCAGTCTTGAATTTGCATCGACCAACGCACCGCACGAGAATTCCTCGATTCCCAGCGAATGCCTGGCGTGGTATTGCCAATGTCGATCACCGCAGAGAGTGTAGAATCCTTTTTGGTGCAGGCCATGGGAGACGACCCACTTGAAGAACTCCAGCCCCTCGTGTTGAAAACCTTTAATGTTGGTGTGATTGTCTTTTTTTCTGGCGTCATCCGGGCCGACCATCGGCGTTGGCGAAATTAACAGCTTGAACGTAGCGTCGCTGGAGAGCAGCGTTCGCTTCAGCCAGGCAAGTTGTTCGGGACCCCAGAGTACCTTGTCGGGGCCATCTTTCATTTTGTTGGGACTGCGGTAGTCTCGTCCCTCGACGAGCCAGATTTGCAGGTGTCGGTTTACGCGGTAGGTGCGATAGGTCGTTGCGTCAGGGTTCGCCGGATCAACCACGGGCACCTGCTCCCGAAATGTAGCAATCCCAAGGTCACTGGACGGAGGCCGCTCTCCTTCACGGTCACTGTCATCAAAACGATGATCGTGATCATCTTTCTCCCAGTAGGTTGGCACATGTTGAAACAGCTTGACGAAACGTGGCTGACGAAACTGCTGATGCCATTTTTTTCGCATCTGCTCAAGGGTTGTCGCTTCACGTTCATCGTGGCTGTCGTAGTAAATGTTGTCACCAGTGCCCACAAAAAACGTCGGTTTCATTTTGCGGATGGTTTCTAATGCTGGAAATCCTTGCGATTTGTCTTTGCCATGATAGCTCGTGGTGATGTCACGAATCCTTGTATTCGTCTTGCGGTCTCTCTTGCCGAGTTGGCCATGATGGAAGGAGACATAATTCATGCCGGTGACAACAACGAAGCTGACCTCTTCAATACCGGTCTGTCTTTGCAGGGTTGAGAAAGATCCGACCGCGCCAGTGAAGGTGGTGTTTTTGTCAGGTCCATACACGACACGAAAAAAATAACGAGTCGCTGGCGTCAGTTCCAAAATTTTCTGTTTAACGATGAAATCACCGTTCGCTTGTGACTTCAGCCAAGAGCTGTGAAAAGTGGGTTTGAAATCACGGCTGACACTCAATTCGAATCTCGCCACCCCAGCCACGCCCGGCACATCCTCGTCCACAAGCGAATTTGTCGTCGTCAGGCGTGTTTGCAGGATAGCGCTGGTTTGGTCCACTTCTCCCACCATGCTGCCCTGC
>JBPCVE010000257.1:0-2549 GCA_051010795.1 Rubripirellula sp.
AGTCAACAACATCTTGGCCTTCAAGCACTTTCCCGAAGACACTGTGACGATCATCGAGATGTGGGCAAGGAACGTGCGTGATGAAAAACTGGGAACCATTCGTGTTCGGGCCAGCGTTCGCCATCGAAAGAACACCGGGAGCATCGTGCCGCAGTTCGGAGTCGAACTCATCCTCAAACTTGTACCCTGGTCCGCCCGCTCCGGTTCCGTCGGGGCATCCACCTTGGACCATGAAGTCGGGAATGACTCGGTGAAAGGTCAGCCCATCGTAGTATTCTTTGCCACACAGTGTCTCAAAGTTACCTACTGTCTTCGGAGTTTTCTCCTCAAACAGTTCAAGGCGGATAGTTCCCTTGCTCGTCTCAAAAATAGCCTGTTTCATCGGTAATCAAATCTCTTGTTGGTGTCTTGCTCGCGGATGGCGAGCTCAAGGAAAGGGTTTTAAGTTTGCGTTCACGGCCCCAATGGGCCCGATGCTGAATTGATTCAGCATTTTATTGATTGCATGCTAGATGCACTGACCACTCAATCAACACGACGCTCAAGTACACGTGATTCAGGATACGCATGATTCAATGCACTTGGTTTGCCGAGCACCGGTATCTGAAACTCCGACACGAAATCGAGTTCACACACTGATCGTCAGGAGCAGGCATACTCAGCAAATCACTTTGGCGAGCTTTCGTTGGCTTCATCAGTCGAACTGTCCCCACTGTCCTTAGAATCGGCTGCGGCATCTCCGGTGTCAGGCTTCGCCGCATCAGGCTTCGCTGCGTCAGACTCATCGCCGGTGCCGTCCGAACTGAGATCACCCTCATTGATCAGAGCACCGATATCCATATCCAGATCCAAGCCCACACTATCGTCGGGCTTCCCAAAAGATTTCAGTGGAATTCTTTCGTCGTTGGGAAGAACCAGGGTACCTGAATTGAACGCTTCTTGATTGCCAGCCTCTTGCATCAACAACAAGGTCCCCTCACCTTTGGAACCTTTGATCTCAAATGCGATGGGTGTCTGGTCGCCAGCCTGTTCGGCTGATTCAGCAGCCTTGGCTGTCGCGCCGAAATCGAGAGAGCACGACTCGACTTCACCGATGTGCTCAACAATGGCTGGATCATTCTCCACCTGCGAAACCACTGCTTCACCGATTGCATTCGAGCCGAAGTAGAGCACGGCAACCCCGCCGCCGCAGCAAACGAGGAACATCAGCAGAAACACAACGACCACCGCGATCAAACAGCCTTTCTTTGACTTCGGTGGCGGTGCCTGAGCAGTTTGTCCACCAGCTCCTCCTGAAAAATCATTGTCAAAGGAATCATTAGGGCTAATGGACATGGTTGATTCGCTCCAGAAGTTTGCAACAGTTTTAGGGATCAGCAAATCGACGTTCGATCGCTTGAACGCTCAGTTACTGGGATGCAGTAGTTAGGAATGCAGTTTTATCGTGACCTGTTCACGATCATTGGTGTACGAGCAAGGGATCTCAGATAGTGCGTCCGTCGGCGTTGAAGTCTGTCAGCATCGAAGACGACGAACATTTCCAAAATCCATGCAGTGCTGACAATTAGAACCATACCGCAAGCTTGCTCATAGGCGACATCCCATGAAGCCTTCACGCGGGAAATGGATTCCAGCTAGTTCAGGCCCTGTCGAGCGACTCAATTCGGGTACCCACGATCCTTTCGACGAGCCAAGCCCGGTTGCACGGGCAGCGAGCCCAGCCTTTGGAAGGATCACCCTCGCCAACGACGACTTTTCTTCTGCCCCCGCAAACTGATTCACCGACCAATCCTGCGTTGACCCCCAGCGGATTTATTCCAAGCAATGATATTGGGGTAATGATTTCAAGCAAAATGAGGCTGGTAACTCTGCTCTCCTTGGGGTGCAGGTGCAAATTCTGGGGTCTTGCAGTCACGCTGTTTCCCTGGGAGTTGAGTTTTCTCCAAAGAAACAAAGAGAGGGACCGTCTCGCAAATTTGCCGGAAAAAGGGCTTCCCTGCGCCTCGTCTTCCCGCTGAGGCAGAAACAGAAGCCGCTTCAGCCCAAACGAGCACCGGCGTACTTACCCCCCTTGAGCGACCACTGTGGCAAATCAACACACGCACTGTTCCGTTCGCGAAACCACGCGGAGATCGACCCTGCTGTGATCCTGGCCCACTTTGGCGCAGAGCAAGTAACCCAACATGGTGTTGGCAGAGGACCGTCAAAGCCAACATGATCGCGCTGCTTTGCCACACATTGGCCGTAGCACTTTCGCTTGGCAGAAATTTGGTTATTTTTATGGCTTCCGAAAGGCAACGCGTGAGGGATCGGCGTCCTGTCTCTTCCGGTTGCACGTCCGTTCGGCGACAGCTGGTGCTGGGTGTGGTAGGTAGATTTGCGTAGGAAATTATTCAAAGTGCGGTGAATACAAAGTAGCCCTGCGGGCTATCGCCGCAAAAGTTCAACCGAATCAGATTCACTAGAGGGAATCAGTTTTATGACCAAGTGCAAGTTGGAGTACATCTGGCTCGACGGCTATCAGCCCACACAGAGCCTTCGAAGCAAGA
>JBPCVE010000258.1:0-9709 GCA_051010795.1 Rubripirellula sp.
GCGGTAAACCAGTCAAGTCAAAACTCAGCCTTCGAATCAGTGTCTCACGACTCGCCTCGGCCATCGGGAGCAGCGATTGTGTTTGCAGTTTCGAAAGAATGAATTGGTCAATGGTGGTGCGAGGCCAGCCTGATTGACTATTGTCAGGTGGCAGGGAATCAGTGATCTTTCGGTAAGCCCAGTGGCCACGATCGATCTTGTCGATCTGCAATTCGTGTTCGAGGAGTTCAGCATGTTTGTTTTCGGTCGCCTCAACTGCGTCGGCTTGTTTTGCTGTTGTCGGTGCGTCTTCGCCTGCTCGAAGTAATGGCGAGCCGGTCAGTGCAAAACAGAGAATGAGTAGTCGACTGCACTGTGAGAATCCAATGCGTCTGACCAATGGCTGGTATGGTGGACGACTGGGTTGGGAAAAAGCAATCTGACGCCGATTCATTTCAACAATCCTTTCACGACGTCGACTTCGGCGGGGCCGGTTAAACGCTCATCCAGCCCGTTGTGTGAGTAGACCAGTTTGCGATGGTTCATGCCCATCAAGTGCAACAGGGTTGCGTGGAATTCATTCACGTGCACGCGATCTGTCTCCGCACGTAAACCAATCGCATCGGTTGCACCATAGGCACGACCGCCGTTGACCGAGGCCCCGGCAATCCATCCGCTGTAGCCCCACGGGTTATGGTCTCTTCCCTTGCCCTGCTCGCTCATGGGCATGCGTCCAAATTCTCCACACCATACCACCAGAGTGTCCTCCAATAACCCACTCTGTTTCAGGTCGGTTAGCAACGCTGAAATGGGTTGATCTGTTTTTTCACAGTATTCACCATGGTTGGCAGCCACATCCTTGTGAGCGTCCCAGCCGTTGGTGTTGCCCGAATACACTTGCACAAAGCGGACACCACGCTCAAGCATGCGGCGTGCAAGTAGGCAGCGTTGCCCAAAGTCCTGTGTGATGGGGCGGTCGACGCCATACCTTGAAAGTGTGTCCGCTGATTCTGTTGAAAAGTCGCATACCTCGGGTGCAGCACTCTGCATTCGGAAGGCCAACTCGTAGGCAGCGATTCGCGCGGAAAGTTCCTCGTCATGATCTCGCTGCAGAAGATGCTTTTCATTCAGCTGCTGGAGAAAGTCCAGTGTTCCACGCTGTTGGGAATCCGAGATGCCGTTGGGGGGTTTAAGATTCAGAACGGGGGTTTTTCCTGGTCGCATCGCTGTGCCCTGAAAGGTAGGTGGTAAAAAACCACTGCCCCAAGCAGACGGGCCGCCCTTGAGTCCTCCTCCGGGATCTGGAAGCACAACATAGGCGGGCATGTCAGCGTTCTCGCTGCCAAGGCCATATGCCAACCAACTGCCAAAGCTGGGATGACCCATCAGAATGCTGCCCGTGTTCATTTGATAGACCGATTGCGGATGGTTCACGCTGTCACCATGCAAAGAACGAATGACACATAGGTCATCCGCATGTTTCGCCAAGTGGGGCATGAAATCGGAAATCGGCAGCCCTGATTTACCTCGAGGCCGGAATGGCTTGATCGGCCCCAGTAATGGATTCTTGGCGACCTTCCGGCGTGTCATCACATTGCCAAAACTGTCTGGTAGAGGTTGCCCCGCATATTTGGAAAGTTCAGGCTTGGGATCAAACAGGTCAACATGGCTAGGGCCACCATGCATGAATAGCCAAATGATTCGCTTGGCTCGCGGCGCGAAGTGCGGCGTGATCGTTTTCTCTGCCGACTTACTTTGGTCTGCCATCAGAAGCGATTGCAACGCTAACAGTCCAATGCCGCCGCCAGCATGTTGCAAAAGGATGCGACGGTTGATGTTCAACTGCGGATCGATCAACTTTAGGTAAGCCAGTTTTTTTGGGTAAGCCAGTTCTCTTTTTTTGTCGCAAGCCAGCAACAATTGCAACTCGGACCGAGGAACTGAATGGATGGGGCGGTTCTCATGAAGGGGCAGTCCTACATCGTAAAGAGTGCTGCACTGCCACGTCAATTTTTATGTGATCGCAGGGACATGAAATGAAAGCGTTTTCTCCGAAGATAAGGCTCAACAGGTTGATTGCCTTCAAAGTTGATAATCGCAAACGGGGCAGTGTTTATGCATGGAGCCCACACGCCCCGCTCTCTGAGTAGCGTTTGCAGGGGGCAACTTGCGAAACGGGATGCCAGGTGTTTCAGTTGTCTTGCTCAAGGTTGTGTCAATCGGGAGGGTGATGCGTTTGCCCAGCGAAGTTTTTGGGTGAGGCGAGATTTCTGTTTCATGCAATTCGCAATTAGCAATGAGCAATCGGCTCTGGGCTGGCGAAGTGGTTGAACGAAAACGAGTAGGTGATGAGTCTCATGTTCTGGTTTCTTGCTGTATTCTCGGCGAATCATCTTAGTGACGAAGGCAGATGAGCCGAGGGCAGTCTGTGGACGCGTTTGCCTCATCCATCGGCTATCTGAGCCTTTGGTCCGCTAACGCCGTGATGAGTATCATTTGAATTTATCATTGCTTGGTGAGACCAGCGTCATTCCATTATCGGGATCAAAAAGTGGCCCGCTTCGTGAGCGAGGTAGATTCCTGCTAAACTGCCGGCCAACCGCAGGGATTCTGTCTTGCATTTGCGGTTGGCTTGAACGTACCGAACTCACAAGATGAATTTGCCATGACGCAATCACGCGACCCGTCGAAACTTCGTTCGCATCGCTGGTTTGGCCCTGACGATATGCGGTCTTTTGGTCACCGATCTCGTCTGAAGGCGATGGGGTTTGATGACATTGATTACAAAGATCGTCCTGTCGTGGCGATTTTGAATACGTGGAGCGAACTGAATACCTGTCATTCCCACTTTCGTAATCGGGCAGATGAGTTGAGACGAGGCATTTTGCAATCGGGCGGGTTTCCCGTCGAAGTCCCGGTGATGTCTTTGGGCGAGATGCTGATGAAGCCGACCACCATGCTGTATCGCAATCTGCTTGCGATGGAAGTCGAGGAGGTCTTGCGGTGCCATCCCATTGATTCCGCGGTGCTCATGGGCGGCTGTGACAAGACTGTTCCGGCGATGCTGATGGGAGCGATTAGTGCCAATGTCCCTTCCATCTTCATGCCTGCTGGTCCCATGCTGACTGCCCGATGGAAAGAAGTCACTTTGGGAAGTGGAAGTGATGTATGGAAGTACTGGGACGAGCGATTGGCTGGGAATCTTTGTGACCAGGATTGGAAGGGGATCGAAAACTGTATCGGCCGTTCAGCTGGAACATGCATGACCATGGGGACAGCAAGCACGATGGCATGTGTGACGGAGGCCATGGGGTTCAGTTTGCCTGGGGCAGCCAATATTCCTGCAGTCGTTGCTGAGCACTCACGCTTGGCGGTGCAGACGGGGCGGCGAGCAGTCGACATGGCGTGGGAGGACTTGAAACCATCAGATTTTATGACCGAAAAGTCGATTGATAATGGCTTGATGACTTCATTGGCAATTGGTGGCAGTACCAATGCGATCGTGCATCTGATTGCGATTGCAGGACGGCTGGGAATCAACTTGTCCCTGGATCGTTTCGATGAATTGTCGCGAACGACCCCAGTCTTGGCAGATATTCGACCAAGTGGACGATATCTAATGGAAGATTTTTTTAATGCAGGCAGTCTTAACGCAATGCTGGCTCGAATGACTGATTTGTTGAATGTTGATTGTTTGACTGTCAGCGGCACAACGCTTGCAGATCAGATCAAGGGTGCTGAGGTGATCGATGACGAAGTCATCAGGACTCGAGAAAATCCAGTTGCTGATGCTGGAGGAACCTGTTTGTTGAGAGGGAATCTTGCTCCCAATGGCTGTGTGATCAAATCGGTTGCGGCCGATCCTGATCTTTTGCAGCATCGAGGTCCCGCTGTTGTTTTTGACAACTACCCTGCCATGAAGGAAGGTATTCATGATCCTGATCTCGACGTCGATGAAAATAGCGTGCTGATTCTTCGCAGTGCTGGTCCGCTGGGAGCACCTGGTTTCCCCGAATGGGGCATGCTGCCGATCCCCAAAAAACTGCTCGAAGCTGGGGTCAGGGATATGGTTCGTCTGAGTGATGCACGCATGAGTGGTACCAGTTACGGTACATGTGTGCTGCATATCGCACCGGAAAGTGCCGCTGGTGGGCCACTTGCCTTGGTGCAGAACGGTGATGAGATCGAAATCAATGTCCCCGACCGCACCATCCATTGGCATGTCAGTGAAGACGAGATCGCTCGCCGTCGCGCCGCAATGCCACCACTGAAGCCTGTGCCAGAACGGGGCTACGAGCATTTGTATGCCAAGCATGTCACACAAGCTGACCTCGGCTGCGACTTTGATTTCCTGACCGGTCGCACCCCAAATGCTGAACCCAGTATTCACTGACAGACAGATTGACTGCGAGGCAGGATGCAATGAGAGCTGATGCTTGTGGTGCCAAGCGTGCTGCGAACCCGGTTGAAATTGTTTCAGTCTGCGATCCGTAAAGTTCAAAAACAAAAAATCGAATAAACCACAAGAATTTCAGAATTGGCGATCCATGAAAACTGCTCCTTTTTCTGCCGCTCAATTACGTGAGTCGGTCATTGCTGTTCCACCGTTGGCACGGAATTCATCGTTCGCGATCTGTGAGCAGGAGAATCGGAAAATCATCCGCTTTCTCGAAGCTGGTGGAATCCGCTCTCTTTTGTATGGTGGAAACGCTGTGCTCTATCATACGCGTCTCTCTGAGTATGCCTCATTGCTGCAGATGTTGGGTGACATTGCATCAGAGGAAACCGTGGTGGTGCCATCGCTAGGGCCAGCGTTCGGTTTGGCAATGGATCAGGCAGCGATCCTTCGTGAGCACGACTTTCCCACGGCCATGCTGTTGCCTTCACGCGATGCTATTGATCAGGTTGGCATTGCGACTGGGGTTCGGAGGTTGGCCGATGCTGTTGGTAAGCCTTTGGTGCTGTATCTGAAGTTCGATCGCTGGTTGGATCCTGAACTGATCAAGTCGCTGGAAGAGGATGGCGTCATTTCCTGGCTGAAATACGCTGTCGTGAGGGATGATCCCGCGAAAGACGATTACTTGAAAGAGGTACTCGATGTCTTTCCCGCCGACCGGATCGTCAGTGGAATTGGTGAACAGCCAGCGATCATTCACTTACGGGATTTCGGCGTCGGTGGATTTACCAGTGGTTGTGTATGCATAGCACCGGAAAAGTCCATGCAAATGATGCGCGCGATTCATGCAGGAGATTTTGATGCGGCCGAAGCAATTCGTGAGTGGTTTTGTCCTCTCGAAGATCTTCGGAATGGAATCAATCCCATCAAAGTTCTGCATCGGGCAGTTGAACTTGCCGCGATTGCAGACACTGGACCGATTCAACCAATGTTGAGTGATGTCACATCCGAGGATGTTGCTGGGATTCGAGACGCATTGCAGCACATGCAATCCACCGCTTCATGACGCACACCAATGCAGTGTGACCGTTGACCTATTCAGCGTTAGGTGTCGTTTCAACGCGCCCTCGGTGCCGCCATCGCTGAAACACTGTCTTGATGGGTGAGGCAAATGCGTAGTAGCAAAAGGCAATGGGTAAAGCCAACCAATGTAACAGGAAGGCACCGATCAGGACGAATAACGCTTGTCCAATTTGGTGTGGCGCACGACGCCCTCGGAGTAATTGCTGGAAGACGTGTGGATATTGAAAACGTGATACCATCAGATAGGCGAGGGTGAGGGTCAAGATTGCCATAAATATCTGTGAACCCAACAGAAACTGTTCGGCAAGTTGCTTTCCTGTTTCAGAAGTTGTTTCGGTGGTGTAGGCAGTCAGTTCGGGCATGGCAATCACGAAAGCCGCGATTGTGCCCGCTGCCGCCGGGCTGGGAAGCCCCTCGAAACCGTCGTGTGGGTCATCTTCGGTGGTCTCGACGTTGAAACGGGCAAGCCGAATCAGCACGCACAGAGTAAACAGTGCGCCGATCGCCCAAGTGACCTTCCGGGGTAAGCCGATTCCTTCGCTGTATTGCCAAACAATCACCGCAGGTGCGGTTCCAAATGTGATCGCATCACAAAGACTGTCCAGTTCTGCTCCGAATTGACTCTCCTGTCCGGTCATCCTTGCCGCTGAGCCATCGAGTGCGTCGAACAGCATGCCACCAAAAATCAGAATGCCAGCGACCAGCAGTTGGTTTTCTAGTTCCCATTCAAGATTCGCGCTCATCGCAATTGAAATGGCAGCCAATCCACACACAGCATTGCCAAGCGTGAGCAGCGTGGGAAGAACTGCGAGAGTGAGACGGCGTTTGCGTTTTTTCTTTCGTCGACGTTTGCGGCCCGGTGTCGATCCCGCTACGATCTCATCGATTTCTCGATCCGCATTCTGAAGGTCGGCACCATCAGTTGATTTCGCTGAAGAATCACCGTCGGTAGCTTGATCGGGCTTGGGATGAAGCTCGCGTTTCAGTTCGCTCATGGACGTTTTGCAGGTGCTGGGATGCGGTAATGCTGGTGGAGTCTCATGCGTCAGAGCATGAACGAGGCTTGCCCGTCTGGCTGTCGATTCGGCCCATGGTAAGCGCTGACTCGGCCAATCGCATGCGGTTGCTTTGCCGATGGCATGCCTGCTCCACGCTTCAAAGCATAACGTAGTCACGAAATACCGAAACAATGGTTTTCATGGATGCCGTCTCCAGAGCCTGTTTCTGGTCTTGCCCAATCGCTAATGGTCCCAAAATCCGAAAATTGAGATTTTTCAAAAAGCAGGAAACAGCACCTTGCTGCTCGCCGCTGTGGAAAAGTGCGGCTGTAGCGATGCTGAGATGGCCGTCTTAGAGGCGGATGCTCAGTTCAAGCGGCGGAACTGAGCGGCAGACGGGACGCCTGATTGTGGCGGTTCCGCAGGGGCTCCCACAGTGCTTGGGGGCGTGATGGTGGAAATTGATGGGAATTGAGTCAAAAGTGGTGTTGCGCTATTCTGGTAATTCTGCTTGGAGTGAAATCCTTCGAATTGATGGTAGATTCCAGGAATAGCTGGCACAGCTTTTGTCAGATTTTGCTCTGGCAGAAATTGCCCCAAGAACGGAAGATTTTGGAATGATCACGCCTCGATACCTTCTGCCTTTCGATTCCACCCGGGCTGTACACCGGTTTGCCGATGTGTTGATCATTGGTGGTGGATTGGCAGGTTTGCGAGCAGCGAATGCGGTGGAGCCCAACCAGTCGGTGTTGGTTGTCACCAAGGATCAACTGCGAGAATCCAACAGTGTTTACGCCCAAGGTGGCATTGCGGGTGTCTTGGACCCTGACGACTGTTTTGAGTCGCACGTGGCCGATACGCTGGCAGCTGGAGGTAATCTTTGCGATCAGACGATCGTTGATATGGTCATTCGCGACGGACCAAGACGGATTGAGGAGCTGATTCGATGGGGAACAAAATTCGATCAGAATGATGGTGAAATCTCACTGGGACGCGAGGGCGGGCACAGTCGTGAACGCATTGTTCATGCTCGGGGTGATGCGACTGGGCAAGAAGTCATGCGGGCAGTGATCGAACGAACGCGCGAGCGATCCAATATTGATATTTGGGAAAATGCATTCACAGTCGATTTGTTGACTTATGAGGGACGGTGCCGCGGCGCAGTGATCCTCAACGAAGGGCAACAGCCCATCATGGTTTGGGCCAAGGAGACCATTCTGTGCACTGGTGGAGCTGGTCAGGTGTTCCGCGAATCCACGAACCCCAGCGTGGCGACAGGAGATGGATCAGCGCTGGCGTATCGCGCGGGCGTCGAATTGCGGGATATGGAATTTATTCAGTTTCACCCCACCGTGTTATACATCGCGGGGGCTTCACGTTCCCTGATCACCGAGGCTGTTCGTGGTGAAGGTGCTCATCTGGTCGACTGCAATGGCGAACGTTTCATGCCCGACTACGATGAGAGGGCTGAATTGGCACCACGCGATGTGGTCAGTCAGGCCATTATCCGGCAAATGACCAAGACCAGGCATTCCAATGTGTTTTTGGACCTTTCCCATCTGGATACCGATCATGTTTCGATGCGGTTTCCGGGGATCGCCAAAGCGTGTTCGAAATTCGGTCTTGATATCACCTCTGATCGAATCCCGGTGCGGCCGGGGGCTCACTACGTGATCGGTGGAGTTTCGGTGGACCGACAAGGCAGGACCAGTTTGCCCGGACTCTGGGCTGCAGGTGAAGTTACCAGTACTGGACTGCATGGTGCCAATCGTTTGGCAAGTAATAGCCTGCTCGAGGGACTCGTCTACGGAGCACACGCAGGGGAAGCGGCGGCACGCGCCGCTGCGGAAGTTCCAACCAATATGGTTGTGCCGCGGATTCAACACCCTGTGCGTGCTTCTTACGAATCGTTCGATGTCGCCGATGTTCGAGTATCTCTTAAAAGTCTGATGGGACGACTGGCTGGGGTGGAACGGGATGCAGAGGGATTGCAGGAGGCGGCCGACTCCATTCGCTCGTTTGCAGCGTATGTGATGCCGCACCAGTTCGACGGTGTGGAAGGCTGGGAATTGCAAAATCTGTTGCTGACCGCCTCTTGTATTGTTGATGCAGCGCTGGCGAGAGCTGAATCACGAGGGGTGCACTTCCGAAGTGACTTCCCGAAACCCGATGATCAGAACTGGCGACGTCATCTGTCCATGAAGATTGATGTAGACGGTGGGCACCCCAGATTGGAGCCGATGTTGCAAACGGAAGAGTCAGCTGAAGTCGGCGTTCCTACCAATCAATGAAGGTAACAGTGACTGCTTGTGACTGAGTTTGCGTTGTCGTAAGTATCTGTCTTCCCAGTGCCGCTAGTGCAACACGTGGAAAGGATTCGAGTGAATAGAAGGAAAGAGATGGAACGATCCAATCCGCCCCCGCGGAAGATTTCTGATCGTCAAGAAAGACCGTTGGTCCTGCGGTCCATGGCTGATCGACCTGTCACCGAAATGACGCAGCTTGAGCAATCGTTGCTGATGGCTGAGTTGGCAATGGTTGCCTACAACGACCCCGACGAAGCGCGTCGGGCCGCGGCAAGCCTTGGTTTTCCAGATCTCGCGTTTTACGAGAGAGATGGATCTCAGGCCTATCGTTTTCGGAATCAACATGACTGCGTGATTGCTTGTCGTGGAACCGAGGCGAGCGAATGGAACGATATCCGTGCCGACGTACGTGCGAGTAGTGTGCTGTCGGAAACCGTCGGACGAGTGCATCGAGGTTTTAAACGCGAAGTCGACGACCTTTGGCCCATGCTGGAAACAGCATTGATGTGCAACCGACAACCACTCTGGTTTTGTGGGCACTCTCTCGGCGGTGCAATGGCAACCATCTGTGCTGGACGTTGCCTGCTGTCCCATATCGATAGCAACCCCGAGCGACTCTTTTCCTTTGGTAGCCCGCGAGTGGGGAATCCGCGCTACACTCAGTACACCAAGTTGGATCACCTGCGGTATGTCAACAACAATGATATTGTCACGAGGGTGCCTCCGGGGTGGTTTGGCTATCGGCATTGTGGAAGCGAGATCTACCTCGATCGCCGTGGCCAAATTCGAAAATCGGGGTTTGCTGGCAAAACTCGTGACTGCTGGATTGGCTTTTGCAGAGGACTTCTCAATGGAAAAATTGATCCGTTTGAAGATCATTCCATTCATCAATACATCAGCGTGATTGCTAAGGCACGGGCTGAAGAAAGTCAGTCCGAATCAAGCAA
>JBPCVE010000259.1:0-5984 GCA_051010795.1 Rubripirellula sp.
GCTTTGCTGTCTTGAGCCAGAAAGATTCATGAGAAATCTGTTTTTCAAGTTCTGTGATAACGTTGCGATAGGTTTCGATCTTGGATGTGTCAGATCCCTTACTGACGTTTCGGGCTTCAATCTGCTGAAGGTCCCGCCGCAGGCAGGTGATGATGTTTTGGTCGTTCGCGATCTGTTTGCTTTTTGCAGACAGATCCTCCTCTCCAAACAGCTTGTTGTAGATTTGATCCACATCGTGCAGCGGGGGAATCGCGACGCCTCGATCGTTCCATGAACATCCCCAACCGCGATCGTAGATGCTCAGTGGCAGAAACGGAAAGCGTGTTTCACTCCCTATTTCCCTAGCGAGTACCTGATCGAGAGAGGTGGAGTTTATAAAGTTCGGAGCCTCTGGTTTTGGGACGCCAGTGAGAAAGGACTTTTCGGAGTCATGGTTGCTCGTTTCCATGCCCGGATGGTAGAGGTGTTCGAAGACGGTCAGCTTGTCCCTGGTCGCGATGTCTTTCAGGTAATCAGAACTGGAAAGATCACCGCGAGTCTTTGGGAAGAAGTACGGTTTGTAGAATCCCAACGAATTGCAGATGATCATCATCCGCTTGGGAGGCGTCTGGGGCCTTGAGTCTGCACGAGTGTTTAGCGAGTGCATTGCGAGTGGCAATGCAACGCCAAACTTCAATAAGTCCCGTCGTGTTGGTGTCAGCATTAATGCGTGTCTTTTTATTGAAGATTGAGGCAACGGAAATGAGCGATGCATCCGACGTTCATTGCCTTGCCTCCAGTGCTTTGCCCGCTTGTTTCGCGCTGCTTGCGATCGAATACAGTATCACGTCCGTTACTAAATCTCGTATCCTGCAACCGTTCGGATTGATCTTGTCCAAGAGGTCAAGTCGCTGCTTCAGTGTTGGCTGGTACCCATTAGCATACTCAAAAAACTTTTTGGCAAAGTTGTACGCGATCCTGTTCTCATCTGAGACCAGTAGTTTCTTCAAGCCAAAGACATCTGAAAAATCCTTGTCGTTGATTTTTCCGGCAGCATCAACATCGGAGGTTGTGTTGAAGTATCCCTGTAAGCGAAACTGGAATGTCCCTTTGTGTGGATTCTCCGCCGTGTACCTCGTTCGCCACTGGCCTGTTGAGTCAAAGTTCTCAAGAGCAAATCCATACGGATCGATGCTTTTGTGGCACGCGTAACAAGCGTCACTGTTCTTGTGCTGCTCAATTTGTTCCCGCAGCGACGCAGCCTCGACGCCGTGTTCGGGTTCTATCGCTTTGACTGTCTCTGGCGGCGGTGAAATGGGAGTCCCAACAATATTTTTTGATATCCACGCGCCACGCAAAATCGGTGAAGTGGCGAAACCATCCGTTGTTACTTTAAGAACACTGCCCATGGTGAGCAGGCCGCCTCGAGGATTCGTTTTGGCAAAAGGGACTTTTCGCAAGTGCTGCCCTCGGATTCCCTTAACGTCGTAGTGGTCGGCAAGACGCTGATTCAGGAAAGAGTAATCCGAATCGATCAGCTCGAGGACCGGCCGGTTATTGCGAATCAAATAACCAAGGTAGGCCTGTGTTTCCAGCGGCAGGTAAAAATCAAGTAGATCATCGTAGCGTGGATACAGCTTCAAAGAGGGAGAGACATTGTTCCAGGATCGCAAGTTCAACCATTGCCTGCAGAGTGACTGGATCATCCGATCCGATCGCCGGTCCGCAAGCATGTCGACGACCTGATTCTCAAGTGGCAGTTTTGGTGCGCTCGGTCGGTCATCTGGCACAGACATCCACAACGCTCGCGCGAGTGTTGCTTTTTTAGCAAGCTCTTCGCTTGAATGTTCTCCGGGTGCCATCAGGAACCGGTGAGAACAAATCACCGCTTTGAAACCAGTTTTGGCAGCTTCGATAAAGCTGCCTTCACGGGCGAGTGTTGCTTCGGCAACCTCAAAATATGGTTTCAGTTCAGAATCGGACAGCTTTGAGGAAAACGCACGCTCTGCAAACCGTCGGATGACTTTCCTCAGATCCAGGGTGCGATCAGACTCAATCGAAATCTGTGATTTTGGTATTTCCTCTTCCAGCGAATAAATAACATCCAACCTGCCGATCGAGGCGAGTGATCGCCCATCGATACTGAACGCCTGCGTTGCGACGAACTTGAGAAATGGAGCCTTCGTCTCAACTGAGAATGGGATCGGCTGTTCGTTGGCAAGGCGTGTTTCGAGATCTCCCGCAGCAATAGGTTTTCCCCAATTTTTTCCGTCTTCGGATGCGTAGATCTCATACTTCTCAATTTGCCCATTACCGTTTCCTCCCGACCAAGTGGCATACGAAAGCCCATTGATTGGGTGACGGTTCGGATTATGAAGAATCACGAAGTGCGGCGGTACAGCCAGAGTGGGCTTGAAGCGGGTGTGCCAGAACGTGCGATTGGAGCCGTCCTGCATCTTCTCCTTTTCCATCCCGACCTGAAAGCTGCTGACCGTAAGGGAACCACCGATGTTAGCCAGATTGGACTGGTATTCCAAAGCACTAGTGAGGGATCTCGTCTTAACAGACCTTAGCTCTCGATTACGCTTTGAGTCATCACTTGTGTTGAGCCGCAGGTCTCGGAATAGCACCCCGTATCGACTCGGCGGCCACGCATCCTGCAGCGGTCCACACGCTGTCAGAGTGCGAATATAAGCACCTCGCGTTGGGCTCTTTTCTCGGAAGTTGTCCTTGTGAAAACAATGCACCGATACGTTCTCGCCGGGACGTAGGAACACTCGGATCGTTTGGGGTTCAGTTTTCTTGCTACCGACCGAAACCACATCCAGAAGCCGCTGCGGCTGGGGGCGATCGTCGGCGTAATAGTATTTTCCGGCGTGAACCTGGATGCTGACATCGCCTTGCAGATCACCGACCTTCGCGGCATCAAAAGTCAGCTCGTACCAGCCCTCGACTGGCGGGTCAAAGTTGTCGTAGAAGAAGGAATAACTGTTGCCGTTGTCCGCCCGAGTCCACGAAAACAGTACGCCGTCTTCGTAATCGCGAACATAGATGTTGTAGGTCTTGTGGCTGTCGATCAGCTTGTTTGTCACCCAGGTTTGCTCTCTTGCAAACCCGTCAGCGGGTAACGCATGCTCGAGCATTTCGTCTGCGACGGCGAAATAACTGCCTAGCATTTCGCGACTTAGCCCGATGCGTCGATCAGAATCAAAACTCCGCGTGCCGCGGTCTGCAGGAATACGCTCAGCCAGATCGAGGTTCGTTCCCAATAAGTCGTTGACGCTGTGAACAAACTCGTGGCGACTGATCCTTCTGAATGGGGGCGGTCTTGATTCCGGTTGCTGCTCAGCAAGCCAAATCAGCATCTCCTGTCGTTCTTCATCGTTCAACAACTCCGCGTCCACGGGCGGCATCTTTTGGGTAGCTAAATTTTCAAACACGAGTGTCGCATCGAACGAACGTCCCTGCAGTTTCTTGTCAAGATCGTAGTTGCCTTCTGCATCTGACCCTGAGTGGCAGTCAAGGCAATGCTGACTGAACAACGCCAAGGGGTCTCCTGCTCGCAACGAGTTGGGATCAAGGCAATAGAGTAGCAGAGAAACTGCTATACAGATCGGTAATTGACTAACGCAAACGTTCACTATCGTAGGTGTTCCTCTACTTCAGAATTCTCATCAGCGAGTAATTTCGAAAAGTCGGTAGCTGGCTTTGCGTGCCGAGGGCATTCGCGAATAACTGGATGATAGGGGCGCCTATGAATCATCTGTTTGATTTCTGCCCCAGTGAATTTGGATCGCTAGGTCTTGTCGATTTGAAAAGACGGTTTGACTTCGCACTCCTGCCTAAGGGAATTGAGGAAAGGGCGGGCGTATGCTAGCCACCACTTAATGTTAGCTGAGTGAGCCGTGTCAGTCACCCCATTCTGTCTTGTTCCGCTCGTAGAACCCAAGGCAAGAATGGCGATGCAGAGAATTCGAAGAAACATCTGTAATCAGGCTTCGCTTTGCTCCATGGTGAAAATGGGAGACAACCACGTCTCCCACGCCATGGTGCCGCATCTGTTGCGTTGCAGCCCACAATATCAACATTGCAGGTGTGAATTTGCTATCGCAAGGCGACTAACTGTCTTTGCGGGTCATGTGATTAATAAGATTGCCACGTCAGAGAGCACGATGGGCTCCGTTGCATCATCATGCAAAGATGTAGTCAATGGTTTATTCTTCTGCGTCGATGCTCAGGCCGAGATTGGTAGGCTACGTTGGGGGGCGTATATTCCAGAGACTGTCTGGTAAATCGGCGGAGTTTCATCGGGGTAGCAACGCGTAGGTTTGCTGGAGCAGTTCGGGGTTACGTGATGGCACGCGGTGATAACAATCGGTGTTGTTTTCTCTTCGGGCAGCCACAGAGTTTTCAGGTGGCTGCCTGCAGGAATCATTTCAGAAATCGGCAACGTCAAGCTTCGTGATCGTGTGAATCATCGAATCATGAAGCATCATCCTAACGTTAAAGGGGATCGTCATCCTACTGCATATCAGTTCTCGCGACCCTAAAAAGGGCTGGTAGCGATTGTTCTAGGCTGAGCGAGACAAAGAACTGAAAATCAACTATTTGGAGCGGCGGCCTGCAATCGCGCCAGTGCACGCGAGTTTCGTCTTCTGTGCGATTCGGACTTGAATTGGCTGTAGCATTCTTTGGTGCGGCCTAGTTGACTGATGCAAGACAAAGCTTCTTGCGGTCGTGTTTGACAGTCTCGCTAGCTTGCAGACAGAATAAACAAGCACAAAGAGAGCAGGTGTCCGATGATTTTTCGGTCGTATTTCTGTTGTCCAACATTAGACTCGAAGCCATGGTTTTTACGATTGAAAAGACATTTCAATGGTCATTCGACAGGCTTCGGATTAGACGTGTGATATCATCTTTTCAACGACGAACTCCACTAACACCCGTTTTGAAACTTTTGATGACCAGAGGAATCCATTTTGCGCCCATTCAATAGCCGATTTGAGAACCCAGTGATCCGATTCACCAGCCCGCGAGCAATCTGCCAAGTATTTTTTGGGATGTGTCTCGTTCTGGGCACTCTCGTTCCCGCGACGTTGTTTGCCCAAAATGAGTCAGCCAATGCCGCCACAACTTTCCTCGTAGTTCGGCACGCTGAGCGAGATGGCAACTTGGATAAGTTGACGAAAGCTGGCGAGCAGCGATCACAAGTGCTGGCTTCGGTCGGCAGTGCACTGAATGTCCAAGTGATTTATTCGACCGACACCAAACGGACGAAAGGTACCGCGCAGCCCTTGGCGACGGCTGCCGACACTAAGATTCGCTCCTACAAGAAGCCAAGCAAGGATTGGATCGCTTCACTTGAGAAAAATCATTCGGGGGAAGTCGTTTTGATTGTTGGACACTCAAATACGGCTGGGGTAATTGCAGGCTTGCTTGCGAATGAAAAACCCTTCGAGATCGCCCATGACGAATACGATGCCCTGTTTGTCGTCAAGGTATCCAAATCTGGAACACAATCCGTGCGTCTGCGATATGGAAGTTCGTCTAATGGTGCTTCGTCGGCAGATCCCGACAAGATGGGTGTGATCGATTCGGCGCCCGTGGCAAAGTAGTCAGCGGAAACCTTGATTAAGCGTGCAGTAAGCAATGATGATTCTTACGAGTACCGTGTTGATGAAACTGTTTAATGGGGAAAGTATTTTTCAGCCTCTACGAAGTCGCTTGTCTCGCTAACCATGCAGGCTTCAGCGTCTGCTGCATGTTGTGAGCGGGTTATACTAACGTTGCGGCGTGATTCGAGGCTCCAAAGGACAGGGTGCGTAGTTGTGAATGCAAGATCAAAGCGGCGGAAAGGGAAAAGTGGCAACGATTCAGAACAAAACAGCCGTAAATTCTAAAGTCGCTGTCCCGCATGCAAAGACACGCTCGAAGTTCATTTATGTTCGGGTGAGTACAGTAACTGTACTTGCGGTGTTTTGCTGTTGGTTGATGGTAATCAACTA
>JBPCVE010000260.1:0-4843 GCA_051010795.1 Rubripirellula sp.
CAATCCGCTGAAGTGGAACCCAATAGTACTGGCCATTCATGAATACCTCCATGACAGGCCCTATTCGTGAGTCCGCGTCAGCAATCCACTCAAAAGCACTCGAATCATTATTCTCCAGAGTGACCGTGCCGGACGTACCAGGTGCCAATTCGAAAGCTTCCTCTCGCAGCGACGCAGCTTTGGCAGGCTGTCCGTCAGCCAAAAGTTTGAGAGACTGCAGCAGAAGAGCAACCCATCGGTCTGGCTCACCAAAAATCATCGGGGCTGACTTACCGTCGAATACAGACTGCCGCTCGCTCTCGCAGCGAATGGCTTCGCGATAAGCTTGTACCATTGCCAAATTGCCGGGATCTAAATCTCCAGCAACTTCTAACTGCGTGGCCGCACTTTCCCATTTGCTTTGCACCGAAAGCAATTGAAAGAGGAAAACTCTGTACTTACCATTCGCAGGGTCCTGCTGGACTTCCCGCTTCAGCGCTGCTACCGCCCCTGACACGTCTCCTTCCCGTAATTTCTCTTCTGCCAGCATATTCTCATCGATTCGGTTTTGAGTAAGAACAACCACTGACGAGAAGGCTTCGAACCTTCCCGACTTTACGCTGACGCGAGAAATGCGAAAACGTCGAACATGAGCGTTGGACAGGCATCAGGTTCAAATTGAATCCTCGTGCCCAGCTTGCACGTGGATTCAATGAAACGAAATCTTAACAGAAATCGAACAACCGGACTTGTCGGCCTAAGTGTCGTCGTTCGCAGCGATATCCCACTTGAATACCTTCTCGGGACCGCCGGAGCCGTCTGGTTTTTGCTCTTTGTATTTGACTTCGACCTTGGCGAAGTTGAGCGTGATATTCTCAGTCAGGCGATCTTCACCACCTGACCCACCAGTGGAAACTGAAGTGATCATCACTTTCTGCATCTCAATGACGAGGTACTCAAGCGGTTTCTTTCCCGCCTTTCGCACGGTGAGCTTAGCATCGGTGAAGTGATCTCCATTTGCGACATAAAGCATCAGAATCGCGGATGCACTATCGACCCACTTGGTGATTGAAATGTCCTGGAAGTTGGCTTTGCCAGCACCTCCACCGCCACCAACATGAAAGCTGCCGGATTGCGACAAACCCCAACTCCACGCAAGGACATCAATCTCCCCTTTGTGCTTGGCATCCTGAGCCTCCCCTTTGATCTCACCCTTGAGTGCCAAAAACATGTCTACAGCCATAGTGTTCACTTTCCCTTTATTATTTGTATTGAAGTTTGAGTTGTGCTTCTGAAACAATAGTCATGCCAAAGTCGGCAGACAAACCAAGTTGCCCTCTGATCAACCACCTTTGGCTGATGGCAATTTCGAAACGAGGCGTAGGGAGACGGTCAAACCTTCCAACTGGTAATGCGGTCGCAGGAAGAATTTGGAAGTGTAGTACCCAGGGTTGCCTTCAACCTCTTCTACAACAACTTCTGCGGCAGCGAGTGGCTTCTGTGCCTTCACCGTCTCACTGGATGTACCTGGGTTTCCATCGACATATTGCATGACCCAATCCTGCAACCATGCCTGCATTTCCTTACGCTCTTTGAAGCTACCCACTTTGTCGCGGACAATGCATTTCAGATAGTGTGCAAAACGACAGGTTGCGAACAGATACGGCAACCGGGCGCCAAGGTTCGCATTCGCCGTTGCATCAGGATCGTCATAAACCGCTGGCTCATGCAGCGACTGAGCGCCAATGAATGCAGCGAAGTCAGAGTTTTTCTTGTGAATCAACGGCATGAAACCATTCCTCGCCAATTCTGCCTCACGACGATCGCTAATCGCAATCTCAGTAGGACACTTCATGTCGACTCCACCATCATCAGTGGGGAAAGTGTGGCAAGGCAATTCCTCAACAGCACCGCCCGACTCAATGCCGCGAATCCTCGAGCACCATCCATACATTTTGAAAGATCGTGTGATATTGGTGGCCATCGCGTAGGACGAATTAGCCCAACAATATTTGGTGCTGTCCGCGTCTTCTGTGACCTCCTCAAAGTCGAATTCTTCAACAGGGTCGGTTGCTGCCCCATAAGGCAACCTTGCGAGGAATCGAGGCATCGCCAAGCCGATGTACTTTGCATCCTCGGACTCCCGCAACGAACGCCAAGCCGCATATTCGGGAGTCTGAAAGATCTTGGTCAAATCACGCGGATTGGTCAGTTCCTGCCAGCTATCCATCTGCAATACAGAGGGAGCAACTCCCGCAATGAAGGGCGCATGACAGGCAGCGGAGATCTTCGCCATCTCACCAAGCAACTCTACGTCCGGCGGACTGTGATCGAAATGAAAGTCACTTACCAGACACCCGTAAGGTTCTCCGCCGAACTGCCCATACTCTTCTTCGTACATTTTCTTAAAAATGGGGCTTTGGTCCCAAGCGGTGCCTTTGAATTTCTTCACGGTTTTGTGAAGATCCTTTTTGGAAATATTCATGACCCGGATTTTTAGCATTTCATCGGTCTCGGTATTATTTACCAAGTGATGCAATCCACGCCACGCACCTTCAAGCTTCTGAAAATCTTCATGATGCAGTATCTCATTGACTTGCGTTGAGAGCTTGGAATCAATCTCAGCGATGATTGCCTCAACTGATTTCAAAGCATCATCTGACACCAAAGTTGTCTGCGACAGCGCCTGCTCTGCCAACGTTTGAACTGCTGTTTCAACCGCTTCTTTGGCTTGGTCTGATTTAGGGCGAAATTCCTTCTCAAGAAGGGAGGCAAAGTCGCCAGCTTCGATTGTTGCGCCTTCAGGCTGCGCATCGCCAGCAGATGTAGGATCGGTACTCATAAGTTTTACTCCTCAGAAGCGGGTGTTTCAGGGGAATCAGCATCGCCATCCGAAGGCTTTGCGGCAGCCGAAAGCGACTGCAATAAAGCTGGATCTTGAAGAGCCTTCGCAAGAAGGGCTTCGGCGCCATCCTTGCCATCCATGTAGGTCAGTAGATTTGAGAGTTGTGTGCGAGCTTGCAATAACTTGCTTAGCGAGTCGACGTTTCGAGCGACCGCTGCAGGGGAGAAATCGTCCATGCTTTCAAAGGTCAGGTCGACACTCATGTTCCCCTCGCCCGTGAGCGTATTGGGAACCGAGAATGCGGCACGAGGCTTCATCGACTTCAGGCGCTCGTCGAAATTGTCGACATCAATTTCAAGAGCCTTACGATCTGCAACGGCAGGCAGCGGCTCTTCCGGCTTGCCCGATAAATCGGCAAGCACTCCCATCACGAACGGCAACTGAACTTTTTTCTCAGCACCGTAAACCTCCACGTCATATTCGATTTGGACGCGGGGCGCCCGATTCCTCGCAATGAATTTTTGACTACTGGATTTCGCCATGTTTTTCTCCTTCAGAGATGCAAGACGCTAGGTTGATTGAATTGAAAATTTGTGTTGCAAACGGAATTTCACCATGAATCGGAGGAACTCGCATCTTCCTCCGCAGTTTGTGTTTCGTCACCATAACCAGTTTCCATGATCGGGCCTGCTCCCCCACCCCAAGCCTCGGCTTGCGACACCGCATCTGGGGCCAAATCGCGGATAATATCCAAAAAACTCTTCGATGCGAGGCGTTGCGCACGGCGAATGAGAAGCGGAAGCGGACTTGAGGGCTCGTTCCGCTCGTAGTATTCACAGACGCGATCGAGCGCTTTGATTGCGTCTTCACGCGTTGCAATCTTCCCATCCAACCGGACTGATTGCTGGACAACTCCCCCTGAACCATTCTCAACATCTTCACCGATCGGGTCTGATGATTCATCTTCTTCTACATAGATTTCCTCTTCCTCACCCCCTATCCCGAGACGCTGCAGTTGCGACTGCATGACCTCTGCCATTTGGGTAAAGAGGCTTTGCAGCGATTGGAGACTAACCGCCTGAGCGGCACCGACCTGCTCAGTCACCCAATTTTCAATCGCAGCGACATGCTCCGCGGCGTTTCGGACTGCTTCCTCCGTGGAAACGAGCGTTTCCGCATCCGCATCCGTAAACGCAGCATCAATCACCTCGGGCGTGGGACCACTCGGCTCAGCATCAACCTGCGCAGTCTCTTCCTCTGCCCAAGCGCCACCACCGGTGGATTCTTCCCCCGACGACTCGCCCTCTTCGTGCGCATCCACGATCGCTCGCAGGCCGAACTGTCCCATAGCTCGCGAGGAAACCATGGGACAATCTTGCAACTCACGGAGGAATCCACTTTCATCACAGAGCGAAACAAGTGTGTTGATTCGGTAAGTGGGGTCATTATTGTCTGATTCATCCAACTCGGGATGGACACTTCCCCAGTAGTCCTCGGTGTATCGACGAAGCAACTTCAGGGCAGACTCAACACCCAACAGGCCTTCGAAATGCAACAGGCAGCGAGCGAGGTAAACAGCAACCCGCATGTCTTTGGTGCGTGGAAGTAAACTATCCACCTGTTTACGAACTTCCTTCCAGTCGGGCGGTTCAGCAGCAACAACTGTGTCGCCGAACTGCTGGTCCCCCTTGCCCTCAGCCGCTCGCTCCATTTCGCCAAAAGCGGCGTCATATTCGAGGTCGGGACCACAGGGTGCATCATCTGATACCGGCGTCAGCAGTTCTTCAATGTCTAACAAAACAAACTACTCTTGTGAGTCGAACGCGTAGATGAGTCCCGGAATCTCTCAGACAACAAAGGATCAGTTTTCGCACGCGATTTTTGGCGAGGGCAAACACTGTAGCGAGCAAAGTGACACGCGTGTTCCTGAGCCACGACATTCTAGCGAAGTTGTTGGTTCCATTCTACTGCCCTAAACTCGTCCTAGGTACCTGCCCCATCCTTTTCATCCGCGTGCCC
>JBPCVE010000261.1:0-3303 GCA_051010795.1 Rubripirellula sp.
TCAGAATTGGCCATGCGAACCCAGCGCTCAATACGCCAGCCGTGTAAGCCCAGGTAGTTGCACTGATGATGGCCAAACCCCCTACGAACAGGTAGAAAGTAGGGCCTTTTGACGGTTCGATCTTCCCCATTTTTTTTCGGAGTTCTTTTTGGTGCGTGTGCATGACTGGCGTTCCGAGAGTTTTTGACTTGGAATTGCGTCTACGGCTGCGGGAATCCCCACACATGAAGATGCGAACTATCAGGACCTGCGGAAAACGTGAGTGAAACCCTTGATTCCTGGACCCGAAAAAAGTGTTTTTTTCGAAATATCAATACGCGTGAGAAATTCAAGGATGTCCATCGATGCCACCCGATCCACAAGAGGGCCTCACAGCTCTGCTTCAGCGAGCCGGTCGCGGCGAAAAAGAGGCTCAGGAAACTGCGGCCGTCCTGATTTATCAGGAAATCAGGCAATTAGCTGAACATTTGATGCGGACGGAACGCAACGTAACGCTTCAGCCGACAGCCTTGGCAAATGAGGTCTTTCTCCGTCTGGCAGGGACCCCAGCGATGAAAAATCCTCCAAACCGCGGATACTTTTTTGCTTCAGCGTCGAAAGCGATGCGTCGAATTCTGGTCGATGAGTATCGTCATCGAAGTGCCAGAAAACGCGGCGGAGAAATGGAAAGGCATGGCTTGGACGCCATTTTAGAACGCTACGAACAGCAGTCCATCAACTTGGTTGAACTGGATGAGGCTTTGAATGAGTTAGAAGCCTTGAGCCCTCGGCAGGCCAAAGTAGTTCAACTGCGATGGTTCATGGAGCTGACCGTGAACGAAGTAGCGGAATCGCTGAATATTTCCATCTCAACAGTGGAAGCAGACTGGAGGACCGCTCGAGCTTTCCTCAAAACCCACCTGGAAACCGAGTGAGATGGTCAGTACGGACTGCTGCGTAGGCAACAATTACTGTTGGTAAACGCTCGTGGTGCACAATGTTAAGCTGCACTTCGTAGATGGCGATGTACCGCAAAGGCTGCTGCGACTCCAGCAGCGCAAAAGATCAATGGCGCAGGATTGGGTAGCCATGACATGATGACAGCTAGCGGAAAAAACAGTGCGCCAACCAGCAGCCAACGACCTGAGTGAATGCCCACGTGCGCAAACATGGCAACGCCCACTAGTAGCGAAAGAGGTGGATAGACGCCCAGAAAGTCGGATACAGATGCATCCATCCTGAGTGGACCGTGGATGAAGAAAAGAAACAGCGAAGCAAGACTTACACCAGCAAGGATCCAACCACTTTGCCGTTCCATTGGACTAAGTTGCCAATACTGCCGCCAATGAAAGTGGATACTCACGAAAACTGCGGTGGTACCCCAAATCAGCAACACGGCCCACAATGCGGCAACCGTTTGCCCTGTCGATATGATCCAGAAAATCATCGGGTGCAGAGTGAGGCTTATCGCCAAGATCCACGTCGTTGCTCCTTGACTGATCAACGATTCATGGCTTTCACGAAACGCGATCACTTTTGAAAACTGATTCCATTCTGAGTCGCCTGCCAAAGATAACGGTTCACCTCGAAGATATCGTTCCAGATCGTCGGCGACATCTTGTGCCGACAGGTACCTTTCGGCTGTATCTTTCGCGAGACACTTCATGCAAATGTCACTTAGTTCACTATCAACCTCGCCGTTGATGTTGGCTGGAGGCGGTGGCAACCGGTTCCGAACGCTGTCGTAGAAGCTACTCAACAGATCGCAGTCGAAAACCTGCTGTCCCGTCAGGCATTCGTATAGCGTTGCCCCCAGTGAATAAATATCAGCAGCGGGCAGAACATCCCGTGGGCTCTCAAACTGTTCTGGTGCCATGTAAACCATAGTCCCCATCACTTGGCCCGTCGCGGTGTTTCCCTCGGAGGCGTTCAGCAATTTGGCCAACCCAAAATCCGCAACCATCGGCTGCTTGTTGTCCGTGAACAGGATGTTGGCAGGTTTGATGTCCCGATGAATGACGCCTTTCTGATGTGCATACTCAATCGCTTGCGAGATTTTGACGAAATATTGCGCTACCAAACGCTGATTCGGCAGGCATGGAACTAGCTGATCGTTCAGGGTTCCGCCGCCCAGCAACGCCATGGTGAAATATTCAAACCCATACCCGCTTCCAGATGCATGAACCGGGACGATATTCGGATGATCCATTTTCGCAGCAGCAAGCCTTTCACTGCGGAAACGTCGGATTACCTCCTCACCTACGAATGCGCCCGTTCGAATGAGTTTGATTGCGACATGGCGTTGGTTATTCAAGTCAAGCGCACGATAGACCACACCCATCCCGCCTTGCCCAATTTTTTCTTTGAGCAAATATTCGTCGACCTGAGTCCCAGTGAAGCTTTCCATGCCGTGAAAGCCGCTTGAAACAATGGGTCCAGCGAGAGTTGCTTCGTTCCTGTCCGGTGGCTCAAAGAATTTGTTCTGTTCCGCGGCAGCGTCTGCGTGCAGCATCCGCGCGACCTGACCAGCAAGCTCTTTGTCTTCTTGTTGCAGCTTTTCCAGGAAAACCTGCTGTGCCACGGTATCTAAATCGACTGCTTGTTTGAATTTTTGAGACGCAAGTTCATATGTCTCTCGGTCCATGAACACTCCCTCGGCAACGATTGTCAGTTCCACCTGACATGATACTGGGTCCGAACCCTTAGTGTTAACGAGTGAACCTGCTTGCGCCGTCATTCTCTGCACACTATCGCCGAGCGTCTGACAACAAGCTTCCGCTTACCGTCAAAACACATTGTTAGTTTAGCCAGCAAAAGAATCCAAGACTGTCATTGAAAACGGCACAGCGAGCACAATCAATAAGATGATGATTGCTACGAGCCCGAACACGTTTGATGCACTTTTGCTCATTATTCCATCTTTGGGTAAGACAACGACGTTGTAAACTGCCCCTTGGTTTCACACGTGAACAGGCATGCTTCAGACCTGTTTGGGCGTAAATTGCATCATCTTCAAGTTATCACTGTTCTCCCTAATTCTCGTAAATCGCGAAAAACGGTGTAAGGGATGAATCGGTGGTCGGTATTCCTGTTGAACGTGTGGCGAAGACTTCTTTCGCAGCCCAACTATCACGGAATCCAAATAATGAAGACTACCCACATGCCAGCGGTCGCGAACACCGATGTCGGCACCCCGTCGCAGCGTAATACAGCAGTCCTGAGCAGGGACCCCAGCCAGGTAACAAACAGTGGGTCTTGCCCTTTTCATCGTGTTAGTCAAGCCTTCTCGCATAGCAGGGTTGATGAGGTTGCACGCCCCGAGCA
>JBPCVE010000262.1:0-12478 GCA_051010795.1 Rubripirellula sp.
TTCATCGCTTGCTCCTCGTCAGTGGCAACAGGCTGTTCTTCTGTAATGTCAATCTCGGACACTGGCTCATCCAATTCGCTCTGGGCGTTACTGGAATCCGCCGGCACGGTCACAGACTTCGAATCGCATCCAGACAATGAAATGCCTAAAAGCAGGATCGACAAGGAGCCGATTTTCACGGTCACCTGATTTGAAAATCGATCAGTCAGTGAGAGTCGCATTCTCAGTCGCAGCGACGGTTTTAAAAAGAAGATCATCGTGATTCCAACAACATTTCGTTTTTTCGAGGGGGGGAGGACAGCAAGCAAAACGTTCACTGCCCGCAGGTACGAATCAGTCAATGTCGTACCACGCTGACCGGATATTTTCAAATTGGCAGTGTTCAGTTCGCCAGCATCCTCAAACCGAACAGGTTATCCACACGCCAAAGATGCCCCAGCTGGATCGATCCAACCCGTTATTTGCGTAACTGCACGCAAAAACGGATCCGTGACTTCACCTGCACGGGCTGGTTTGGGTAGCGTACGTGTCTACTTGATCGACGCCCTTATTCCGCGACGGACGCACATGACCCCTGACGACAGCTACGAAACTCCTTTTCAGACAGACAGCGAAACAGAAGCAGACGGCACCTCGGAGACCGGCGAAACAGATGCTGGATCAAAGCCTGAGAGCTCTGCGTCCGAAAATCTGGCCCATCCCGAAGACGTTGCTGAAGCAGATGCCGCTGAGGATGCCTGGAACAAGTCCGACTCCGATGCGGGATCAGAATCCAGCGACGAAGACGAAGGTCATCTTGCTGAGTTGGCTCAACCCTTTGTG
The DNA here is from genome assembly GCA_051010795.1 of Rubripirellula sp. Taxonomy (GTDB): domain Bacteria; phylum Planctomycetota; class Planctomycetia; order Pirellulales; family Pirellulaceae; genus Rubripirellula. Next base: position 823 of record JBPCVE010000262.1, read on the forward strand.
GGCCTTTGGAACAGCCTGATCAGTACTACCAACTGGGAAAAAGGCCGCATCATCAGCCAGTGGCGTGAAGCATTGGTCGAATCAGACGTCGATTCCCACCAATACTCTGACGAAGCATGGGTTCGACGGGTCGGTGGCGTCACCGCTCCTCATGTGGGTCGCTTGCGCCGCGTGCATGACCGCTTTGCATCAACCTATGAAACCTACTCTGGGCTCTACTGGAGCCACTTCCTGGCCGCTCTGGATTGGGACGATGCCCCCATGTGGCTCGAAGGTGCCGCCGGTGAGTCATGGAGTGTCTCGCAAATGCGCAACAAACGCTGGGAAGCCGAGGGTGCCGTTGAATCAAAACGTCCCACCAGCAGTGAAATTGTAGAAGTCGACACCGACGAAGATGTGGTCCTACCGGCCCAAGGTGGTGGACGCACCAAGGAGTACGGTGAAGACTCCGGTGTTGCTTCCGGCCCGCTACACGAATCACCTGACTTCGGCGAAGAAGAAGGCCTGAGTGTCGTAGGAGGTGGTGATACCGTCGCTGCAAATGCTGCCAGTGTTGCTCAGGACCAGACCGACGAGCCCTCCGTTCAGCCATTCGCAGGACTACCGGAGCTTCCCGATGATGTCGCCGACGCGTTTGAAGCACTGAAGCTAGCTGTGCTTCGTCACAAAACGGCAGGGTGGGCCGAAACCGATGCCGAGAGCTTGCAGAAGTACCTCGATGCATTCACCATCTTGATGCGATAAGGCGACCAGGCAACCGTGTTCAGTCTTCTTGTGCCGCTCGGCATGAGAAGACTCAGCCATTGAAGTACTGTCACTGAGCACTCACGGGAATCGGACATTCACCTCAGACTCAGTGACACGTCCTGTTATCGGCTAATCACTTTCTCAGCACAGTCGCAAGCAGGTTGTCCACAGCGAACGGTTTGGCTGCAGCGAATGACTCACCCGCTGCACAACCTGCGGCTGCCCCTGTGACTGTCGCAGCTGCCCGCACTCGGTCCAAAATCCCGGGTTTGTGTGAAAACTGCGTCTGGTAGCACTCGATCGATGCCAGTTTTGCCGCGATCGTCTCTGTCACGTCCACCGTTAGATGATGCGTATAGCCGGAAATGGTGTCTGGTTCGACGGCGAGTCGGTAATACAGATGCCGACCAATGGTGTGAACCGGAAGCCCAACAAAGTGCTCATCCCACTTCGTCAAACGACTGTAGAAGATGGCGGCGTCTGTGATCTGCATTGCTTGCCAATGATCGGGCGAGGCCATGGGCGTTTTTGCCCCAAAACCCAGCACCAATTGCGGTCGCCAACGTCGAAATTCAGCCGCCAAGGCCACTCTTGCCTCAAAACAGTCAAAAAGCCGGCGGTTGGGTAAATCGAGCTGTATTCGTTCCTGCACACCAAGCGTTTGAGCAGCCGCCTTTGCTTCAGCAAGGCGGGTCTCGGGGCCCGGAGAATTTGGGGTCGGTTCCCCGTCGGTCAGATCAATGATGCCGACTCGGTAGCCCTGGGCAGCAAGCTTGGCCAACGTTCCACCGCATGCGATCTCAACATCATCGGGGTGCGCGCCAACGGCGATCACATCCAAAGGCTCAGGGGCATCATGGTTTGTCTGGTTCATCGATTTCATACTCATGACTGAGGCAATTTCCGCGGTGATGATACCTTGCTAACGCGCTCTGGAGGACCGGTTGCAACAGCGTCAATGAACCCGACCGACACAATCCGAACAATCTGCACAAGCATACTTTCAACGCCCCAGTTTCACTAAATTCCGGAGTCGAATTCAGCAGAATTCTCATGGCCGGAAAGCATTGGGACTATGGTTATTTTCGTAAGGGGAAACGCAACTGACAACGAGCACGACACCAAGATATTAAGCGCCCCCCCGTGCGAGGCGGAGTCGGTCTTCCGAGATCGGCTTCGCCTTTTTTCATGCGTTCAGAGTCCCTCTGGCTCGACGATGGTATCTCGAGTTCCTTCGAGTTGATGACAGCTGCTCAAGGCTCGCTGGAAGCTCATTTCAGGCCCCCGGAGTTCGAACCGGGTGTAACTCACAATCGTGCCGCCAACACGCTGCGCGTCAGCCTGTTGCACTCAGCGAGCGTCGTGGGCCCCCTCACCTTCGATTCCTGCAGTTCAGCTGTCCGCATCAACCAGATTTCGACAAACTCTAATCTTTGCCGTAGTGCTCGACCTCTGGCCAGTAAATATCTTCAAACGCTCCGTCCTCATGAAAATCCGGACTGTTGTCCAAGTCATGACAGGTCATGCATTTGTCGCGAGCTTTGGACAGCGGCAACTTCATCGAATCCCGCAACTGCAGTTTCAATTCATCTGTGATAGTGGATCCCTCAGCCTCTGCGGCTGCATGACTTGCCCCAGGTCCGTGGCAATTCTCACACCCATTGCCCGTCAAATGCGGACTTTTTTCCAGTGAAAGATAGCCAGAGACATACGGATAATACTCTTGAGCATTCCATCCCGTCACGTGACAACTGATGCACTCGGGATCAAAATGCCGCGCGACGTCACCACGTTCAGCGGGCGGTTTGACGATGTGCTCCGTTGCCTCGGCATGGGGCGTGCCCTGCCAGATGTCGTAAGCCGTAGTGTGACACTTCCCACATGCTTCTGAGCCGACGAATTGTTCGCCTGAGGAGTGGCGGATGGGCTTCAGCCCCAAGCCCTCCAGACCAATGTCTTTGAGCTGCTCCTGATATTCCTTCATCAGTTGTCGCATCTCGGGTGCGTCTTCAAACTCATGGGTAAGCGGCACCCTCGCGTACTTCAATTCACCTTTGGAATACAAACCAACCAAACCGGCATACATGGCTTTATTCCCGGTCAAGATCATCCGGGTTTCAGTGCCCTCGATCTGCTCCGCCTGATAGGTTGGCTCACCGCCGCCTCCACCAACCACAATCAGGTCAAACCCTGGTACCGCCCTTGCCAAATCACGGGCAGCATCCTCTTTCCCAAAAAACATCAATACCTTGAAATCAGGTTTTGCCAGATTCAATTCCGCCAGTACTTTGCGAGTTGATTCGACCGCAGGTTCAATCCCCAAGTCGCCGCCGGGCTTCACTTCCATCGACTTCTCGTCCAAGATGCTAGTCACACCAATCTTCAGGCCACCTTTCTCCACCACCTTGCTCTGCAGCATCAACGAAGGATCGATCACCACCACGTTTCCGGAAGCGTAAAGAGTGTTTTCAGGTGAATCCTCGGCTGCCGCGACCGCCAGCAACTCTCCAACTCCCAACCGCAGATCGTCACTGCCAAATCCGACGGCATCGTATCCCATCAGCTTCAACGCTTTGACTGACTGCTGCAGCTTTACCTCTGCCTGCCGACCAAATCGCCGGACCAGATTGCCTGCGTCCAACGGCATCAGTGTCCATCCAAGCTCACGCAACTGCTTGATCAATGTAAAACGCCTCGCGACACCGCCTTTTTGACGATCCAAGCCAGTACAACCGCAAGGCTCGATGTAGCCATGCTGCTGTCCCGTGACGACAAGCGTCAGATCCGGCGCCGCCCACGTCTTGTAATCTTCCGGACCTATGATGCCCTTCGGCGACTCAGCACTTTCATCACTTGCAGTGGAGGCCCCGGGCGAACCTGTCGCCACGCCGGCAGCAGCGTGTGAATCACTTTGATGCACAGGGGGTGCATTGTCGCCCTGAGCCTCCGCGGGCTTGCCCTGACGAGGCTCGCCAAACCGCATCGCCACGCCGTCATCGCTTCCCTCCTTCAAATCAGTGAGGTAAGGCGGATCAAGTGGCGGGTTGCTTAAATCACCGCCACGATCCACTGATGAGGATACCTCTGCAGAGCGGTCCTCGGAGGAACAGCCCAAGATCCCTGTAGCTAGCAAAGCAAGGGCCATTGGGGCGCGAAGCCTCTTGCCGAGCGGACTCACGAACGGCAGGTTCCGGCGACGCGGATGAAAGGATGCGAGCTTCATGGTTCAGTGCCAGTCCTTGGAACGCTTGTTTTCGAGTACTTACTCGCCTTCAATGGCAAATTTAATTGCAACACGCATGGGCGTTATCTTGATGTTATCGGACTCAATCCAGATCGAACCGTAGTCATCCTTGGTGGTACCGAGACGTTCGACCGGATCTTTTCCGGGAATCAGCTCAATTTCGATGGGGAAGAGCGTCATTGTGCCGCGTTCGTTTGGCTCTCCGAGCGTGGCTTTGATCACACCCTCGGGGACGACCCTATCGGAGATTTTCAATTTTGTCGTGTTTCGCTCCTCACCTCGCAGAACAACAAAAGCTTTGGCCTTGAGACTGCCCTCCTGCCCCAGTTTGCTCAAATCGTAGAGATAACCGCCACCTTCTGCACCCGACAATCGGGCGCCCATCATGCCTAGCAGCCCTACAATTTTCCCAGTTGTTCGGACGAGGATCACCTCACCACCTAATGCGGCCGCTTCGTCGGTGAGAGGAACAGGATTTCCATCTTTGTCCAGCCGCTCGAATGGCAGCTGAAAGTTCTGCGACACAGCGCCTTGCCGCATCCCCGGTCGTACTTTCACTTTCACGTTAAAGCCTTGTAACGCGCTTCCCCGAATGCCATCCTCTTCCTCCGTGGGTGTAAATTCTTCAATCTCGAATGTCGAGAACTCCGTCAAATCATCACTGCTAAACGACGGTTTCCCAGGCCGTATTTTCCCATCCATGAAGTTGTAGATTTTGCCCGTGACTTCCAGCGGCTCTCCGGTTCCCACTTCACCAAAACTCCAAGTTGCCGGCACCAGGTCGACGTCGCTGACAACCCTACCGGTGATTTCCAGCGAAATGGCAACCTTCTCGGGGTCGTTGGTCAAGACCTGGGCTGACTGCGTAAAATCAGGCTCTCCGCCATCCTTGACAGTCCAGCTGAGTTTGACATCGGTACTCTCACCAGGCCCCAGCGATTCACGCTCAAGATCTCCGAGCGTGCACTTACAGGTAGTTGCCCCCAATCGCAAAAGCAGATTATCCGTACCAACGTTCTCGATTCGGAAAATGTGCTCCCCCTCGTCTCCAGGCTTCATCATGCCAAAGTCGTGAACCTGTGCGGTAAGCATTTTCACTTTGGCACCGGAGTCCCCCGTATCGACGGGCAAGGTGGAAACCAAATCGGTCGCCTGAAAATCGCTATCCGTCGAGAAAGGCCCAAAATACCCAACGACGCCTGCGTAATAGACATAATTGATGGCCCATCCAGCAGTTGTTCCAAGCACGACTGCGAAAACGATACCCAGTAGAAATTTTGTCATGGAACAGCTGTGATGCAAAAAAGACGGTTTCGAGGTAGACCTACGCTGGTATTACGTTACTGCCACCGGATCGGTTCGGCAATTAGTTCGTCAGGACAATCACCTCGGTATGGACAATCACTTCGGTACAGCCCCTAGGGCCTTAGGCTGCTGAGTGAACAATTCATCGGCGGGTAGACGGATTGGCTCTGCTTGGGCGGGCCGGCCGACCTTCTGCGGCAAGAAGATTAGCTGCCGAGAGAGGGCCCGCTCTATATTTCCACCCAAAACCGACAATTCCCTGGCTTTCTGGGCATACTCTGCGGCTTCAGAAGACCGTCCACGCGCCGCTTCAAGCACACTCATCTGGGCCATGATCCACTCGTCTGCTGGGCTCCACAGCGCCACCTGTTCAAAAATCTCGGTGGCCGCCCGTAAGTCCACAGCCTGCCCATGAACCTGATACAAGTGAATTCGCTGACTCGCAACTTGGCGATAAGCAGCGGGGTCCTCCCCCGCACGCTTCAAAGCCTCGTTCAACGCCGAATCCCACGCTTGACGTAAATCGTCCGATGCACCGGGGCGACTCAATTGCAATGGATCGAGTTTTGCCAGCTGCAATTGATTGAGATTCGCCAGCCACAGCATCGCTTCTGGGGACCACGGGTCAGCAGAGGCTGCGACTAACAATTGATCCTGAGCCTGCCGAATCCGCCCGCTTTGCAGCAATTCAGCCGCCTCGGCCATCGCTTTCTTCCGTGTCTCAACCGGCCCGAGCGACTGGAGCGTTAAAACCAAGCCGCTCAACGCCCCAACGATCGCGACTGCAACAGCACACGGCTTTCCACGGGCAGCCCCAAATAGACGACTGCTATCTTCAGCACTGCTTCCTTTGGACCCATTCAACGCGCTGCAGGTGCCCGCGCGCCGCGTCAACAATCCACCCCCAATCCAAAGCAGCAATGCAACTCCAGGTACGGTCCAGCCGCCCGCAACCATCAGATGGATTCCGACACCAACGCAAGCACTCAAAACGATCGAATCGATCTCTCGGCTACCAAGCGAACGCATCGCAGGCCAGCATGCAAAGGCAGCAAGCACCACCGCCGGCACCACCAACATGCTTGCTGCGAGGTCCGGTAAAGTCAGGGCCAACAGCCCCATCCACCAAACCAGCAGGAATGCAAGAGTCCCTCCCACAAAAATCCACTTGTCTCCGTTTGAATCAAGCGACGCCGTCGTCTCCATCTCTGTGTTCTCTTCACCTGCACCACGCATTTGATGAACACAAACCACAGCGATCGCGATGAGCAGGCTGGCCAACAAACCCAAAGCGACGAAGCCACCGCTTGCCAGCGTTTCAATGAACAAATTGTGTGGCTCCGCGATTTGCTCGGTGGTACTCAATTCACGAAACCGCTCATACAACGACTGAAAGTTTCCGGGGCCAACACCGAACCACGGATACTCCAACGCCATCTGCCAGCTTGCTCGCCAATACTGGAAACGGAATGCCAACGAAGCGGGTGCCTGCTCGAACCACTCGCGATTCCCAAAGAACCCGAGGAACAACGCGCCACCGACCGAAACGGAAAACAGCAACCCTAATCCGACCATCACGGTACGAGATCGAAAGCGTCCTAAACGACCCGACGACAGCCAAAGCAAGCCAACCGAAATCACCATCGCCAAAGTCGCAGATCGACTACGTGCAGCCAGCAAGGCGCCAGCACACAACAAGACAACGGAAATCCAGAATACAATCCCAAGGCGTCCCAAAACTCGAATCCGGTATCGCAACACCCCCACAGCGAGAACCACCGCAAACAACAGAATCGCAGCAAGCGAATTAGCCAAAGCAAAAGTCGCCGTGGGTCCACCATCCATCAAACGATTTGCAAACACCATTCGTTCAGATGAGCCTGCCGGTGCATTGACTCCGGCAATGGCCAGCACCTTGTCGGGGTCCTGCAAGAAGAGCAATCTGTTCGCTGGCAGAGTTACAAAGTATTGGTGCAAGGCGTGGACAGATAAACCAACCGTACAAACGAGGACCAGTGCTAATAACGATCGCCTGGTTCCCAATTTTTCAGTCAACAAACGTGCTGAAGAGAAGATGGCTGCCCCCGAAACCCAAAGCCAAGCCTCATTGGTTGCCATCCGCAAATTACCAGGAGGACAGGTTGCGTAGGCAGCACAGATCATCCATGCCGCTAACAGCCATGCTGCCCAATCCAACACCACCGCAGACCAAGGATCCATTAAATGACGTGGTGAATCCGACACCGAATTGGCAAGCGTCGTTCCAGAGCTCTCAAGCCCGTCATCAACTTTCTCACGTTGCTTGCCCCCCGAAACTGAGCGGCCAGCACGCTGCCAAAACCATCCAGCCCAGGTCACCGTTGCCGTGAAAACGGCAAGCAAGGTGAACCAGAGTGCATCTCCCTGTTCAACAGCAACGCTGTCGCTGGGATGGTAAGCCAAATAAACAACCGCGCCCGCCAGCAAAGCAACCCCGACATTCATCGGATCGAATAATTGCGATGCCCACGTTCGGGCTGCCCCCACGCTGGTCAGCGCACTCGCCGCCTCTTTCTTGCTCCTCCGCCTCAGCACAGCTGTTCCGCCCGATCTCGGTTGCTGTTTCGCTCCCACCGACAATTCAGCTGGGCCCGGTCGTCTGTTCAATCGTTGCTTTTTCGCCATCCGGTAGATTCCAAAATGACGATCAAGAAGAGCATGCACAACACAATGCCCAGCACCATGACAGCTTGTGGCAATGACACCTGCGTCAGCAAGACAGCCGCGAGGCCACAGGTGGCGGTGACCAGGTAAATCGTTAGCACCGCCTGAGTGCGTCCCAACCCCAAATCAACCAGCCGATGTGAAAAATGACTGCGGTCACCCACGAACGGGCTCCGCCCCTCGCGAATACGAATCCACAAAACCGTGGTCATGTCATAAAGCGGAACTGCCATGACGCACAAAGGCGCCAACACAGCATGTGGTCGGTCGCCGCTGCCCGCAAAAGTTGCCATCAACATCGACACCGCAATCAGGAATCCCACCAGATAACTGCCACCGTCCCCCATGAAAATCCGTGCCGGCGGTCGATTGTGCCAGAGAAATCCCAACAGGGCCCCCAGCACCACCAGAAGCAACGCAGCCACCAATACCTGGGGGCGCGCCGTCCCGGGATCGCGAGTCGACAACATGACCAGAGCCATCGCCGCTGCAATGATCGCCGCAACGCCACCGCTCAAGCCGTCCATATTATCCAACATGTTGAACGAGTTGATCACGCCAACAATCCAGATCATCGACAGCACGTTGGTCAGCCATGAAATGCCAATATGTGCCGTCAACCCAAACCCTAACCCATAAACCACAAACGCCGCGATCGCGAACTCCACTGCCAGTCGAACCCACTCATTCACACCATAACGATCATCCGCTAAACCCAGCGCAAACAAGATTGTTCCCGCACCGAGCAAGTACCAGATTTGCGTGACACGTGACCAAATACCATCCAGATAGGGCACGACGGACTCGGGCAAGTACTGTTGAAACCAAACCGAATCACGTGCCACCAATACTGCGATCGTCCCTGACAAGAACGTCAGCATGATCCCCAGCCAAATCCCAATACCACCACCCAATGGTGTGACTTCCGTGTGAGTACTATGACCGCCCGGTCGATCAAGCAAACCCAGTCGGTGCGCGTAGCGTCGAATCGGATAAAGCACCAAAATGCTACACAACATGGACGGCAGAATGGTCACCACCAGAAGCCAAACCAACCATTGCGAAACATTGCCCAAAAGAACAGCACCCTAATATTAGGAACGATTACAGAAACTTGATAAACAAGCCAGCATGAGATCACGAACGGTCCGCTTCGCGATGCCAGATTTTAAGCACATTGAGCGCTGCCATGCGACTCCATCCAATCGTCATCTTACCGGAGATCACATTTCTTCGTAATCTGACTTTGCGGTCGGGACTGCGACGACGGTTGCAAAAGGGTAAAGAAAAGGGTTCCTCAACACGGCCATGGTCGTTTCACCGACTCAGAAGACAACAACTGCCCGTCTGTGTCCTCAATAACCCAACCCCGGTCTACGCAAGCCAGCACTCACCAGTTCACTCATTGCAAAAAAGATCAAAGGTAAAAGCCGCATCTCGAATGCATCTGCCTGCCATCTCATCGACTGCCAGACTTTCGACTGCCAGACTTTCGTTAGCAATCAAAGTCGAAAAGAGGCGAGGATAGGTTGTGTCTTTTCATGGGTGACCAAGCCAACAACAACGCTCCGGATATCACCCAAACGTTTGCCCGTTGTTTTACGAAACGGGGTCAGCCATACTCAATGGTGCATCTTGTAACAAATACCAGCCTCTGGAGTCCTTATCGATGTTCCGAAAGTTTGTCGCACTCTCTTTACTTGTCGCTTCCTCGGTCTGCTTTGCCGACCACCACAAAGCTCCGCCCGAGACAGGCGACATGAAAGTCATCTTTAATGGCAAGGATCTCGATGGTTGGAGTGGCGATGATCGTCTGTGGTCCGTGAAAGACGGAGTGATTCACGGTGAGACCACCGCAAAAGAAAAAGCCAATGGCAACACATTCCTGATTTGGGAAGACGGAACGCTCAAAGATTTTGAATTACGACTTTCGTTTCGCTGTACCGCGAGCAACAACTCGGGCATCCAATACCGATCCAAGCACATCACGGAGGGTAAGCCGCGGAATGCCTGGATAGTCCGAGGGTATCAGCATGAGATTCGCAACGAAGAAAATTTCCCCAATGTGCCCGGGTTCATCTACGATGAAGGTGGATTCACGGGGAAGCGAGGAAGAATCTGCATGGTGGGCGAGGAAGCGACATGGACTGATGATGGCAAGAAAATCATCCGCGACGATTTAATCAATGAGCAAGCATTCAAAGACCTGATGAAAGTGGATGACTGGAATGAGGTAGTCATCATTGCCAAAGGCAGAAACATTCGTCACTACCTCAATGGCCAACTGATCCTCGACTTCACGGATCACCCCGATCGAGCGTTGATGGAGGGAGTTTTGGCTTTGCAACTGCACGCGGGCAAGCCAATGTGGGCAGAATTCAAGAACATCCGAATTCGCAACATTGACTGATTGACTCAGGTGACCAACGGGCAGCATCACAAGCAGCAATGAGCTCAGCGCACCAACACGCTGATGAATCAAGATGTGAGACCGTGATCGCCACAGTCATCGATTTGGTTCCTTCTGCTGACGATCGGACAGTACTGCGAGCGTGTTGACTTTTCACATGGCTCTCCATGGCGAAGTTAGCGAGGCAATTCAGGTGAAGGCCATTGCATCAATGCTCTCTTTGATGCTCTTTTCGTTTCTGGCCGAGCTTGCTTCTTTCTGGGGGCAAATGCATTTGCCCCCAACTCGTAACTGTTGCGTTCACGTCTTACGAAAAACCCTGAGACACAGAACTCGAACTGCACGCTCTATTCATGATCGTGCGCACTGTGGTGATGCAGTATCGTGCTTTCCTCGGCGACCGAGGGAAACCAGTAGGCACTGGGCGAATCACGTCGGTTAGACCGCGTACCGCAACGCCCCCCATGCTCATTCCAATCATCGTGGTCGGTCATTGAACCCGCCTTCGTGGAATCGCAGATTCATCTCCATGCCTGTGCGCCGCGGATATCTCCCATGAACCGACCTTGGCAAGCTGAGGCAAAGGATAAATCAATCCACTCTGTCCTGCTGTCGATGGGTAAACTGCGCCCGCTTGCACCAATGCTCCGATCACTCACGGGGACGACGTTTCTCCAGCCACGGTTGCTTGGGTGCTTTCGTCGGATCCCGTTGGTACCAATCCGGGACCGGGAACCACCTGAGTGAACTGACCCTTTCGTACGTTTCCCAAACCTGCCCAGCTTCCGGATCTGTCTGACGCAAATCACCGGTCTGCGTCAGGTATTGAGTCAGCGCATCGGACAAGGCTGCCTGCACTGCCGCCACCTTGGGGTCTCCTGCCAAATTTTTCAAACAGGCAGGATCTTCACGGATATCAAACAATTCTTCTGCTGGACGTTTAGCGACAGCAGCTTGCAGCAATTCCCCCACAGCAGGCACGTCTTGATTGGCAATCATCCACTGCAACGTTGGGCCATTATCAATGTCGTGATAACCGGCATGCTCAGGCGACAACGCTGAGGCTACCAAATCACCATCCTGATCATATTTTGCCCCCAGATATTTGCGCGGCGTTCCAGCCGGCCAACGCTCCGGGGTGAAATTCCTGATGTACAGGTGCGTCTTGGTACGAACGCACCTGCAAGGGTAACTGAGCGAATTGAAACGTGATGAAGAATGTCGTTCGCGACCACTGAATACGAACT
>JBPCVE010000263.1:0-2756 GCA_051010795.1 Rubripirellula sp.
AAATTAGGCCACAGACAATGATGTGCAAACGCAACATTGTTTTTTTTCTGCAACAATGTGGTGACTCAAGTGAACTTCCACCAAGATCCGACGACGTGTTGTTCCCCATGAAGCCCTCCCACCACAACCGAAAACAGACTGCCGCCGCATTTGCAGCGGCGTTGGTTTCCCTCAGCGTGTCCAGTCAATCCACCGCCGAAGACTCGCTTTCATGGTTGCGACCGCCCCCGACGGCCCCCAATGAAATCAACTCGCTATTAGCCAACACCGATCCATCACTGCGTCCGGTCTCACTGCCACAACTGACAGAAAACACCACCGATGCGGCGATCAAGGCAGCCCGGGAACAGATAAGCCTGACGAATATTCCGGATGTAGCAGACAGATTCTGGATGATCAGTACCCGATCCCTCACCAGTTCTACTTGCAACGTCAATCTCGACTCGCCGCAATTGCGAGTTCACCGCCTGGACAGCCGAGGCAAAGCATCACCGGCAACACTCGATGAATATCTGAGTGCCCTGACCCCCGAACGTCAGGTTGTGGTCTACGTGCACGGAAATCGAATGGCCTCGAACAAGGTTGTTCATCGCAGTTTCTCGGTCTACCGAAATATCATTCGCTGCAATGAAAAGCGGCCGATGGACTGGGTGATCTTCAGTTGGCCTAGTGCCAAACAAGGAACGCTGATCCATGATGCCAGACGCAAAGCATCTCGCACGGATGCCCAAGGGCTTTACCTCGCTTGGCTGCTCCGAAAGCAGGTGAAGCAGGCGGAATCTACCAAAATGATCGGCTTCAGTTTTGGCAGTCGAGTCATCACAGGGGCACTGCATTCTCTTGCCGGAGGCAAACTGGGAGGACGGCTTCTTCCAGGGTCGCCCACAACGGGCGCTACTGTCGATGTCGGCTTGGTCGCTCCAGCAATCGATAGCAATTGGTTATCGGAAAAGGGTTATCATGCAATGGCAACCAAGAACCTTGATCGATTGGCACTGCTGTACAATCGACGCGATGCGGTTCTGAAACGATACTGGCTACTCAACAAGGTTCGCGGACGAGTGGCACTGGGTTACACCGGACCACGCTCCTTCGCCCCTCGTGCTGACGGTTCCGAACTTCCCGTTGTTGCTCGTGACTACTCATCTTACGTTGGCCTCCGCCACGACGAATTGGACTACTACACCAAGTCCCGACACGCAGCCAATATCATGGCTGACTTGATCAATGACACCGACGACACCGAAATCAACGACACCCGAAACCGGTGAATCCGCTGATCTGATCACCATTGGTTTTCTGGGGGGCGAATGGGTACCCCGGAATCAAATGGTAATCAGCGTTGACGATGCGGGCTTTCGGCAAGGCGTTACTGCTGTCGAACGCTTGCGCACCTATGGTCGCGCAATCTTCGAGCTCAAGCCTCACTTGAACCGCTGGCAACACAGCACCTCGCAAATGGGTATTGAAGGTCTACCTGCCTTGGCTGAGATCGACATTCTGCTTCAGGAACTGCTGTCCCGAAATCAGGCAACTCTCGATTCGGAAGGCGAATTGGGAGTCACGCTTTTTGCGACGCCGGGCACCGCGCAATCTGAACGGGCAACATTTGGAATGCATGTCAATCGTCTCAATTTGAAGAGCATCCAGCAGCGTCAGGAATCCGGCCAGCCTCTGGTGATCACTGACGTTCAGCAACCCTCCCCCGACTGCTGGCCAAGAACCATTAAGGTCCGCTCACGTCTGCACTACCATCTGGCAGATCAAGTGGCACAACAGAAAGATTCGACTGCTTCAGGGGTTCTCATCGACAATGATGGGACAATTACCGAAACCAGCATTTCAAATATCGCGATCGTCAAAGCACAAAAAATTTCATCTCCCCCAAGAGACCGAGTACTGCGGGGCATCACTCAAGCTTACGTTGAGCAACTAGCGCAAGAACTTCAAATCGGCTGGGCGACTTCTCCTATCACGTCAACCGACCTGCTTGATGCAGATGAAGTCCTGCTAATGGGCACCGATGGCGGCTTGTGGTTTGCCAACCGCGTGAACGAAAACGCAATTGGCAACGGAGGCCCACGACCTATCTACCAGGCGTTACAACAGCAGTTCCAGTTAAAACTGGACGCCATGCCAATTTAAATCACGTTGATTCAAAAAACGAGTTCGATTCATGAACGAGTTGAACGGCACGGTTTGTACGGCCCGCGCGGAGGCATACCCTGAAGTGCGTACCGCAAATGCCTGATCCAATCAGCACCGCCGTTGGCACCCATCTTTTCCTTTTCCAAAGCGTGCATTTCATGCTGGAAATGCACAACAAGGACCCCTGCGAGTCAGCAAATCGTTACACTGTTAGCGTTGTATTTCCGGATTTCTTGGATGGAGTACCCAAACGGTGCATCGATTTCTGCAGCCTAACGTTTTTGTTCTGAGTGTAATTCTGTTTGCGTTTGTGATGGGATGCCGCCCCTCGGCTGAATCCACCACGAGCAACAGCGGTGGTGGTGCCGAAGAAGCAAAACCACTGCGAATCGCGGTCATCCCGAAAGGCACCAGTCACGAATTCTGGAAGTCCGTTCATTTTGGAGCGCAAAAGGCTGCGGATGAGTTGGGAAACATCGAGATCATTTGGCGTGGTCCTGTGGTTGAGAGTGATACAGGTAGCCAAATTGAAGTGGTCAAGAACATGATCACCATGCAAGTCGATGGCATTGTCCTCGCCCCCAACCAAAAAGGCGGTTTGGTGGATG
>JBPCVE010000264.1:0-3947 GCA_051010795.1 Rubripirellula sp.
GTCCTTTTTCAATGCAACTGTCCACGACCAGATGTTGCTGCCGCAAAACCCTGCTAGCAATCCAACGTTTGCGATGCGCCAGCAAATCCCGATACCAAGCTCTCATCTCCCCATCACCATCCAGCACAGATCCAATTTTTGACTCTTGGAATGCGGCGGCATCCGTGGGCAACACGCCGGTCGACCAATCATGCTGGGGATACTCCCTTTTCCGACCTTCAACAACGGCCGTTCGCAAGTCCGCGTCACCAAAATCCACAAAGAATTGGAATGGATTTTCGCAACAAAAATCTTCCCCCATGAACAGCATCGGTATCGCAGGCGATAGCAGAAGCAAGGCGGATGCTGCCCGTTGTGTTTCGACACTGGTGAGTTGATGAAACCGCTTGCCCAGCGGATGATTGCCAATGAAATCATGATGCTGAATCGAGTAAATCAAGCCATCGGCATCGGCGGATTCACTGGGCTGGACTCTGCCTCTCTCTTCACGAAGGGTCCCCTCGTGGACGTATCCCCATCGCAAAGTCTGATCCAGATCCGACCCTGATTCATATTTGCGATGACAAAGATGCTCGCCGGGCCTGACGACGGCAAAAACGCTGTGCAAGAAGTCATCACACCATTGCGCATCGAAATCAGAACCCCCATCGCAAATAGGGCTCAACATCTCTGAATCAAACACATTCGTTTCCGCGATCAACATCGCCGGTCGCTTTGCAACAGTTGACCAAGAGCGAACGACCTGGCTCAATTCGGTGATCACATGACATTCACTGTCATCTTTCATGCAATGAATCGCATCAACTCGCAGACCATCAAAGTGATACTCTTCCAACCAAGTCATGGCATTGGCGATGAAAAATCGCCGCAATCCAGCCCCATGCTCTGGATCATCAAAATTCGGGGCGGATCCCCACACCGTGCTATGTCGGCGTGAGAGATAAGGCCCAGCTTCACCCAGATAATTGCCTTCCGGTCCTAAATGGTTGTAAACGACATCGAGGATCACAGCCAAACCTTTGGCATGAGCAACATTGATTAAAAACTTCAAGTCATCAGTGGTTCCATAATTTCGGTTAGGAGCAAACAGACAGACCCCGTCATATCCCCAGTTCCACCTGCCCGCACAATCAGCGACCGGCATCAATTCGATCGCCGAGACCCCCAAATCAAGTAACTCGTCCAATCTTGCAGCAGCAGCACGAAAGGTTCCCGCCTCGGTGAAAGCTCCGACATGAAGTTCATAGATGACCAGTGAATCACGAGGCACTCCCTGCCAGTTAGAATCAGTCCAGGCAAATTCACGGGAAACAACCTGACTTGGGCCATGCACTCCGTCAGGCTGAAAACGCGAGGCAGGATCCGGTCTTTTGGGACCGCCATCAAACGAGCAGTAATAGCAAGTTCCCACACCAACACGATCCATGGTGCCGAGGTGATACCCACCATCCTGCTTTTGAAGAGCGAATGGTTCTTCATTCTCACGCCCTTCAAGATAAATGTGGACACAATCCGCTGTAGGTGACCAGACACAGAATTCGACTTCCGACTCAGATACCAAGCGAGCCCCCAGATAGCGATGCAATTCATGCGATGGGAGTGAGACCAGATTATTCATCAGTGATACACTAAGAGTGATGGGATCCATTGATTATGGTGCTGTTCAACTTTCAACGGTTTCCCCTATTCAGGCAATCCCCTATGAATTTGCATCATCCATGAACTTTCGCCTCACGCGCTTTCGAGTGATCGCGGTCATCCTTCTGATCTCAGGCTGCTCGACCTTGCTACATCAGGAATTGTTCGCCCAGAATCGAACGCAGATCCAAGAGGGGGCAGATATTGGCGTAATCCGAATCGCTACCTTCAATGCGTCTCTCTATGGCAAGCAGTCTGGTCAAGTACTCACTCGACTGCGTGGCGGTAAAAACCGGCAAGCCATTGATCTCGCATCGATTGTTCAGTCAGTCCGCCCTGACATCCTGTTGGTGAACGAAATTGACTATGACCAAGAAGGCAAGACAGTTGATGCTTTTTGTGACGAGTATTTGGAGATCGGCCAAAATGGATTGAGGGCAATCAAATATCCTTACCGTTATGCCATCCCCAGCAACACGGGCCAACCAAGCATGCTGGATTTGAATGGAAATGGCAAATCAACGGACGCAAACGATGCTTGGGGATATGGTGTTTATCCTGGGCAATACGCAATGGCTGTTTATAGTCGGTTTCCCATCGTCGAATCTTCGATACGAACTTTTCAGAATTACCGTTGGTCACAATTACCCAACGCCCTTCGACCAACGGTTCCGGAGACAGGAAAATCCTACTACACAGACAAAGTGTGGGAGCAATTGCGACTATCAAGCAAGAATCACACTGATATTCCCATTCAGGTTGGCACGCGAGTCGTTCACCTGCTTGCCAGTCACCCAACACCACCGGTGTTTGACGGTGCCGATGATCACAACGGATGTCGCAACCATGACGAGATCAGGTTCTGGACAGATTATCTTGCAGGCCCATCATCAACCCACCTCATTGATGACAACGGCACTGCAGGTGGTTTACCGGACAATGCGTTATTTGCAATCGCAGGTGACCTTAATTCTGATCCTGAATCAGGCGACAGTCGACGGTCAGCTATTCAAGCATTATTAAGTAACAACAAACTACATGATTCAAAACCTGTCAGCATCGGTGCCTCTGAATTAGCTGGCAAAGACAATGCTGATGCCACTGCAAGTTTCGGCAAGGGCCGTCAGATGCGAATCGATTACGTTCTGCCGAGTCGAGGACTGGTCCTGCGGGACACTGGCGTTTTTTGGCCCAGCCGTGCAGATCAGAAGTCACAATGGGTCGATGCAACGGATCACCGCATGGTGTGGATTGAAGTCGAGCTGCGCCCATGATCCGTCGCGTTCTATTCATGATCAGTTCCATGCGTGGTGGCGGTAGCGAACGCCAAACGTTAATGCTGCTGAAACATCTGGATCGGTCTCAGTTTTCACCACACCTGTATGTAATGGAAAGGGCAGGAGACCTGCTATCTCAGGTTCCCGAGGATGTCCCAATTCATTCTTTCGAGGATGTCCGCAAGGAACCTGTGATCTACCTGCCCGGTGGCGTGATGCGGCAGCAAATTCGTCATTTGCGAGAATTGCTGGCTGATGAATCCATCGACGTGATCTATGACCGAACTTTTCACATGACGATGATCGCTGGTCCTGCCAGTCGCCAGTGGAACATTCCTCGCATTTCCACGATCGTAAGCCCACCAGCATTGGCCTTGCCACTGGTCGAGAAGCGTTTTTTGCGAATGAAACAACATCGCCTTGCGAAGGCTTACCAAGCTTCTCGCCAAATCATTGCTGTCAGCAAAATAGCAGCAGACTCAGCAGCAATTTTTTACCAACTGCCTTCCAGTTCGATCACTGTGCTTCCTAATCCTGTTGACACCGATGCATTGCGACTGGCCACCACAAAGGAGCAGAAACCAGAAACTGCATTGACATTGAATCTGGTTTGCGTGGGACGCATGACGGAAGAAAAAGGGCATCGCGATTTAATCAACTCGATCGTCATCGCGCAAGCGAACTGGCCCGACTCAAACCCAGCGATCCATCTGCGACTGATCGGAGACGGGCCCTTGCGTTCGGACCTTGAGTTGCAAGCGAAAACAGTCTGCAATCCGCACTCAGTGGAATTTTCTGGAACGCTGTCCAATGTAGGCCCAAGCATCATTAATGCAGATGCCCTCATACTACCTTCGCTATTTGAGGGCATGCCCAACGTCGTTCTGGAAGCGATGGCACTGGGTACGCCAGTCATCGCAACCCGTGCGGGCGGCACGATTGAGTTGGAACGAGACGAACCCACCATTCTGTGGGCAGACCCACGGAACCCCAGTTCACTGGCTGAGGCGATTCTATCATTTGCATCAGATC
>JBPCVE010000265.1:0-2736 GCA_051010795.1 Rubripirellula sp.
TGTTTGATGTCATGCTGATGGAGCGTCGAGCCAGCAAGCATATCAAGGCAGAGCAGTGGGAAGAGTATCTGTGGGATTCCTTTCGGGAAAACAAGTCGTGGATGCAGCTCAGCACCGAGATGCTGACGGCAGATGGGACCGACGAGAAGACCCGCCCTGCAGCTCGGTTCATGTTGGATCGTGAGTTGAACGTGGATGAGGTCACGAGGGATGTTGGTCGGATGTTTTTGGGACGCGACTTGCAATGCGCACAATGTCACGACCATCCCGCGATCGACGATTATCTTCAACGCCACTATTACGGGTTAGCAGCGTTTATCAAACGCAGTTTCGTGTTCAAGGATCCGAAGACCAAGGAATCATCGATTGGGGAGAAGGCAGACGGCGAAATTGAGTTCACTTCGGTGTTCACCTCAGAGAAAGACAAGACCGCACCGCGAGTGCTGGATGCGGAGCCGATTGCTGATCCACCTGGCGGAGATGAGTTGTATAAGGTCAAACCGGCAAAGGATGTTCGCTCCGTGCCGCTCTACAGTCGGCGACTCCAACTCGCGCAATCGCTCACGGACCCCGCTAATGTGGCGTTTCGGTTTAACATTGCCAATCGAGTCTGGGCACTTATGATGGGCCGGGGGTTAGTAGAACCGGTTGACATGTGGCATGCAGATAATTTGCCCACACATCCAGAACTGCTAAGTCTGTTGGCTGAATCGTTTCTGGAACATGAGTACGATCTCAAGTATTTGGTGCGACAATTGGCGTTGACGGACGCCTACCAGCGGAGCAGTCAGTACACGCCGCAGGCGGCCGGACACGACTCCGATGATGCAACCGCGGAAACGGCTGATTATGCTGTGGCAATCTTGAAGCCGCTGTCACCCGAACAACTCGCCTGGTCGATGATGAAGGCGAGCGGACTGGCAGAGCAACAGCTCGCGTCGTTGATTTCCAAGCAGGAAAAAGCTGAAGAAAAAGCCGAACAAGAGACGGAAAAAAAAGCTGGGGAAAAATCTGAGAAGGAGAGTGAGGAGAAGGCTGAGAAACAGACGACTGAAGCAACTGTAAAGCAGGGTTCTGCAAGCGATCCTGTGTGGCAGGAAAAGAGTTTGAACAAGGCGTTATGTGCCCATGTTGCGACGTTTGCAGGAGTGTTTGGCAGCAAGGGAGTGCAGCAGTCCCGCTTCGACGCCTCAGCGGATCAGGCGTTGTTTCTGCGCAATGGCGATCTGATCCAACGGTGGGTGGCGTTGAAGAATGGGCTGTCAGATCGATTGGCAGCAATGAAAGACACTGAGGTAGCCGAGGAATTTTACCTGTCGGTTTTTTCACGGATGCCCAGCTCGGAAGAGTCAAAACTGATTGAGGAAATGCTGGAGCCCAGCGACGACCGTAAAGCAGACATTCGGCAGTTGGTTTGGGCCGGACTCGCTTCGGCGGAGTTCCGTTTCAACCACTGATAGAATTGATAGACAGAGTTGTTTGGCAGAGTTGTTTGGCAGGATTATTTGAGTGGAGGCCGTAAATGCGACGACATCACGACTGCAATGGGATTGATCACTTGATAGCCCGCCGATCTTTCTTGGCAGGTTCGGCTGCCGGTGTGATTGGCGCTAATGCGATCGGTGGCGAAGGGTTACTAACCCCAGCACACGCTGCTGTCCTGGAAAAGCAGCAGAAACGTATTTTGCAGATTTATTTGCAAGGTGGCGTCAGTCAACTTGAATCATGGGATCCCAAGCCTGGCACTAAATATGGGGGGCCATTCCAGGCGATTCCGACTTCCGTGCCGGGAATGCATATCTCTGAACTGCTGCCTCACACGGCCAAGCGAATGCACATGTTATCGATTGTGCGAAGCATCAACTCCAAAATCGGTGATCACAGCCAAGGCATGCTGTTCATGGAGAAAGGGCGACGGGCAGGCGAGTATCCGTACGTGGGGTCGGTCGCGTCACGGTATCTGGCACCGGCCGATGGTGAGTTGCCGGGTTACATTCACATCAGTAAGCGCGGCATCAACGATTCGACGGCTGCTTTTTTGGGAGCACGGCATGCTCAATTGAAACTCAATGGTAACAAGCCACCCGCCAATATGGCTGTCCCATCGTCGATTGACGCAACAGCAGATGAGGCACGCGAGCAAATGCGGCTTCGCTTCAACCAACGTTTTTCCAGGCAGCGATCACCGGCACTCACCGACGTTTACAACAGTTCCTTCGAACAAGCCGCCAAGCTGATGAAACGAAAGGCCATGTTTGAAGGGAAAGCTCAGGAGAAGGATCTCGATCGCTACGGTCGGCACGATTTTGGGCAGCATTGCCTGTTGGCTCGTAACCTGCTCGAAAATGGGGCAACCTGTGTCAAGGTGACACATCATGGGTACGACACTCATGCTGAGAATTTCAACTTCCATCTCGAACAGCTCGGTGAATTCGACCTGACGTTCTCGACTCTGTTGGATGACATCCACGATCGTGGCATGCTGGACAGCACTCTGGTGATGGTCTATTCCGAAATGGGACGCACCCCCAAGATCAATTCAAAGTATGGTCGTGACCATTGGGGAACTGCCTGGTCGATGGCGTTGGGCGGCTGCGGCATTCAACCGGGAGGCATTGTGGGAAAGACAAATGCAGACGGGACCAAAGTCGCTGAGCGCGAGGTTGATGCAGGCCACTTGTTCCATACCTATCTATCGGCGGTTGGTATTGATACCTACGAGGACCATGACTTGTC
>JBPCVE010000266.1:0-3072 GCA_051010795.1 Rubripirellula sp.
TCTCAACGCGAACCGCGTTACGGATGCGAGTGAGCATGTCGGCAATTGGGTCGGTCATCATAATGTTGTCTACTCCCCTTCGACTCTTTCGATTCTCACCAGCTGGCCTTGCGAACACCCGGGATCAACCCGAGATTCGCGTTTTCGCGAAAACAAATCCGGCAAAGACCGAACTTGCGGTAAACCGAGCGAGGACGACCGCAGAATGTGCAGCGGTTCTCCTTCCGGCTACTAAACTTTGGCTTTCGATTGGCCTTGGCTATCTTCGATTTGCTTGCCACGGGGTGACTTTCAGTTTCTTGGCTGTAAAGTGGAAGATTCTGTCGCGTCGTAAGGGTAACTTACGCCGCTCCCTTTTTACTGTCGTCCTGTTTGAAAGGCATTCCAAGCTTCTCAAGCAGGTCACGAGCTTCATCGTTCGTATTCGCGGTCGTTACGATAGTGATGTTCATGCCTTGGGGGCGAGTGAACTTATCCGGATTCAACTCCGGAAACACCAGCTGCTCAGTCAAACCGAGCGTGTAATTCCCACGTCCATCAAATGCTTTGCGGCTGATGCCACGAAAGTCACGAACACGAGGCAACACGACCGAAACTAATCGATCGAGAAACTCGTACATTCGCTGACGTCGCAAAGTAACCATGCATCCAATCGGCATGCCTTCACGAAGCCGGAAGTTAGCAATCGACTTGCGAGCGTTGGTGATCACAGGCTTTTGACCCGAAATCTCCGTCATGCACTCATACGCAAGGTCGAGGACTTTCTTATCACCAATAGCCTGTCCGACACCCATGTTCAGGGTAATCTTTTCGACACTTGGAATCTGATGTGGATTGTCGTATCCGTGCAACTCGGCCAACGCCTTGCTGACGTCGTTCTCGTAGCGAACTTGCAATCTTGGTTTTGATTCTGCCATTTGTTTGTTCCGCGTTCGCGGTTTCTAACAACTGTTTTCGATGTTGATCGGTGGTTATGTCGTGCTTCTCTCAACTGGCACGCCGGATGATGATGCTTATTTACTGACGTGCCGTTCACGAGCCGGAGCGATTATCCCCAAGCTGGCACCGCTGCCCTTGGCGTAACGCTCTTTGCTTCCGTCTTCCAGGAACCGAACGCCAATTTTGGAGGGCTTACCCGTGGTAGGGTCCACAATCATGACGTTACTGGCACTGATTGGCATTTCCTTTTCGAGTCGCCCACCCTGGGGGTTCTTCTGACTTCGCCGCACGTGCTTCCATACCTTGGCGACACCTTCAACGACGACCTTGTTGTTCTTTCGATCGATTTTGAGGATCTTACCACGACTGGGCTTTCCGGCCCCGGAGATCACTTGGACTTCGTCATCAATACGGAAATACATGACTTCTATTTCGTTTCAAACTTTGTGGTTTCTAACGGTGAACTTCACTCGTAGCTGGTCAAACAACCTCGTTGGCCAGGCTGACAATCTTCATGAAGCTTCGATCACGCAACTCGCGAGCGACCGCACCAAAGATGCGTGTACCACGAGGCGTTTTATCTTTATCGATCAGCACAACAGCGTTGCTGTCGAACTTGATGTAACTCCCATCAGTGCGGCGAGTCGGCTGTTTCGTTCGCACAATCACAGCACGAACAATCGACTTCTTCTTGACTTCACTGCCAGGGATCACACTCTTGACGCTGCACACAATCACATCACCCAAGCCTGCGAAACGGCGCCGGCTTCCGCCGAGCACCTTGATACACATGACTTGTCGGGCGCCGGTATTGTCGGCCACATCGAGTCGGGATTCTTGTTGGATCATTTTCTTATCTTATCTTACTGCCTAGAAGGCTCTTGCTAACTTCGGTTGTGCCTGGCCCTTGACGGGTCACTCACCTGCTGTCTCTTCAGTAGTCTCACCAGCTTCAGCCTCACCCGCTTCGTCACCGGCGTGAGCGGCCTCGATCGCTTCCGATTCAGCCTGCGTTGCACCTTTACGAGCCGCACGCAAGGCAGCGACATCGACTTCGGTGCTCTTTTCGAGAACACGAACCAAACGCCAACGCTTGAGCTTACTCAAAGGTGCCGACTCGATGATTTCCACACGATCCCCGGTGCCCGACTCATTGCCCTCATCGTGGGCATAACAAACGGTGCGACGGCGAATGTATTTTTTATACTTCGGATGCTTGACCAAGCGGTTAATTTCGACACGACGAGTCTTGCTCATCTTGTCGCTGGTCACGATTCCGGAAACAACACGTTTCGGCATGGAGTCAGGTCCGAGTTCTACTGTAGGTAATGATTGGTGTTACTAACTTACCGTTTTCTGACGCTCTGTTTGGATCGTTTTGATCCGAGCGATCAGACGGCGATTTTTTCTAATTTCGCTTGGTGTATTCAACCTCTCTGACTGAGATTGAAAACGAAGCCGAAACAACGTCTGCGCCGCTTCTTTAGCAGTCGCGTCGAGTTGCTCGTCGCTCATTTCGCGAAGTTCAGTGTTACTACTCATGTCTGTATGTCTTTAATGCGAACCGAAAATTCATTCAGCCACAGGATTGCGGCAGCCGTGATGCAAGCATCGCGGCCTTTTGGGGGCGATACCCGCACTAGGCGGACCGACGCTCCACAAAACGGACTTTCACAGGAAGCTTGCTAGCCAAACGTGCAAAACACACCTTCGCCTGCTGTTCTGTGACGCCTCCGAGTTCGTAAAGGATAGTTCCCGGCTTTACGACCGCGGCCCAGAAGTCTGGCTCACCCTTACCTTTACCCATCCTGGTTTCAAGCGGTGTGCTGGAAACTGATTTGTCTGGGAAGATTCGAATGTAAAGCTTTCCTTCGCCGCGAACGTATTGCTGAGCAGCGATACGGCCGGCTTCGATCGTCGTGGCTTTAACCCAACCGGGCTCCAGGGACTGAATCCCATAGTCACCAAAGACGACCGTGTTGCCGCGCGTCGCACTACCTTTTATACGACCTCTTTGGCTTTTTCGATGCTTGACCCGCTTGGGCATCAGCGCCATCGGTGTCGTCTCCGTAAGTACCTTGGTTTATCCACACCTGAATCCCGATGTGCCCCTGTGGCGTCATCGCTTCGGTG
>JBPCVE010000267.1:0-27931 GCA_051010795.1 Rubripirellula sp.
GATCCGTGAAAAGCCCCTCCCGAAGCGGTGTTTTCCAAGCCAGCACCGATGAACGGCTTGAAGCCTTTGCTGAGAGCATCAGTTTCGACAGTCGCTTGTATCGGCAGGATATTCGTGGTTCGATCGCGCATGCCGAGATGCTTTGCAGTGTCGGTTTATTGACAGAGGAAGAATTTTCGCTCATTCGCGACACTTTGGTGGAAATTCAATCGGAAATTGACAATGGCCAGCTCCCGTTTCGGTTTGAGCTCGAAGATATCCACATGCATGTCGAGCAAGCCTTGATTGACCGGATCGGTGATGTGGGGCGGAAATTACATACAGCTCGGAGTAGGAATGACCAGGTCAGCACCGATATCCGTATGTGGGTTCGCGAGGCACTCGACGGCATCGATGCTCGGCTAGAAATATTGCAGCGTGCATTTTTAAGTCGATGTGATGACGATTTCGATATCATTCTCCCCGCATACACGCATTTGCAGCGGGCTCAACCTGTGCTGGCCTCCCACTACTGGCTCGCGTACATCGAAAAATTTCAACGAGATCGTGAGCGAATCGCTGATTGTCGCCGCAGGGTCAATCAATGCAGTCTTGGTATTGCCGCGGTAGCAGGAACAACACTTCCGATTGACCGAGAGCGGACAGCCCGCCAACTCGACTTTGAAGGTGTCACGGCAAACAGCCTTGATACCAGCAGCGATCGCGACTTCATGTTGGAAAGTGCATTTGTATTGGCGACCATTGCCTCCCATCTGAGCGGCTGGGCTGAGGAATGGATTTTATGGAGCACGGTGGAATACAACTTCATCAAGATCCCGCAACAGTTCTGTACCGGGAGCAGCATCATGCCTCAGAAAGTCAATCCCGATACACTCGAACTGACTCGGGGCAAGTCAGCACGGGTCATGGGCAACCTGCAAACCCTGATGCTGTTGGTGAAGAATCTGCCGTTGGCGTACAACCGCGATCTGCAGGAAGACAAACCACCTTTGTTTGACTCATTCGACACCGTCCTGGCGATGCTTGAATTGGCCGCGCCGATCGTGTCAGGAAGTCAACTGCAGCGTGAATCAATCGAGAGTCGACTGGAACGCGGCTATCTGGATGCGACGACATTGATGGAATGGATGATTGACAAAGGTGTTCCACAAAGACGCGCCCATCACCTTGTTGGCGCAATTGTTGGTGAAGCAATGCAGCGAGATGTTGCACTGGCCGAACTGCCACTGGAACGACTGCAAAGCCACGCGCCTGAAATTGACGCAACCGTTTTTGAATCTCTCGGCTGCAAAAACTCGGTGGCTGCGTTTGTCAGTTATGGATCAACAGCACCGGATCAAGTCCGACTTCAGATTGATCGCTGGAAAACAAAACTCAATTAGTGCTTGCAGGGGACGCTATGGCCTGGTTGTCGTACCCCAAAGTGATCGATCATCCCACAATCTGTTTGTAGCACCAGAGCACAATGGCTCCGACAAGCCCGATCAAAGCGAGCGTATAGATTGTTACGACAATCGCCCACAGGAAACGCTCTGCTGTACTGAATCTTCGATTCATCCACAGCAACGGTAACCCCAAAAAACCTGTCACAAGAAACAGGCACGCCAACACCGCAAGTTTGCTCTGAATCAGCTTTTCAGCACCACCATACCCTGAGGGTGCATTACCAACCGAACCTTGTGCATTTGACAAAGTGGAAGCATCCGTCTCGGCAACAGCACTTGGGGGAGCCACTAATTGCGCCTCAATGGGCGAAGCTGAATCGTCATGCTGGCTCACTCGGAGGGCTCCTGTTCTTGGATACCGTTGTCGGCAATCAGTTTCTGTGCCTTTGAAACAAGTGGTGCAACATTGCCGTTGTTACCGTAAAGATCGATGATGCTGTACCAAATTTTCCGGGCTGCGATGATGTTTCCATTCTGGAGCGATTCATCCGCCTGATCAAGCTTGCCCTGAATGATTCGTGCAGCTTCACCCTGTTCCACGCCATTCTCCTCAATGCTTGCGATCTGTCTCCGTGCCAGATTCACGAATGGTTTGTAGGTGTCGTCATCAGCTAGCAGCGTCTCCATGCTGCGATAGCGATCCAGTGCGGTGGCCACGTCACCAAACTTTTCAAACTCGTAGGCTTCGGCGTAAAGTCGCTCGCCCTCATTGGATAACGGTCGATTGATCTTTAACTTGACTTCCAAAACGTGCTCAGCCTGAAGCATCTCCACACGGTCCAGTTGCTCATTGACCCATTCAACGTGCTCTCCGTCAGGATACTTCTCTAGCATGGGAACGAGGAAACTGACCTTGGCCTGATTCAAATCATTTCGATTTTCACGCGCCAGCAACTCCTCTGCCCGACTTTTCATTTGATTTTCATTCAATGGCCAAAGCGTGTAGGTGATCATCGAGGCAATAACGATCAACCCAAGAACAAGAATGATCGCTCGATCGTACCACTCCGGCTTGGCGACGGTTTCGTCCTCATCAACCTCCAATGCACCGTGTCCCAGTAGAATACGGGCTTCATCTCTTTCTTTTTGGTCGGTGACATTGAGCGGACTGAACCCGTGCGAAACGTGTTCAGCGACTCCGGCACGTGACATTGACCGACGCCGCACTTCTTTCAAAGCAAGTGTTACCGCAGCAGCACCATGTGGTCGATCGTTGGGATCTTTCTCGAGCATCTGCATGATCAGCTTGTCGAGCCAGACGGGGCATTCCATGACAATCGAAGCAGGGCTCTCAGGTTTTTCGTAAAGAATGTTCCCTCGCACTTCTTCGACCGAGTTCCCTGAAACGACAGCCCGACCAGTCAGGGCTGTGTACAGAGTCGCACCCAATGAATACAAGTCACTGTGAACCGAAAACGCGTTAGCATTTCCAGCCAGCTCAGGTGACCAAAACGTCATTTCGTGTGGCGTTACCGCACGATTGGTACGGTACAACGAGTTCGCTCTGTCAACACGAACATCAATCAAGACAGGACTTAAACCTGCAAACAGCACCTTTTCTGGCTGCAGTACTCCATACACGATTTCTTTTTGGTGCAATGACTCCAACGCACCTGTCAACGCTTCAGCGAGATCCAAAACGGATTCCCACGAAAGACGCGAGCGGCGTTCCAACTCGCTGGCCAAGGTAGGCCCCTCGATGAGCTCATGAGCCAAGTAGGCGTCTGTTTCCTCAAAACCACCACCGTAACAGCGGACAACGGCAGGATGTTGAATTTGTTTTAGCACGTCCCATTCTGCCGCAAATGCTGAACGGGCCTCCGGCGTACCACCGAAAGGCGCGGAAAATACTTTGACGGCGACTGCTCGCTTGAGCTGAACATGAATCGCTCGCCATACCGAACTTTGCGACGGATGGTCACCCAGTTTCGTTTCTATCGCGAGTGGTCCAAGTCGGCTCCGAGGCATGGAAAAGAATCGCGATTCAGAGGGTCAAGAAGGTAGATCAGAGGAGGAGTGCAGTCCCCAGTATACTCAGCCGACCGACCCCAACGCACCATGACAGACGGCGAAAGTACTCACATCACCACGAAACATCGGAAGTTACGCCAATAGCTGAAAAGGCGCCCTTCGGCGAAGGCCGCCCAACTGCGGGTCGGTGATCACTCTCGCTGCAAATCCTTATCACAGACTGTCGCCCGATCGCCGAGACGCTTCCATCTGATCCTCCAAATGAGCGAAGAAGAGTGCTTTATCCGACTCATAAGCCAATAGTTCACCCTCACCGCTTCGCCAACGTGCGACTTTGGCTTCCTCAAAACGGATCGCCGTTTCCTTCTGATCCCTTAACCAATCCCGCATGCGGATCATCCTCAGCCAGCAATCCGATCCGTAAATCACAAGCCAAACACAGTGTGTTGGATCCGGTTGCGCACTTGATAGATGACGAGGTTTCCCAAGGACGATTGGTTCGGTGGACCAGTCCGGTGAGTCATTGATTTTGAAATTCAGCCCTTCAATCAACTGGGCTGCCGTCGCCAAGCCAGCTTCATTTTCAACAGCAGCAAGCACATCAATGGTGGGACGGGCAATCAGCCCCGAGATCGCGGTACTACCCACATGTTCAACGGCGGTAACCCAACCAGCACAACTTTGCAGGATACTGCTTTTTGTTTGCTGAAATTCCTGCGGCCAGCGCGGGTCATAGTGCATCAAACGTACTTTTTTCTCTTCCATTCAAATCGTATTTCGCGAGGTCTGATGGATAGGCATCCACACATTGGAATGCATCGTTTCCTGCTCCATTGTGTCAACATCGTCAAGTCACGAGCAATTTCATTGCCCGAAGTGCCACGTTACAGGCCCCCCAACCCGCGATACGGCAAATCACAGCCCGCCCCATGGAATCCAACGAATGCACCAGCAGAACGCAAAAACCCGTACATCGGCTCAAAAACCAGCTAAAATGGGGTTTAACCGTAGAGCTTCTCAGCGGGGACAAATTCGGGTGCCATCGAAACACAAATTCCGTCACACTCTTGTGTCCAGCTCAACTGAATGCGGACTTTCGTACCCTCGATCGGATAACCACTAAATCATGACTCGGCTGCTGAAAGGCCTTTTTGCATCGATGAGTCTGGAGCGGAAATGTCTGCTCTTTTTTGGTTCAGCGTTGATGGTCCTGATGCTTGGCGCTTTTGCTGTGGTCGAGAAACTGGGACGTGAACTGGTTCTCAATACGACCCGACAACGCGCAAAAGACTTTGCCGCCATTCAACTTCTGCTACTTCATGATGATGCAGTGTGGTCCAAGAATCAGCGTGAAACGGTGACTGTGGGATCTGATCCAGACCTTGAACAGGTTGATCCGGAAACCGTTCTCAGCGACCTGCGAAAGGTCATCATTGGTGCCAATGTTACGGGTGACAGCTTTGATGAGGACGAAGGTGAGCAAGCATCAAAAAGCAAGCATGAATTCCTATCACTCAGTGATTCACGGCAGTACTCCAAACTGCCAAATCGGGAAACACCTGATGATCCAATCGAAGCTGCTATTCTGGAGCAACTGAGACGCGATTCAGTAACGTTCTACGCGAACTCCCTACGTGAACAACGGCCTGACCTCACCGAACCGATTGAGTTTGCGGAGAATGAAGCACTGAGCCAGATCACACCGAATCTGGAACAACCACTATTCGACGAGTATGAAACAGACGACGGAAATTGCGTTTACTACATACCTGTCTTTTTCAAGCAAAGTTGCCAACTATGTCATATGGCCAAGGGCAGCGAAACGACATTTGACCCCAACGCGCCTCCCGAAACACGCGCATCTCAGATTCCGTTTCGTGTCCATAAAGTGACCATGCCCTACGAGAGCACGAGGGAGTCGACGACGTTCATTCGAGCCATCGTCGTCGCGTTGGGAATGCTGATTGTCGCCGTCACACTGTTTGTACTGCACACGATTGTGCGTCATCTGGTCCTGTATCCGATGTACCACCTACGAGACGTGAGTGATGCCATTACTCATGGAGACACCAACCAGAGGGCAACGATTGAAACAGAAGACGAGTTCCGTGAATTAGCAGATGCTTTCAATCGCATGCTGCGTCACCTTACCGAAACTCAGGATCAAATCCAGGAAGTCAACACGGAACTCGACACACGTGTCGACCAACTCGCGCAGCTGAACCTGCAACTCTACGAAGCCAATCGGTTAAAAAGTGACTTTCTTGCAAACATGAGCCACGAACTACGGACTCCACTCAACAGCATCATTGGATTTTCGGAAGTTTTACAGGGCATCGATTCGTTAAATGACAAGCAGCGAAGATATGCATCCAACATTCGGAAGAGTGGCCGACTGCTTCTCGAAATGATCAATGACATCCTCGATTTGGCAAAAGTCGAAGCTGGAAAAATGGAAGTGAAGTCGAGCGAATTTGAACTCGGCCGTCTCGTGTCTGCTCAATGTGACATGATCCAGTCGCTGTCTGAAGATAAGAACATTTCACTGTCTGTCGATGTCCCAGAAAATCTACCAAAGGCACGTCAAGACCCCAACAAACTCGGCCAGATTCTCAATAATCTGCTGAGCAATGCGATCAAGTTCACCCCAGAAGGTGGCATGATCAAGGTCACCGTGAGCGATGTTGATAATGGTCGGTTCAAACTTCTCATCAGTGATACCGGCGTTGGAATTGCGGGTGAGGATCAATCCATTATTTTTCAAAAGTTCCGACAAAGTCGCAAAGTGCTCGATGGTGAGGGATTGACCAGGGAATTCGCTGGAACTGGACTTGGATTATCGATCGTCAAGGAACTAGCGAAACTCCTCGGTGGCGAAGTCGATTTCGAAAGTGAACTCGGACGCGGTAGTTCCTTCTGGGTAACCCTACCTTGGCATCTACCCGCAAGAGAGCTTCTGAATGTCGGACCCAACCTGACGGCCCCTGACGACACGCCCGCCATGACAACCTGACCACAAACGGGGATCACCATCCCCACCCCCTGAGATCCTTTCCAATAAAAATCACTTCCATGCATTCTTTACCCAGCTTCACGTCTTCTTCGGCTCGACTTTGAGCATTGGCGACACAAACCAGGAGTGGAAAAAACAAGACACCAAAACACGAACCCAAAAAGAGATCTTCAGCTCATCTTGGAATGTAAACGATGGGGCAGACAACGATGACCGTCCGCGATCATTCGAAATGGTTGCCACCGATTTACCCTGGTTACATCCAGGCTATTTCAGCCCAAGAACATCTGGTCCTTGCCGAAAAACCACATCCACAGGGATTCCTTTTTCAGTCAGCAAGTCGAGTTCTGCTTGCAATTGTGGCCCAATGACTCCTTTCGTCTTCACCAGTTCAGACGCACCGGCGTAATCACCATTGCCCTGCAACTGCAACAACAATGATGACAGATTCCTGGTAGCCTGCCGAAAGCGATCAACATTCACACGGTACCGACCATTGGGAAGACGTTCGAACGCCCCCTCATCACGGAAAAAGTTGAAACGAATCATATTGGCTTTACCGTGTGCACTCGAAGCACCAAAACGTACGCTTCGAAAAATCCCGGCCATGAAAGTCACATAGTAATCCTGCAGGTGAGTTTTCAGCTCTCCACGTTCGTGAAGTTGATTGATCATATGCAGGCCAAGAATATCAGCTTTTCCTTCCTCAATGGCTCCCGCGTACTCTTTCAAAATCGTACGCACGGAACCACGTCCATCAATCGTATTCTTGATACCAAGACCATGTGCCACCTCATGAAACATGGTGTTGCTGAAAAATGCATCGAACGTGACATGTTTGCGTTGATCCTCCGCAATCAACTCATCCGCAATGGGGACTAGAATTTTGTCGAATTTGGCTCGCATTGCATTTTTCAATTGCAAGCGTCGTGTCCCTTTTTGCAACTGAACCTGCTCATCATTTGGTAGATTGATCGCGATTGTTTTTGATCCAGCATTGCAATCACCGGCGTAATAGATCACGTCATAAGCATTAAGCTCTGTATCGGTGCCCGGCTCTTCCTGCTTGTACTTGTCAGGCACGGGCAAGGTTGCCTGCAGATCAGGCAGGAACTTCGAATACTTTGCCAATCGGGCACTCCATGCCTTGTCCTTGATCAAAACAAAGCATTCGTGTGCTGTCTTATATCCGTACAACTTGTCTTCGTAGTTTTCGATGGGACCAATCACAACATCAATGGTGTTGTCATGCATGTCCAACCATGCAAGATCACTCGGTTGGTAGTCGTCCGTTAACAAAGCATCTGCACGGAGCATCAAGTAGCGGCGCAGTCCGGTGTCCTCTGCTAGTTCTGCCGCCTGACGCAACAGATCAGCTGCACGCTGCATGGGCTGTTTGAATTGTTCGCGATAAGGAACGACTTTGAGTTTGCCAGATTTGTCACGACGTAAAAAGGTATACAAGCTGTCCTTGCCGCTCAAATCGGCCGCCTCGAACTCTGCCTTGGTCATGTCGGCAGGGTAATAATTAGCACCCAATGGTTTCGCGCCCACGCCCTCAACAAAGGGGGCATTACCATCAAGCCGATCCCATGGACCGTAATTGATCTTCACGAATCTTCGGACTTGAGACTTCTCCAGTGATTCCATGAATTTCTTACGGGGGCCGTATGCTTCATACCAAAAACAATTGTCCATGATCTTGCCAGCTTCCATCAACAAGGGAAGCATCTGCCGCTGCTTGTCTGTCAACTGGCTGAGATCAGTGGTCAGGTCCACAACAGCGTATTGATCAATCGCCTTCGCAACATCGACGGTCTGCTGACTAAACACGACTGACTGCGAAGAAACGCCCAGAAGAGATCCTAGAGAACATCCCAGAACAATGAGTTTTGCAACACGAATCTGCATGTTTTTTCACTTGCACAAATGGTTTCAGAAACGACTCCCATTGCTGGGATGGGTGAAGCGGTTCGAAATCTACAGCACACGGACGTGGAATGCCGCTTCGCGAACCCAGATTTTACCCGATACCCCCACATTATTCACGTTGCCTGCATAGAAGGCATGAGAATCCCTGCCGAGGTGTAGCAAAACAAAACACGTGTGCAATCGTGAGCCAACATTTTCGCGTCTCATTCATATCACCAGTGCTTGTTCGATCACAAATCAAGTGCTCATTGAAAAAAAGCCGTTTTGGCACGCTGTCTGCTTTCTGTTTCCAACCTCGTCTTCCAAAACTTGTCAAAGGAATTAACTCATGCGACACACCACAAACCTCGTTCCCCTGCTTCTCGCAGCGATTGGATTCATTGGCTCACAGCAAGCCTTAGCAGAAGAAGAAAAGGGCATCGATTTATTCAAAGCAGTTGAACAGGGCGATGTGACGGTAAAATTCATTGCCCTCAACGCCAAACAAGCTAACGTCTTGATCAAAAATGAGTCAGATGAACCTCTGCAGCTGAAACTTCCTCAGGGGATTGCTGCCGTACCCGTGCTCGGACAGTTCGGTCAAAATCCAAATCAAAACCAAAATCAAAACCCTGGCGGCGGCGGAAGTCAGGGTGTGGGTGGAGGATTCGACATGGGTAATGGACAGGGGCTCGGAAACGGCCAGGGCTTTGGGAATCAACAGGGCTTCGGTAGAGGAATCATGCGTATTGCACCTGGCAAAGTCCACAAACTGAAGGCCAAAACAGTTTGTCTCGAACATGGCAAGCCGGATCCGAAACCACGAATAGCCTATCGCATGATTCCACTGGAAAAATTCACAACTGACCCGATTCTTACTCAGGTCTGTCAACAACTCGGCACCGGTCAAATCCCACAAAACGTTGCACAGGCAATCGTCTGGCATCACGGCAACAGCGTGCCATGGACACAACTTGCTGATCTTGATCGTGTGCAATCTCTCTACCGAGGCAACATCAAGTTTTTCAGCCCTGAGGACTTAGACGCTGCGAAGTCGTTTTTTGCTTCCACCTCGAAGAACGATTATCCCGAGTACCGATCTTCGTCGCTCGCTGGACGTGCTTCCGCGTCAGTTGGTGGTTTTGCATGGTCCATTTCCACCGTCAGTAAAAGCTCCTACAAGAAAACGGGCTCAAGGCATCAATCGACCTCGAGGTGACAGAATAGAAAGGCATAAAGATCTACGCTTTGCTCAATCTGTTCCGTCAAGGAATTCCCACTGCCATGTCCTGTATTAGCACTGGTGCGAAGCAGAATGGGCGTATCAGCAGCGGTCGCTTGTTGCAATCGAGCAGTCATTTTTCGTGACTGCATCGGATCAACACGTGGATCGTTTTCGCCCGTCATGAAAAGTACCGCAGGATATTTCACACCATCCTGCACATGATGATACGGCGAATAGCCATACAACGCGTCAAACTGATCTTTCTGCTTGACGGTCCCAAACTCGGTGACGTTAAAGGCTCCGTTAGGAGAGAGTTCAACCCGCAACATGTCGTAGATACCGACAAGTGAAACGACTGCCTTGACCATATTAGGATGCTGGGTCAATGCTGCTCCCATCAACAGACCGCCATTACTGCCACCCAATATCGCAGTTCGCTCAGGCGTGGTGTAACCATTTGAGTTCAGGTACTTCACGCACGCGGCGAAATCATCGAATACGTTCTGCTTATTCGTGAGATTACCCTCGAGATGCCATTGCTCACCATACTCACCACCGCCGCGCAGATTGGTCACAACGTAAATGACTTTGTGATCCATCAGAATACGATTGAGTGGTCTGAAGCGAGGCTCCAGATTGACACCATATCCTCCGTACCCGTACACGATGCAGGCATTGGATCCATCGGCAGTAACGCCGGGTGGCAAAATGATATTGAGGGGTACTTTGGTCCCATCAGCGGATGTCGCAAACTTGCGAATCACGCGTGCTCCATCCAACGTTGTCGCTGAAACATTCGCGATTTGAGTCTTCACGGTTTTACGCGTGACTGCGTTGTACTGATAATAGGCATCCGGTTCGGTATAGGACGTATTTCCAAACAGCACAGACTGCTCGTCCAAACCTTGCAAACCATGCACCGCCGCTACTTTCAACTGATCCGGCACGGGCAAGGGCCGGCCGTTGTAATCAAAGCACCGCAGCTCGCTGGGTCCGCCCAATTGGTAAACCACATACAAACGATCCTGCATTGGAAGAATGGTCGTCTCACCCCAAAAAGCAACACCACTGGTGACAATAGTGTCGTTACCTTCGGAAATCATTACCGGAGAGTTTTTGACATCAAGAGTTGCAACAGGAACACGAACAATCTTCCCTCGCGGTGCCTGATGAAGTGTGACCACCAGCAAGTCGCTTTGCTTGCCAAATACAGCTTGCTTGATACCATCGCCGAACTGGCTGAACTGTCGCCACTTCCCATCCGCATCACGCAGATGGTGGCCAAACTCGCCACCATCACCCTTTTGCACGGTAGCCAACAAGTTCCCTGTCAGTTCATCCATCGCCAGCTGAATTTCAGCAATCTGCGGAAAGCCTTCGCCCAGTTCATATTGATCATCAGCGACAGCTTGCCTCAATTGATGACGATAGACGTGCTGGTACACATTCTGATCATTGGGATCGTCAGGATTGACCTTGAAGTGCCGCGTGTAAAAGAAGCCAGAACTGTCTGGGAACCAAGCAAGCGATCCGCCTGCTGTTCCGCTATTCACGTAAGCAATGCTTTCGCTGGGGACCCGCCTCCCGGTTTCAATATCATAAAGACTCAAATTACCGACTTCGCTACCACCACTGGACAGTGATACTGCCAACCACTTGGCATCGGGGGAAACTTTGTACCAATCAACCGACGTTGCGCCTGAGGTATCAAGCTTATTAGGATCGACAATGATCCGCGAATCAGACACGTCATTCACTGAGTTCATCATCACGATGAACGGTTGCTGTCGGGGCGGTTCCTTCTTGATGACAAAGCACTTTCCGCCACGTAACGCTACACTCCCAAAACTGATGGTCTTCGCACTAAGAATTTGAGTGATCTGCTGCCGCAACTTAGGCACACCTGGCAAGTGGTCCAGAATGCTACGGGCGTAGCTATTCTGCATGTCGCTCCATTTCTTGACTGCAGGACTAGCCCCATCTTCCAACCATCGAAAATCCTCACTGACCGTGGTCCCGTGGTAGTCGTCAGTCACCGGTCTTTTCTTCGTGGCAGGGAAGCCCTCAAACTTACCCTGAGCGTGCAATCGAGTTGCCCCTTTCGCCAACACCATGCACGCCCCAACGACGACAAACAAACAAACACGTAGTCCCATCATCTTCTCCTGACAAAACAAAGCATCACGATGCACACAGTCTCCAGCAGCTGCATACCCAGCCGATGAACATCCTGCATTCTAACGCCATTTGGGGCAACATGCCGAAGCGACTCGAGACACCGTGGAAACAGAACAAGAGACGAAAAATGTGAGCAGAAAAGTGCAGCGCTGGGTTGTCTGCGATCCGCGGCATTCGGCGTTAAGGAACTATCAAAAAGCAACATTCAAGTAATTTTCAACTGAGCGATGAATACGCTGCGAGCGTGCTGGCAGAAGAATCGGTCCTCGATACCAATCAATTTGAGTCATAGCGAAGCCTAACAGCTAAAAACCAACCAAGAACATCGCCAAAATCCGTTTTCAGCTCCTAGGAAAGACATGAATGGGATAACCTATCTTTTCAGCTTAGACTCAACACCCTTCATTATTCGACACCATGCAACGAACAATCTTGCCCCAAGGCTATGCCGGCTTATTGCTTGCTTTTGCAGTTTCTGCCTTCTCACACGCGTCCGATCTGTACGGCCAAGACGGATCATCCAAAGGTTCCCAAGCGAAGAGTCGGCCAAACATTCTATGGCTCTTTGCCGAAGACACCTCGCCGTGGATGGGTTGCTATGGTGACCCGATCAATCAAGGTGCGACACCCAACATAGATTCGCTTGCAGCACGGGGTGTGCTTTTTTCTCGTGCTTTTGTTCCAGCCCCGGTTTGCTCGGCTTGCCGTTCTGCATTGATGGGTGGCCAAAATCAGATTCGCTTCAATGCTCACGAGCATCGTTCATCTCGAGGACCAGCGAAGCTTCATCTGCCTGACCACATGAAGCTGCTTCCGCAGCTAGTAAAGGAAAGTGGCTACTTCACGTTCAACCTCGGGAAAACCGATTACAACTTTGTGTGGGATAACCCAGCAACCTACTCTCTGGAGCAAAAATCCAGAAATTCAATTCCTTGGAAAAAGCTGAGTGAGAATCAACCATTTTTTGGGCAGATCCAGACAGCAGGGGGCAAGAACAATACCACCAAATTCCCAGCGTCTCGCAAGGTTGATCCAGCAACAGTCACGGTTCCTCCCGACTATCCCCAAAATGATCTTTATCGATCCGTTGTTGCTCAGCACTATGACGCTATCCGAAAAGATGATGACTTCATCGGCAACGTACTCGAAGGACTGAAGGAATCGGGGCTCGCAGACAACACAATTGTTGTCTACTTCGGTGACCATGGAGCGAACAACTTGGTCCGCCACAAGCAGATGCCGACCGAAGGTGGACTTCATGTGCCTTTTGTCATGGCTGGTCCAGCGCCTTATGTTCCCGCAAGTGCTGTTCGTGATGACTTGGTAAATTTATTGGACCTGTCAGCCACCACCTTGGCATGGGCAGGAGTCCCTCGCCCAGACTGGTACGAAGGGCAAAATCTGTTTGACTCAAAACTCGTTCCGCGTAGCTCCGTTTTCGCAGCCAAAGATCGACTCGACCACACCATTGACCGGGTACGTACAGTCCGCACCCACCGATACCGTTACACGCGTAATTTCAAAACGGATCGAATTTTCCTGCAACCACAGTACCGTGATAACAAGGACTACGTTCGAAACCTCAGAGCAATGTATGCAGACGGAACACTGTCAGCAAAGTTGAGTGAGATTTACTTTGGGGAGCGACCAGCCGAAGAGCTTTACGATGTCATTGAAGACCCCAGTCAAATCAAAAATTTGGCGACCGATCCCAAACACGCAACCGTGCTCGAGAAACACCGAGCACTACTCGAGCAGTGGATTGCTCAGGGCGATGCTGGCATAGTTGAAGAATCGGATGAAGAAATTGCTTACCAAGGGCAGGAGCACAAATGGGGAACAGGTGTGAATCCTGAATACGAGGTAGTCCGTGTCGATACCGATGGTGACGGTCTTTCGGATACATGGGAGAAGGTCAATGGACGTGATCCTTTGGATGGCAAGATACTGTTCACATTTGATTGTGGTGGTTGGCAGACAGAAGGCTGGTCTGGATCGCCTGACTTGGACAATATCGCAGGTGGTCAAGGTTATCTTGACTTTACACTTGGCAAACAGCCATCGAGTTTGCACCGACGCGGACTCAAACTTTCCGCTGAAAAAAATCGAGGCGAATTTACAATCCAAGCTCGCTCGGATCACGATATCGTCTTGCAGCTAGTTGCAACCTCCAACAGCAAGAAAGCGTCGAACGAAATCGTGGGCGAGATCACAGTCGAGAAGGGCGAAAAATGGACGACTGTTTCCATTCCGTTGTCTGGAAACAAAGCTTGGCAAGGTTTGATCACTGAATTGGAATTGAGGCTCCAGGGGCCAGTGGGCACATTTGTCGAATTCGACTCTATCTCGATCCCCTGAACAGACGGTCACAGCTGATAGCGTGAAAACCGTTTCGGACCGCCTGCCCCCCTCTGGAGAAGCGTGACCGGGCGGGCCATTTTGTCACACCCTGTGAACGGGTGAGCGAATCACTCCTGAGAGACAAAAGCTCTCTGAACAAGCTTGGAATATCGCAAATAAGCTGTTTGGGGGATGGATTTGCAGCAGGCATGAGTGGTTACACAACGAGACAATCGCTTTCCTGAATGCAGCGGATCAGGCTGTTTCGGTCCATTCTGTGCGGAAGGGGTGTTCAGATTCGAAATCGGGTGCATAATTCCGTCCCCTCGGTGAGGCCACTGCATGATGCTGGGTCTGCTTCCCGAGCGCTGTTTTGGCTACTGACCGTGAAATTTTGAAATTTGCCAACGGTCAAATCCTAACATTGCGGAACACAAATCAGATGTTATTGATGTCCTCGGGACGCATGATCGCTGTTTTACTCGCGTTTTCTGTGCTAGCCCTGCTGCACGAGTCGCCTGTGTTTAGCCAAGCTCCGAACCAGCTTACAAAACCGGCTCAAAAACGTTCATCCCTACGGCAGGGTGACTCGGTTGGCGTTTTCTATGTCACGAAGGTGGCGGGAGCTGACGATGATGGTGTGCGACCCGGCGAGCAACTCTGCTACCGCTGTCGTTACGGATCCAGTCCAATGGTCATGGTCTTCGCCCGACGAACAGGCGGTCGTGTCACTGAGTTGGTCAAACGGATCGATAGAGCTGTGTTTTCAAATCGAAAAAGGCGTCTCAAGGGCCTCGTTACCATGATGGGAGATAGCTCATCAGCGGTGAAAGCCGCTGCTGGAGAAGTTGCGGCGGCGGCAAAAGTAGAACATGTACCGGTCGTGATAGCGAAAGAGGTACAAACGGGTCCCTTGAACTACAAACTGCCGGCCGATGCTGATGTAACGGTCGTTGTTGCAAAAGACAGTCAAGTGGTAAAGACCCACACCTTCACCTCCGAGAAGGTCGACATAGCTGCGGTCATGAGTGAGGTCGAGAGAATTCTCGAGTAACGCTCAAAGGCTCTTTGCGACTTCCCGAATAGCTCTCTGCTAGTGCGCCATTGAATTGGAAACCCGACTTCTCTTGGAATCTGGCTTTTTTGCTATCCAATTTTAATCTTTCCGATGCCACAAGCTGCTTTGGCTTAGAAATGACGTAGGGTTGCCGTAGGCAGAAGGCCCCTGCGTACTCGCGCCTCAATGCGAATGTTCGGGTTATCCGGAATCCTACGCACTTCGACACATTCTTCAGCATGAAAACTGCACTTGGTTGGTTATTCACCATTTCGCTTCTGCCGGTGGCGATCGCTGCAATCATGAGCTCCGCTGCCATATCAGCGGACCCCAAGCTGGTCGTAGGAAATGAAGCATGCGTTAAGTGCCATGCTGCCGATATTCAGGTTTGGAAAAAGACGCCGCATGCGACGACTCTCGACCAATTACACCGGCGCCCAGAAGCAAAGGCGATCGCCTCAAAACTTGGTTTAAACTCCATCAAGAACTCAGGACGCTACGTCGCCTGTCACTAAACCCAACAGCAAACTCCTGAAACAGCTCTGCACGTGATTTCCGGTGTCTCCTGTGAATCCTGTCATGGTGCCGCAAAGAACTGGCTTGCAGTTCACCATGATCTTGGTGGAGAGGGTCTGAGCAGCCTGAGCGAAAGCCCCACGCATCGTTCCCAACGAATCGCTGACAGTGTCAAAGCGGGTATGCGAAACCCAAAAAATGTCTACGCCGTGGCCCAGAGTTGTCTGCGTTGCCACACAACCGCAGATGAAGAGTTGGTCAATATCGGCGGACACTCTGCAGGAATTTTAGAATTTGAATTTGTTTCTTGGAGCCAAGGTCTGATTCGCCACAACTTTCTGAAATCAGATGGGAAAACCAACCGAGTGAATGCCCCCGAACGACTTCGTCTGATGTTCGTTGCAGGAATGATCGCTGAATTGGAAGCAAGCCTGCGAGCCACCGCAATCGCTACCGAAAAAGCGACCTATGGAGTGACTTCTGCAAAACGCGCCGCTCGCGCTGGAGCACGCCTAGCGAGCATCGATGCAAAGATTGATTCCCCAAAGTTACGGCAAATCGTCGACATTTTCAAATCGGTCAAATTGCAACTGAACAATGAATCACAATTGACCACAGCAGCGAATCAGATTGCGGTACTTGGGCACGAATTCGCCGAGTCGAATGAAGCGGATCTCAGTTCATTGGACCGCTTCATTCCTAGTCCAGACCGTTACAAATAACAATGCAAAAGCACTCGCTCTGTTACCTCCTTCTTCAAGCTACGCCAGACACCAGTTCGCACGGAATTGGATACTGTCGCCCGTCGGGAAATATCCACCGTCGTCCCTCGTAATTCAAAACACAGCGGTGCAGGCTCGGTCGCAGACAGCGAATTCGATCGAGCGGAGTCAATGCGATGCCGCGGCCAAGACTAACCGGCACGATGTTAAGTTGGATAAAGCGAACTCTCCAAAGCTTACTTGGCCATTCGAAATTTGATCGGCTGGGCTCAGAATCCCCGCCCTTGGGGAAATTATCGAGTATTTCCGGCTCAAAGCGTATCACGGGATTGCAATCACCCAACCGACAGGACAGGGTGTTCTTGCTACATTAACCCGGTTCAGCCGCCGACTCTTTAACCTCTCAACCCACCCCACGCAGCGAATGCACGAATCCATTTCGTATCGCTGGGCAAAACAAGTCACCCGACATTGGTGGATCATCCTCACTGTCTGGTTACTGGGCGCCATCCTGATTCGCAGCATCGCCCCCGCATGGAACGATGTGGCCTACGATGGTGACTTTGAGTACTTGCCAACCAATATGAGCAGTGTTGCTGGTGGACACCTGCTGGACGAAGCGTTTCCAGATGTCCGAAGTCGCAGCCAAATTGTTCTAGTGCTCGGACGCACCACGGGTGAACTAAAAAAGCGTGACGAGATCGTCGGCCTTGATTTACTCCGGCGACTTTATCATCGACTTGGCGAGGTCAGTTGGCAACGTGCCATTAAATACGGGTACGCCGGCGGTCCGATTCAGGAAGACACTAAATCAGCGCAGTGGGTCAAGCTGGCACGCGAAGCCTTTGACCACTCCATCGCAGCGGATGAATCGTTCTATGAACGGATCGCAGACCAAGTTCCATCAGATACTCCGAAACTGCGCGAACCAAGAATGGCAATCGCCTTCTGGGATCGTGGAAAACTGTTGGAAGCGTTGGAAGAACCAGAAGAGGATGTGGGTCGTGATTTCGAGGCAGCTCTGGTGTTTGTTCCAGACCTGCCCAAACTCGCTGTACCCATCGCTGAACGCGACCTCACCGGTTGGACATCACTGCTTGACATTCTGGGCTGGGATGACCAGTTGATTGGCGCTAGCCTTAAACAGGAAGGGGCACAGCTTGCTGTGATGCAACTCTCCTCAGAGCTCGCGGCGACTGGCAATATTGAAACCGTCGAGGTGGTCCACCAATTGCTGGATGATGTTCGCAACTACAGCATGCAATACACAGACCCGGGGCTGCAACTGTTGATAACGGGATCCGCGGCGATTGGTGGCGAAACATTGCTGGCTGCCCGTGATGCCATTCAGTACACCGAGTGGATCACCGTCGTGATGATTCTGCTCATTCTTGCCATCGTTTATCGAGCCCCATTGCTGGTCGCTGTTCCCATGTTATCCATTGGGGTGGCTGTGGTTGTCTCAGCTTCACTTGTAACTCTTCTGACACAGGGATCGATCAACGGAACGCTTCCCGGACTGGATCTCAGGGTCTTCACAACCAGTCGTATCTTTGTTGTTGTGATCCTCTTTGGTGCTGGAACTGATTACTGCCTATTTTTAATTGCCCGTCTACGCGAGGAAGCAAGCAAGGTTCCGTGGGATCAAGCATGCACCAATGCACTTTCAGGCGTGATGGGTGCTTTGATTGGCAGTGCCATGACCACGGTTGTCGGCTTAGGCATGCTTTGGATCGCAAGCTTTGGAAAATTCCACTACACCGGTCCGATCATCGCGATCTGCTTGCTGGTGGGTCTGCTGGTTTGCACCACTTTAACGCCTGCTTTACTCAGAGCGATTGGACCGAAGGTATTCTGGCCCACACCCATCAAAATCAATGACTCTGGACCACTGACGGTATACGGCAAAACAAATCCGCAGGGACGATCCTCCACTGAAAACCTTTGGAACTGGATTGCCCTCACGCTGACCAGGTATCCGCTTACCACACTGATTTTTGGGATCGGGCTGCTACTGATCCCAAGCGTTTACG
The DNA here is from genome assembly GCA_051010795.1 of Rubripirellula sp. Taxonomy (GTDB): domain Bacteria; phylum Planctomycetota; class Planctomycetia; order Pirellulales; family Pirellulaceae; genus Rubripirellula. Next base: position 18,412 of record JBPCVE010000267.1, read on the forward strand.
GACTCAGGAACGAAGGTGCGGTAACTTACAACCTCAGCGGTCAACTGAACCACTCCGCCCCAAGTCGGCAAGGCTTGCGTCTGCTCGCACAGCACTTCGACATTGGGAAAATCAACCCTGTCACCGTTTTGCTTGTCCATCCTGAAAACGTAGCGAGAAAAGAGCTAGAAAAACAAATCAAGACACTCGCTCAAAAGCTGTACACACTCGATGGGGTCTCCACTGTCCGAACTGCTGACGATCCACTGGGTGACTTCCCTCCAGACAGGGACATGAGTTTACTGAATCGTGATGCTTGGCGGCGAAGGGCATTGCAAAATCATCGTTTGGCACAGCAGTACTTTTTCTCGCCGCTCCCTGCGATGGAAAATCGACTCGCCCGACTCGACATCACAATCGATGGTGACCCATTTGCAATGGACACTGCCAAGATCGTCACGGACATCGACAAGTTCCTTCATCAATACGTCGAACAACCAAATTCTGGATGGGCAGGATCACGGGTTGTTCTAACCGGAACCACCCCGTCCATCATTGACCTCCGGACCGTCACGCTGCGTGATAATCAGCGCATCAAGATTGCTGTTGTACTGGCTGTATTTCTTGTGTTGCTAATTGTCATACGCAAACTTGGACTCTGTCTGTACCTGATCGCAACCGTGTTGATCAGTTACTACGCTACCTTGGGTCTCACGCTGATCTTTTTCCAAAACGTATATGGCTCGGACTTTGTTGGTCTGGACTGGAAACTACCGCTATTCCTGTTTGTCATCCTTGTGGCAATTGGACAGGACTACAACGTCTATCTGGTGACCAGAATTGTCGAAGAGCAAAAGAATCTGGGCTGGCTGTCAGCTCTAAGACGGGCGATCACCAAGACCGGTGGAATCATCACGGCATGTGGACTCGTGATGGCGGCTACATTCTTCAGCATGACCTCTTCATCGTGGTTCCCAACCATTGCAAGTTGGTTTGGTTATTACAACGAATCAAATGCCACATCGCTGCGTGGCATCACTGAGCTTGGCTTTGCGCTGGGACTGGGCGTACTGATCGACACTTTCTACGTGCGTGCGATTCTGGTGCCAAGTTTTGTCGCCACGTTGGGACGTTTTTCGCGGCGTGAACCTTCTGCTGGTCCGAATTCAAAGACGGGCCCCACGCCAGAAACGTGAACCGAAGTCGCGTTGATCTTCAATCAACCCGCGACCACTGTCAACGTAACTGAAACGCACTGTCACGCGATCAATCACCAACACCTAAATCGTCATCCAGAGAATCGAGGATAAGTTCCAGCTCGTTTTCTTCATGTTTTTCAAACACGCGTCGAAACGAATCAAGCTGCTCAATGAAACGATTAACCTGTTCCGGTCTATCAGCGCAGACTTCGGAAACTTGATCAGCCAAATCACGAATAGCTGCAAAAAGAAAAGGATGTTCGCTTCGCAGCACTTCCGCAGTCACGCTCAATTGGGGCGATGAAACAACGGCGTCATCGAAATAGCCGTAAGCTTCTTCCAACGAAAAGTGCAAGGCCAGTTGATCCCGCAAATCACTCATGAGCGTGATGAGCTCAGGCCAATGATTTGCTGCCGTCTGTTGGTGACGGGTGATCGGCGTGATCTGGTCCAGCAGCCTTTTCAGGTCCTGATTATCATCCTTGATGTCTTTCAAGAATGCGGCATTGACCGCCAGCCTGCGTGTACCAGTTTTACTATGAGTCGCCGTGCCACCTTCTGAAGATATCTCAAACTGTTTCATATCGACCTCCTCAATCGAGCAGTTTCTATTTTACTCCAGCGACTGGTCGAATGCGAAATTTTTTTCAGACGTTCAAAATCGTAAATGGCATGACATTTGAAATTGTGTTTTCCCCTAATTGAACTGCCAGCAAACGATCAACCCCCAACGCTGCTCCCGCACATTGAGGGAGGCCAGAACGCATTGCTTCAAGAAATGGCACTTCCAGAGGCAATGGACTGCGTCCTGATTTTTGACGTTTCTCATTACAAGCACGAAAGCGTTCCAGCAACACATCAGGGTCCCGCAGTTCGTCGTAACCATTAGCCAACTCGATGCCGGCTACAAAAAGTTCAAAGCGTGCCGCACATTGTTTGTCCTGCGTTGAAGCCTTTGCCAAGGCTGCTTGACTGAGTGGATAGTCACGCACAATCACGGGACTGTCGTGCCCGAGTTTTGGTTGAATCACATGAGTGAGAATCAGATCCAAAACACCATCGCGATCCTCCGCAATCGAGATCACGAGAGAAGCATCAATCACTTCAGCATATTGTTGAAGTGTCGAAAGTGGCGCATCGATGGGATCAAACCCACAGTGATCGCGAAATAATTGTCGATACGAATGAACTTCAAAATGATCTTTCTTAAGAACTTCGCACGCCAGCGAACCCAGAATTTCTATCCCCTGTTCTACATCGGCTCCCAGTTCATACCACTCAAGCATGGTGAACTCCAAATCATGTTGTTCTCCCTGTTCACCAGCGCGGAAGACGGGCCCAAGGCTGTAAATGGAAGGAGCCCCAGCAGCCAACATGCGTTTCATGGCCGCCTCGGGAGAGGTCTGCAGATAATAGAATTCTTGCCCGTTACGTGGACTCAACTGAAATTCACGAGTATCAACACGCAGGGGATCGATATAGGGATCAATCACACAATCTGTCGTCAAACAGGGTGGTTGAACCTCAAAAAAACCCCGCTGATCGAAGAACATGCGAAGGTTTCTCAACAATTCCGATCTCTCACGGAGCCGATGCAGATTAGGCAGATAACAGTCTTTCATCGTGTAACATAGCGGCTGAGGGTTCTGGTGGCTTGCGTCGAGCCCTGCGAGCAGGCAAGATCGCATTCATGGAACTAACTTACCCGCATAGCATTTGATCGACCATCGTCTTCATGAGCAGCGATTCTCCGGCTAACCGATACGCCCGACAAATTCAATTTGCCCCCATCGGGTCCGAGGGCCACCAAAGCATTACCGGTTCGCGAGTCGCTATCCTGGGTGCTGGTGCCCTGGGAACCGTGGCCGCTGAAATACTGGCCCGCGCTGGTGTTGGTAAACTTGTCATCATCGACCGTGATGTTGTCGAATGGACCAATTTGCAACGACAAGCACTGTACATCGAACAGGATGCGATCGACGGGCGTTCCAAAGCTGATGCCAGCTGCGATCGACTCCGAGCCATCAATAGCAATATCGAATTACACCCTGTGGTCGCCGATGTTTCATCAAGCAACATCAGTGATATTCTGAGTGATGTCGATTTGGTGATCGACGCCGCTGATAATTTCCTCATCCGTTTCCTGCTCAATGACTGGTCTCTGAAGACCGAGACACCTTGGGTGCATGGTGGTTGTGTGGGAGCGGTGGGACAAGTTCGGCTGTTCACCGGAGCGGGACGGCCTTGCTTTCGTTGCCTCGTCCCAGAGCCTCCGCCAGCCTCAGCTGTAGACACCTGCGACACCGCTGGAGTAGTCGGGTCTGCGACCCACACCGTTGCAAGCCTGCAGAGTACAGAAGCGATCAAGTGGTTATCTGGAAATCGCCAACACGTCCACACCTCCCTGTTGTCGATCGATCTATGGAGCAATCGTTTTCGCGAATTGAACATCTCGCCATCGTTGAGCGATTCCTGCCCAGCCTGCGGGAATGACGAATATCAGTTTTTGGAAGGTGACCGAACAGTTCAGTCTGAAGCTGCGGCCACCCTCTGTGGACGTGACGCTGTTCAGATTGCGGGAAGCCGGAACACAGAAATCGACCTGACGCTCATGACGGAACGCTGGAAAAATGTTGGTCGCGTACAGGCCAATCCATTCTTTGTGCGTCTGTTCCCGAACGAGACCCACAGTTTAACCCTCTTTCGGGATGGCCGCGTCGTGATCACAGGCACGTCAGAAATCAGTGTCGCGCGGACCATGTACGACCGTTTTGTGGGAGGATAATGTGAAGATGCAGGCACGTTTGAATTAACTGCTTCACGGAAATCGATGGGAAGAAACAGAATTCCTGCGATCTGCTTTGCACGAAAAGAAATGCAAAGAAATGCTCTTTTTCCATTCCATTATTTTCATCCCATGATTTCCCACTTAAGCCCTCAAACCGTTTCCTTCGACTTAGTGAGAGTGCCATGACGAAACCTGAAAATGCTATTGGAAGAAGACAGCTTCTCACTTACGCCGCCTTCGGTAGTGCTGCCTTGGCAGGCACAGGAGCAAGCAAAACCACGACGGCGGCTAACCCCAACCCTGCACGCCAAAAGTACCGCATGAAAAAGTCCATCAACTTGTGGGCTTTCCCGTACCCAGACAAGATGAGCCTGCGGCAATGCCTCGAATTAGCCAAAGATGCTGGATTTGATGGCATCGAACTGAACTATGACCTCGACAGTGAATTGTCACCCAAATCGGGAACAAAAGAATTTGTTCAGATTCGAAGGATGGCAGAGGAGATTGGAATCGAGATCAGTGGTCTCTGCTCCTTCTTGTTCTGGCCTTACCCTCTCACCAGCAATGACCCAGCGGAACGTGCCAAAGGCATGGAACTGGCAGCAAAAATGACCCAAGCTGCCCACGACCTCGGAACAGAAAACTTGCTTGTGGTTCCCGGCGCGGTTCACATGCCGTGGCGAGAAGATCATGAGCCAACTCCCAATGATCTATGTGATCAAAGAGCACGGGAAGCAATCGGCCAACTTCTTCCCTTAGCCGAAAAACTTAAAGTCCATCTCAATATGGAAAACATCTTCTTCAATGGGTACCTGATGTCCCCCATGGAGATGGTGGACTTTGTTGATAGCTTTTCCAGCCAGTATGTTCAGGTGCATTTTGATACTGGAAACATCATGGAATACCAGTTTCCAGAGCACTGGATCCCCATTCTTGGTAAACGCATCAAGAATGTTCACCTCAAGGAATACACCAAGAAAGGCACCGACCACTCACTAGAGGCTTTTCGCCCCCTGCTTGATGGAACCACCAACTGGCCCGCCGTGCTGGAGGCATTTAGTGACGTCGGTTATGACGGCTACCTCACCTTCGAGTACTTCCATCCCTACCAGCACTTTCCCGAGGCACTCATCTATCAAACAGGTGATTCGCTCGATCGGATGCTTGGTATCAAACAAGCCACCGGTTGACCAAACTGAGCGGTCCGGCAGTTTTGAACCTTGACTAGAAAGTGTGCTTTCTTACACTTCCGAGCCAAGCATGTTAACAGGAAGTCGCCGAAACGGACCAAGATGGACTTTGAGGAAAAGGCAGTGGACAACCGGCAGCAAATGGCAAGTGACGGACCGACAGAAAATCCGCTCGACATCCTGCAGCAGAAGTTTGGTCTCGCAAATTTTCGCTCAGGCCAATCGGCCGTCATGGAACGGTTGCTTCAAGGCAAGAACGTAGCTGCCGTTTTCCCTACCGGTGGTGGAAAAAGTCTTTGCTATCAGTTACCCAGTCAAATGCTTGCTGGAACCACCGTCGTCGTTTCACCCTTGATCGCCTTGATGAAGGATCAATGTGATGCTTTGGCGGCTCGAGGCATCAGTGCTGTCCGTCTCGATTCATCGATGCCTGCACAGCAATTCACCACGGCAATGAAAGACATTCGCGAGGGGCGAACAAAACTGCTGTACGTCGCCCCCGAACGATTCTTCAACGAACGTTTTCTAGCCATGGTCGGTTCCTTGCATGTTTCACTATTTGCAGTGGATGAAGCGCACTGCATCAGTCAGTGGGGACACAACTTTCGACCTGACTACTTGAAACTTGCTGAACTGGCCAGAGAGCTCTCTGCTGAACGCATTCTTGCTCTCACGGCGACAGCAACCCCCAGCGTGCTGACCGATATTCGTAAGGCCTTTGGCATTGCCGAAGACGACGCAATTCGCACCAGTTTCTTCCGTCCCAATCTGCACCTCAAGAGTACGGTCGTTGATGCTGACGAGCAGTACCCCACACTGCTGTCACGTCTTCGTGAACGTCCGAGGGGCTCAACACTCATCTATGTCACATTGCAACGAACTGCGGAAGAGATTGCCGAGCAATTGACAGAAGATGGTCTTGAGGCAACTGCCTACCATGCCGGAATGAAGCCTGAGCAACGTGAACAAATACAGCAGGACTTCATTGCCTCTTCCGATGGCATCGTCGTTGCCACGATTGCTTTTGGGATGGGGATCGACAAATCTGATATTCGATATGTGTACCACTTCAACCCGGCTAAATCACTTGAAGCTTATGCACAGGAAATCGGTCGAGCAGGCCGTGACAATGAGCAGGCGACCTGTGAAATACTGTTGTCGGTTGAAGATCGCACTGTGCTGGAAAACTTTACTTATGGAGACACACCCTCCAGGCATGGTGTCGGACGATTGATTGATTTGATCAAAGATCAACATGATCCGTTTCATATTTCCCATCACAAACTCTCCTATGAAACCGATATCCGAATTCTGGTGGTGCGAACCCTGCTGACCTACTTGGAACTGGCGGGCTACCTGAAAGCAACATCACCGCGGTACGACACCTACAAAATCAAACCGCTGGTCTCATCACGTGTCATTCTGGATCACTACCAAGGTGAGGAACGTGAGTTTTGTGCGGGGGTGCTTTCGTCACTTACCAAAGGGCGCACATGGTTTATGCTGAACACGGTTCTTGCCGCAAAAAAACTTGGCGTTGATCGCCAACGGGTGATACGTGCGATCGATCATATGAGTGAACAGAACTGGCTAGAAGTGAAAGTATCTGATCTCGTTCATGGATATCGCAAGCTAAAAAACATTGATGATGCAAAGACTCTAGCCGATGAACTCCATGAACGCCTGACGACACGCGAAACAAGTGAAGTCGACCGTTTGGACGAATTTTATCATCTTGCCCTAGCGACTTCATGCCAACCGCAAAGCCTTTCCAAGCACTTTGGGGAATCAACTGAACCGTGTGGAGAATGCACTGCCTGCCAAGGTGAGGGACCATGGACTATCCCAAAACAGGGTCCTCAATCGATTGGATCTTCTGCATTAAAACTGCTTGAACAGGTATCAAGTGAGTACCCTGACCGATTTATCCATCCACGGGATCAGGCAAGATTCCTATGTGGACTCACGTCACCCGGGTTCACTCGTGCCCGCCTATCTCGACATCCTAGCTTTGGTATTTGCGACCGGATCCCATTTTCCGACGTGCTTGAGCAGGTCGTTCGCCAGTCCAATCGCTAAATTCCGGTTTTGCGTCTGATACAGACTAAACGGCGGCACTTGACGCTTCAGAAATCAACCTGCTACCTTTTTGAAAAATCAGTCAGACGATCCTTTCACGAAATGGGTTCGTCGACTAAAACATGGGTCTACCTTTCGGGGGATTAGCTCAGTTGGGAGAGCGACGCGCTGGCAGCGCGTAGGTCATCGGTTCAAGTCCGTTATCCTCCACCTTGAAGAATGAAAGCCGCCGATCAAATGCGATCGGCGGCTTTTTTCGTGGCTTTTCGAAAAGGCGGATTTCAACGACCAGAGCTCTACTGGGGTCATCGCAAGGCGTCGATACGCTATTGCTCGACGATCTCAATCTGGTGCCAATAAGCTGCCTCGTATGACCAATCGCTGGCTCGATTCTCTAATTCAATGCTGATCGTTTTCCCCGCGTGCTTCGTGATATCGAGACGGAACTCCTGCCATTCGGAATCTTCGATCGATTCTTGTAGAACTTCGTCTCCATCAATCCGAACAAGTAGTGTCCAGTCTCCCTGAGGGTGATTATTGGCTGCGAACTGCAGTGCACTCTGTTTCCCGACAGGGACTTTCAAAGTGCGAAACAAAACACAGGGAACATCCTTACTCTTCGGGTGCGTCAGCAGCACATGACTGCGTCCCATCGAGTTCTTACGCAAACCCGGTTTCATACCCGGTCCACCCCAATTTTTCACCTGCCATCCGGGAGCGAATTTCTCGACATCCACTGGCAGGCGATTCTTGGCAACATTCGAGAGCTTGTCAGGTTTGGCAACCCGAGCTCCGGGCGCTGGCTTTGAGGTGGCTGTTTTGGGGTACGGCATCTTGGCGTCAACTTCCTGACGCCAATCATGAAGCATTTTTTTCAACCGTTCTGCCACTTCCGGTTGTGACGTCACCAAGTCTTGACGCTCCCCGATGTCATTTTCAAGATCAAACAGCTGCACAGTTCCATTCTCGTAGTATTCGAGCAACTTGTACCGTCCGACCCGAATCGCGCCTCCAGGACTCTGGTAACCATGATTACTGTAGTGCGGAAAATGCCAATAGATCGGTCCTCGGTCGTACGCCTGAGCCTTCAAGGCAGGAACAAAACTTTGACCATCCATGTGTTGCTCGGGCAGTCCAGGCAGATCCAACATTTCAAGCAGGGTTGGATAGAAGTCTGTTCCCGTGACGAGCGCTTGAGATGTGGAACTGGATTTGATTTGTCCTGGCCAGTGCACGATAAGAGGAACTCGAATCCCACCTTCATAATTCCAACCTTTGGCACCACGAAGCGGCAGGTTAGAGCTTGCGAAACGCGAATTCAACATCTCACGGGAATGATTGATTCCACGGTACTGGTTCGAGGCAGCCATACCTCCATTGTCGGCAGTGAAGATAATGATGGTGTTCTCTTCCAGGCCCAACTCCTTCAGCTTGGCACGAATTCGCCCCAAACTTTCATCTGTCGCCTCAACCATTCCGGCGAACTCGACGTTATCCTGTTTCTGCTTCACCCACCAGACACGCTCTTCCTGGTGAACTGGCACGCTGTCCGCTTGCTCAAGAGATTTCAGCTTCTCACCTGACAGCGGTGGCCCGTCCGGATTGGATTCCAGAATGTAATCAGGGCCTTTCTGCTTCGGCATCGTCGCCAGCTTTTTTTGGTACTTCTGGACCAGATCCTTGCGGCCCTGAATGGGATCGTGAACAGAAAAGTGCTCCAAATGCACAAAGAATGGTTTGTCTTGATTTCGCTCAATGAAATCAATCGCTGCATCTGTCAACTTGTCCGTGTAATAATCACCCGGCTTGGAAGCCAGCGTTGTTTCATAGGTGGGTGAGAACGGATGATAATAGGATCGTACCCAACCTGTGATGGCCTCATCGAATCCGTAGGTTTTGGGGTCTTTGCTAAGGTGAGCCTTACCGTAGTTCGCGGTGGCGTAACCATGCTCACGCAATGTCTCAGCCAGAGTTTGTTCTTCATCGGGCAACGCCGTCAGCTTTTCACCATGGTGCAATTTTTCGTAGTCTCTCTCAGGACGTCCTCCTAGCCATTCGGTCAAGTTCGTACGTGCTGGGTATTTCCCCGTCAAAATGCTAGCCCGACTTGGCGAGCATACATGACATGTCGAGTATGCGTTCTCAAACAGAATGCCTTCTTTCGCAAGCGCATCAATGAAAGGCGTCTCATAGAACTGACTCCCATAGCACGCAACGTCTCGCTGTCCAAGATCGTCCACAAGAAAGAAGATAACGTTTAGCCGTTGTTCCGCTTGCACCTGTCT
>JBPCVE010000268.1:0-2988 GCA_051010795.1 Rubripirellula sp.
TGCTGGAAATGAGTCGGGGTGGTGACTGAAAGCTCACTGGGCGGTGAACGCTGTGAGCTTTGCGGCGACTATCATCAGCGAGGCAGGGCTACTCGTTGACAATCTCTACTGAGTCCAGATCTGTGAACTTACCGACAGACATGTTGGCGCCACCGACCAGTAACATCTTTGTTTCAGTCCACGGTACCATCACGTGAAAGAATCGTGCGGGGTCGTATTCCGAAACCACCTCCCATTTCTTCTCGGCCTGATTGAGTCTTTGCACATTTCCATCGATGGTGCTGACGTAGAGGCGTCCACCGAGGGAATGAGCGGCTGAGCCGAATCCTGTGAGTGGTTTGCCTTGCAGCTTGGGGCCTTCTGACCAACGATCTGATTTGGGATCGTAAACATCAGTTCGAGTGGTTGGGCCACCATCAGAATTCATGCCGCCGATCACATGGATTTTTCCATCGTGGGTTGTCGCAAACAAAGCACGTCTTTTGAACGGTGGCTTGGCAAGCGGCTGCCAGACTGCCTTTGGGTCTGCAAGATCCAATTTCCATGCTGTGCCGTGCCACTCAGTTTCTTCACCATTGAGTGCCCAACCTCCGATGACAAAAATTCGATCGCCAGCAATCGCGGCGCTCAAAGACGAACGAGGTTCCGGCAATGGAGCAAGATCGACCCAGCGGTTCTTAGCCATATCAAATCGGCTGACTCCTTTCTGGGAGTGCAGGTCGTGTTCTTCCCCTTCAGCATTGAGAGCAGTAAAGCCACCCACGCGTACCACCGAGTTCTTGTAGGGCAGCATGACCAAGCCTTGCAGACGAGGACCTGAGGGTAACTGTTTCCACTTTTGAGGCGCATTCAGATCCAGCGACCAAAATTCATCCGACTGCTCTGCCGTGGAGTACGAATGGGCGGTTCCGGAGTGTCCGCCGTAGATGAATAAAGTTCCGTTCGCGACGGCACCACCAAAACTTGTGAGTTCAAGTGGTAGTTCAGGGAGGTCTGTGGTTGTCACTTGGATTTTGGGAGACGAGGTCGGTTGGGGGGACGCGGAATCAGTCTCGTCGGCTGAACTTGCAGGCGTCTGAATCAACAGGCTGGCGACGGTGAAAAACAGCAGAGCGATTTGGTACTTGTGATGCATAGCGGAAAAGTTGAAGTTGGATTTTCAGGATCCACAGTTTGGGACAGAACGCGGCGCTACATAGAGCTCGCACATCTCGTCCATTAGATCATGTAATTGCTTTCTTTGGTTGATGAAAATCAGATTGTGTGTGGCCCCATGTTGCTGCCACCACATGTTGCAGCCGAAGAGTTGCGTTGAGCACCCGGTGAAAGAATGTGGCAATGAATTGCAGCCATACTAGGGTCTGCTAAAGAAGAACAAGCGGTGTCGCGACTGGGGCCGCGCACCGCTTGCTCGGATCGTATCGTCTCATTCAGTATTCGCAACAAGCATTATTTGTTGGAAATGCGGGAGGTTTGATTCAGCGAATCGTTACTCGCCTCGGTGGGATCTCGACGCTCCCCCGCGGTGGGGGCTTTGCTTCGCTTCTTACGAGAACTGTTGCGGAAATCGAACAGCTTTTCACGCTGGCCTGTGGTCAGCACCGCTTCGATGTCCTGCATTTGTTTTGATTCAAGCTTCTCCAATTGCTGTTTGAGTTCAGAAATCTGATCGCGGAATTTCGCTTGAATCAGGTAAATCTCGATTCGTTGCTCGCTGTTGACCAGTGAGGCAAAGTACCGAGGCAGTCTGCCCTTCACCGTTTCACGGCTGTCTGAGGTAACCTTACGCGCAGAATTCCCCTTTGACTCCAGCGACTTCTCCTGTGTCTGTTCCTGCGCCACTGCGATGACGCAGGCAGCGGTGAAAGCGAGAACCAAAACATTGCGACCCCATGCATTACTCATAACTCTTTTGCCCCAAGAGTGTGATGAAAGTGATGCCAGTCAAACACTGACTAGCTATCCCTTCGCCATAAATCACGAAGGGTGAACAAGGGTATACCTTTCGGCTCAAGTGTCAAGAAGAAACTCGCCGTTTCAACAAACGTGCTTTGTTATTGCCTGAGTTTCCGAGTTGAGCGTCTGATCTAACCCTCTGCGCAAAAAGCTAGCAACGAAATTCGTGCTCAAGCTGGCTCGGTTTGGCAGCTGATGGTGCAGGTTCCTCTCACGCGGCGTTTCATCGTGCATGGATTGCTTGGGGAAATGCGTCTCAGGGACGCGAAACCAAAATCCAAGATGATGCTTTCTCAGAACAGGTGGATGGTCCTCTAGCTTGCCAAAGTGTTCCATCGAAGCGATCTCTCGTTGCACCAACCAGACCGTGATGAAACGAGTTCACTGTCGTCGCAGTCAGGAGAATGAATTTGGATCTTGGGTCCCCTTTTTTTGAAGGGGTTGTTTTGCTTCGTGGCGTTTCAGCGAGACGTGTCCTCGGTGGGTTCGGTATGCTTTCAGGTGTGGCCAAGTGTTGATAAAAGGCAAGTCGATTTGATTCGTTTGGACACGGACGATTTTGTGAGTGAAAACCAGATGCTAGGTGTGGGAATTCAAATGCGATTTTTTTTGAACGCTGCCTGCTGTCTCATGATGTTCTTGAGTGGGGCCACGTTGCACGGGGCTGATGACGTGGTACTGCGTGCAGGCGCTGCTGCTGTCGACATCTCGCCGCAAACTTTTCCTGCATTTCAAAACGGTGGATTTCTGCAGGCGAAGTCGAATCGTGTGGTTGATCCGTTGCACGCACGAGCTCTCGTGATTGGTGATGGTTCAGAAACGATTGCACTTGTGATTGTTGATTCCTGCATGTTGCCGACTTCGCTGTGCGACAAAGTCAAAGATCTGGTGTCGAAGGATACAGTGATACCGAACGATCGGATTTTGATCAGTGCCACACATACGCACATGGCACCATCGGCCATGCTGTGTCTTGGGTGCCCCGCCGATGACCCGTATGTGCAGTATGTTCCCGCTCAAATCGCTAAGGCG
>JBPCVE010000269.1:0-23044 GCA_051010795.1 Rubripirellula sp.
AGCAGATGGCAGAAGTTCCTTATCGACCCTACACGCGGCAGCGAAAGCCACGGTGCTGCCCCAAATGTGGAAAACGAACGCTCGCCGCGATTCTCTATAAAGATCTGGTCCGTGATTACTTTTCACTACACGAACGCGAGCAATTGATTACTGGCAGATGCGTGGTTGGTGGTCGTCGCAAAGTGACAGGAACGCATGCTCACGAAGAGGGGTACGCAAAATGGATGTGTCGAAGTTGTGGCTGCGAAGTTTATGCGGAAAAACACACTTCGGGTGCTGTTCGAATGGCAGGTTGAAGTTCTGCAGGCGGTTTTGCCCCACGATCTGGACTGCAGCTGAGGACAGAAGCCGTTTTCCCCTTTTTTCAGCAGTTTTGGGTTGGACTCTTGTCGAGAATTCTGACGTGGCTGGTACAGACGTGATGAGTCAGATTATGCTGAGCGTTAGGCCACAGGTTGGTCGAGGCTGACGGGCGGCTACCGTCAAGGCAGCACTCGAATCATGGGCTGACCCTCCTACACTCCTTCCGATCCAACTATCTAACTAGGATTTTATCATATGCAACCTAAACGGACTCTGACGCGTCGAGGATTTGTTCAAGGTACTCTTGCGACTGGGTTGGCATCGGGTGGATTCTTGTCAACTGAGCGCGCACTTGGTTTTCAGTCGCCTAACGAACGCCCAGTTTTTGCCACCATTGGTCTGCGCAATCAGGGTGTGACGATTACCAACAAGTCCACCAAGTTTGCAGATTTCGCTGCGTTAGCTGATGTGGATTCGAAGGTTTTAGGCACCAACGTTGAGAAGTTGGAAAAACGTCAGGGCAAGAAACCTGACTCCTATGGTGATTACCGACGAGTATTGGACCGCAAAGACATTGATGCAGTCATGATCGCGGCTCCCGATCACTGGCACACCAAGATTGCCATCGAGGCGATGCTGGCTGGCAAAGATGTCTACTGTGAAAAGCCGCTTACGTTGACGATTGCTGAAGGCAAATTGATCGAGCAAGTCGTAAAGAAAACGGGGCGTACGTTTCAAGTGGGGACCATGCAACGAACCGAATCGGGGCAGCGATTTCTGCAGGCGATTGCATTGGTCAGAGCAGGACGCATTGGAAACGTCAAGAAAGTGACCTGTGGTATTGGTGGTTTTGGCCCTTCACCGGTGATCCCCGAAGCACCTGTCCCGGCGGAATTGGATTGGGACACGTGGCTTGGCCCTGCACCCAAGGTTGCTTATCGTGCTCTACCTGAAATTCGCAAAGGTTACGGTGGTGGCGTGCCTCTCTATAGCAATTGCCATTATGCCTTCCGAAACTGGCATGCGTATTCCGGCGGTAAATTGACCGACTGGGGCGCCCATCATGTTGACATTGCACGCTGGGCAATTTCCGCGCAGAAGACTGGCAGCCAGTCGAAGGCGTCGGATCAAGCTCGGGCTCGCAAAGTCACGCCGTTGAATTACGAATTTGATGTCGAATATGACAAGAATGGGTACCCGCTTGTTGATAATAAATACGACATCGCGATTAAATACAACATCAAGGCGGAGATGGACAATGGCGTCGAGCTATTGATTACCAATGAAGGTGATAACGGAATCTTGTTTGAGGGCACGAAGGGACGGTTTTTTGTAAATCGGGGAAAAATTGTGGGTAAGCCCGTTGAGGATCTTGCGAGTAACCCGCTTTCAGGCGGTGCAGTCGAAGAGGTTTATGGGGGCCCTGTGCCCGAGAATCACACGCTCAACTTCATTGAGGCAATCAATGCGGGCCAGCAACCAATATCGGATGTTTGGTCACACAACCAAATGCTCGAAATTTGCCATCTCTCGAACATTGCGATGCGGCTGGGAAGGCCACTGAATTGGGATCCCGATAAACGTGAAGTGATTGGTGATAAGCAGGCGAATTCCTTCTTGTCTCGTGAAAATCGTAAAGGTTACGAGATCAATATGTAGTCGTTGAGAGCAACGGATGGTGTTGCTGAATGCGACTGGGATCTGAATGCGGCTGGAACGTCGCGTTCACGGTGAATCGTGAACGCGAACACACATCATTACAGCAAGGTTCGTACTTTTGGTCGGTCCAGCGCCCACAAAAGTCAATGTGTCAAAGTCAACCAGCGATTGCGTTCAGAGTGCGCGTTGCGTAGTACTTTGTTTTTCTTGATTCGGCTTTGGTCAGTGGTTCGACTGCATCGGCAAGTGGCTTTGCGTCGACGCCAATCATCTCAATGATCCGCAGCATTGATAGCGTTGTCTTCTCGCTATTGTCGTGAAGTACTTCTGTCACTTGCGGCTTGAAGTGTGTGAGTTTTTCACGGGTTTCAATCAACGCATCGCTGGCTGTTTTTGTGGCGTTGGAGGACGTCGATTGCAGTCCGGCAAGAAGGATTGGTATGCAAGTGTCTGAATCCTGTGTAAGCGTCCACAAAGTGGCCGTTGCTGTGATCCTCAGTTCGTCCTGATGGTGTTGGGAAAGCAACGTGATGGCGGGAACTGACGTGTGTGCGGCGTTTCCTAGTTTCTTCAGTACATGTAAAGAGACTTCGGTCGTTGCGGGGTGTTCAAGCATTTGAACCAGTTCATTTGCAAATTCTTGTTGTTGGTGTGGTGCGAGGCAGTTGATCAGCAGACTGGTGGCATCACCTATTCGCCTGCGAAAGTACTGGTTCGTGATCTCCTTGACTCGCAGGACCTGCAGTGAACGTTGAACGAGATGTATTTGATGCTCCGTTGAAAAACGGTGTCCTGACATCATGATCAGAGCACTCGTATTGGGTAGCTGGTCGGTGGCAGGTGACTGGTATTCAAGACACAGCCGCGCGGCCACTCGATTAACTTGTTCCTGCGTCGCGAATCTTGCAGCCTTTCCCAGCAGTTCGTTGATTCGCCGTTTATCTGGAACGCTACCCTCGTCAAATAGTTGGATACCAGTTTTGATCAGTTCGTCGCATACGGTTGGCGACTCAGTTGATGTGAGGGAACCAAGTGCATACATGAGGGTGCCCAACTCACTGCCTTCAAGCCGCGTAGCTAGATTCATGATCTGGCCTGCATCACTCGCATTGAAAATCCTTGGATGTTGGAAAATCGAATTGACAGCTGTGGAGCAAACGCGTGGGTTGGGGTCATTAAGCAGCGACATGTAGATGTCTTTCAGCTTTCGTTCAGGAACCTGTTTCAGCGCACCGAGGCTGAAAGCCACCGCCTGCCGAACTTCGGGCACTGGGTCCTGGAAGGGTTTGTAAAGCTGAATCTCCTGGTCGATTGACAGTTCTCCCTGACGGATGCTTGCCAAAATTCGTATGAACGTTGCACGTGCGTTGGGCTCAGGACTTGAGATCTCATTGATCAGGCGATCGAAATACCTTGGCTCCACCGCTTGCAGAATACTGCTTGGCGAATTCAACCGTAAACGGCATGGCCAGGTTTTTCCAGTCTCGTTCGCCCACTTGTGTGCCGCTTTTGAAGCGTAGCTGGAATTTCTCAGCATTCCCACCAGCATTTCGACGTCCGCTTTTGTGAGAGAAGATTTGGTCCTGACGCGGACTAGATTCCAACAATCGAGGGTAAGGGTAAGTGTCATGCCAGAACTGCGTTGCACCCATCCCAGCAGTGCATCACGCAACTCTGGCTGGTCTGTTGTCGTGAACTCACGTCGCAGGTGCATATTGACTCGATAGGCCAAGTCGGGGCTCGTGCCAGAGGCATGTTCAATCAGCGAAATGAGTTCCACGCTCGATTTCGCTATCGGTTCTGCTTTCGAAGCATCGGCTGATTGATGGTTTGCGGAACAAGCCAGGATGATCGTTGCGAAGATAAGCCGTGGGGTCACTTTTTCTCTCCGAGGATTGCGAGATCCATTGCTCCTTCATGTAACGCACGCCCAGTTCACGGAGGACTAACGTATTCCACTTTTTGGGAAAATTGTTTTTGAATTGTGAACCACAAGAAAAATTTACTGAAAGGTTGGTTTGATTGGGCGGTACCTGTCGTGAACCTTTGTACGATTCGAAATCCCGATACAGGATGAATGCTATGTTGAAAAATAGTTTTCGCGGCAAGTCAGTAAACGCACGTGACTCCAGAAGTCGTTCGCAAGAACGGCGGAAAACGCGTTATGTTCCCAAGGTTCAGTCGCTTGATGAGCGTGTTGTCTTTGCATCCGTATCGTTTGATGAGGGTACTGGGGCGGTCATGCTGGAAGAGGAACGTGCTGGCGAAATCAATCTGATCACGGTCAACGGTCCAGCAGATAACCTCTCCATTGAGGATCTTGCAGGCATTCAAATCGCGCCGGGGCATGAAAGGTTCTTCACTGAATTGTCGCCAAACAAAGTGCAGCTCAGTGAAGTGGCTCACTTGGTCGTTCTCGATACTGGCGATTGTGATGACGTTGTGGGTGCGGGCGGCACGTCGGTTCCTACCGAGATGTATCTGGGACGCGGTAATGATCATGTCATCTCAGGGAGTAAAGTGCGCGACCTCATCTTTGGCGAAATGGGTGACGATATTATTCGTAGTTCCGGTGGCGATGACGTTTTGTACGGAGGTGGCGGTGATGACGAGATTTGGGGATCAGGAGGCGATGATATTATCGAGGGCGATGATGGAGATGATCTTTTAAGAGGGGGAAATGGGATGGACACCATTGGCGGTGGGTCCGGCAATGACATGATCAATGGTGATGGTGGCGATGATGTTTTGACTGGAGGTGATGGCCATGACAGCCTGACAGGGGGAAGTGGACGTGACTTCATGGACGGTGGCCTTGGAAACGATCTGTTTTTTGCTGAAGTGTGTGGCCTGCAGCCGGACTATGAAATTGACGGTGGAGGAACCGGGAATGATCAGGATATTCTGATGTTCTCAAGTTTGGCTGCTGCCTGTCTCTCCTCCGTTTATATTCACAATGTTGAGTACGGGCTCGTGGATGCCATGATTGAATTGCCTGCACTGAATTACCAACAGCTATTGGCTTGGGCGGGGCCAGGCAATGACGGGCACGCACGATGGACGATCCATCACGTAATCTGAGATCCGAGGCACATGATGCATTGGGGTTTTTGCGTGATCGATGTGCATCC
Source organism: Rubripirellula sp. (assembly GCA_051010795.1). GTDB lineage: Bacteria > Planctomycetota > Planctomycetia > Pirellulales > Pirellulaceae > Rubripirellula. The sequence goes on from JBPCVE010000269.1 coordinate 5,094, forward strand.
TCACCTCTTGGGCACTGAACGTTACCAAGTACCAACTTGGTGTTCGCTTTGCATGTTGCGAGATCAACAGCTTGTTTGCTCGATCGCAAAGTCTTGATATCATCAGGGCTGGGTTCCACGGCAACGTGGAATAGAATCCTTGTTTGGCTTGGCGAATAGGCTGGTGTGGGAATTACGAATTGTCGGTATTGATGGCCGGGATGTTTTGAGCTTCCTCGGGATCAAGGAAGAGATTATCCCTGTCGCGATTGATATCGGGAGCTGACGGCCTGCCCGAGGTTTTTCGCCAGTACTTTCACGATCAATCGGAAGTTTTGAGTCGATGCAGCACCATGGATCACGAAACGGGTATTGCTTTGCCTTGGTCCATGGTCTGTCGCTCAGCTTCTGTTTGGTAACAGTCTGCTTCACGGTGGGCTGCGAGTCTCGTGACAATGCAACGGATGCCAGTACTGCTACACAAACGTTGTCCACGACAATGCCCGATGATTCCGAAGCGATTCAAAGCGACGACGGTCAGCTGTTGAAGAGTGCGGAGGCCTTCTGGCAGCAGGGAGATCTCGCGGTTGCCTCGAAGTTGGTAAATGAACAACTGCTTCGCACACCAGAGGATCCCCTTGCGCTGTTGCTTGCCGGCAAGATTGCTGCCGATGACGCCGATGTGATGACCGCTATCGGTCTGGTTGCAAGTATTCCACTCGATTCGGAATTGTCCGTCGAGTCGACAGAGTTGTTGGTCAAGTGGTACTTGGGTGCGGGGCAATACGAGCAGGCAACACTGCGTTTGCAGGTAAGTTTGACGCAATCAAGTCTGCCACCCGAACTCAAGATTTCCTACGCCCGTCAGTTATGGGCATTATTGAATCGACTTGGACGACGCCAGCAGGCATCCGATATTGCAGACCAATTGTGTCGGTCTGGTTACTTTAGCCGCGAAATTTTGATTTCTCTGTTGCGTCGTGGGGATGCGTTTCCTCTTGCGTTGGGTGATGATTCACCAAGCCAGCATTTTTATCCCGGTTTGGGATTAGCTCGATGGTTCTTCTCGCAGGAAGAGTTCGGACGTGCGTTGGAGGCACTCGGTGGTGATGGAAGCAGTGCGGAAAAAAACGCCACAATTCATGCCGCTAGTGCTTTGCGAGGTCGTTTGCTTGCTGAATTGCAGCAGACGGATGACTTTGTGGACTGGTGCCGCGACTGTGACCCAAAGTCTCGTCAGTACAGTGACTACTGGATTGCACTGGGAATTTACTTTTTTGATCAGCAGCAGCTCAAGGTATCGGCCGGTGCCTTGTTGGAAGGGGTTTATCTTGACCCCACTGACGATGATGCTTGCCACCGACTTGCTCGTGTTCTGGCAGCGTTGCAACATGAAGAATCAGCTGGCCTGATGCGTGAGCATGCGATTCGAGTTGCGACGCTTAAAAACCTCGTAAGGCAGTTGTCCTGGACGCAACCACAGCCTGATTTGACTGCCGATTTACCGGCGCAGTTGATTAGCATCGCTCGCCCTTTTGAAGCGATTGGCTGGGCATTAATTGATTTAGCACCGGGGAATGAGGCTAAACGGTCGGCTTTGCTACAGCAGTTGTCGAAGCTTCGGCAGGATCCCATGGTCGTGGGTATGAGCAGCGAGTATGCGATGATGGAGATGAATCGTGATGCATATCCGCGACAGGAAGTGTTGAAGCAATTGCCAAACGGTGGTTTGGGGCCGGGGCAAACGGCCATTGATTCTGGTGCCATTGCTGGCATGCGTTCACCGGATCCAACGTTTGTGAATGTTGCAAATGAAGCTGCCCTGTTGTTTCAGTGGTACCCAAACCAGAACAGAAATCTTGCATCTCTTCCCATGCACGAAATGATGGGGGGTGGGATAGCGATTTGCGATTTCGATTTGGATGGAAAACCTGATATTTACTGCGCCCAAGGTTCGGGAGACCCACCCGAAGGGCAGGGAGCCAAGTCAAACCAGATGTTTCGCAATCTTGGACAGCGTTTTCTCGATGTGACTGATTCAAGCGGAACTGTCGATTTTGGCTATTCGTCAGGGATTGCTGGTGGTGATGTTAATCAGGATGGCTTTCCGGATCTGTATGTTGGATGCCTCGGTCACAATCGACTTTTGATCAACAACGGTGATGGTACTTATCGCGATGCGACGTCGAGCCTCGGGGTGATATCGCCGCAATTCACAAGTTCCGTTGCGATAGCTGATTTAACTGGTGATGGCATGCCGGAGCTGTTCGAGTGTGTTTACGTTGAGATGCAGGATGGCTTTCGTTTGCCCGATCGGAATGCTGCTGGCGACGAATTACCCCCCAATCCCAATGATTTCTACGCTGAAGCTGATCGTTGGTACCTCAATCGGGGTGATGGCAGGATGGATTTGCAGATTCTTGATCGACAGTCCATTCAGCCAGGCACTGCTTTAGGGTTGGTGGTGACTGACATTGATGGTGATGGAGCCAACGATGTGTTTGTCGCGAATGACGCTCGCCCCAATCACTTACTGATGAAGTTCGCCAGTGGTCAGGTTTCAAATGTCGCGGATCTGGCTGGTCTGGGATATGGATTTCGTGGGTTCAGCAATTCCTGCATGGGAATCGCTTCGGGCGACTTCAATCGAGATGGGCGGTTTGATCTGCACATCACGAACTTTTTAAATGAGTCCAATAATCTATTCCTTCAGGGAGAAGGTGGTCTTTTCAGCGATTACGCAACGCGTTTTCGCTTGAAGCCGCTGTGTGAACCGTACACGGGCTTCGGAATCAAGAAGATCGATCTTGATCGGAATGGGTGGCCCGACTTTGTTGTCACCAATGGTCATGTGTTCGATCAGCGTTCTGACGGCATGGATTTTCAGATGTGTCCGCAAGTACTGATAAATGAAGGTGCGCAATTTCGAGCTGCAGAAAATCTCTCTGGTTATTTCGGCCAACAATTCGTTGGTCGCTCGATGGCCACCGTCGATTTTGATAGTGATCTGGATCTGGACCTTGTTGTGGGACATCTCGATGCCCCCATCGCGTTATTGGAAAACCGTACCGAGAAGCTCAACGCAGGGTTGCAGATTGAGTTGATTGGTACAAAGACGGAACGGGATGCAACGGGGTGTCGCGTGGTCCTGGACTGCCAGGGGCAGCTCTTTACCGATTGGGTCGTTGCGGGTGATGGCTACTTATCTTCCGATGAATCCGTGCTTGATTTCGGCATTGGCAGTGCTAAGGAAGTGGGTACGGTGGAAGTACATTGGCCATCGGGGGTAAAGCAGAAATTCAAGGGGGTTGTGCCTGGCAAGCGTTATGTCATTACCGAGGGATGTCCGGATATCTGGTGCCGGATGGAAGGGCAGGCCCCAGTTCATGCCGCAAAATGAGCAGGAGACGTTTTTGCTACCTTGGTTGAAGTACCCAGCCATCATCTGCTATTTTCATGGGTTGAGGGTGCACACTCTCAGGTGACCTCTTGGGTCATCCCCAATCCGGTCTGAAAATATTTAAAGGTGTTCTAACAATGAAAATTACCGCATACTTGTTGATGTGCTTGTCTTTCTGTGCCCTGTCCTTCGCCGGTTGTGGAGGTAGCGGAGAGACCAAAGTCATCGAGCCACCAGCGGCCGTTGAAGATGATGCAGCAATGGATGGAATCGATGACGATGAATACAACAAGGCTATGGAAGAGTCCATGAATCAGCAGGGCGGTTGAGTCCGGGGCACCCAAGGTTGGGTGACACAGGTTTCATCAAGCAAGGCGTCAATTGAGCCTTTCACGGGGCTCAATTCGCCAACCTAGGCGAGTGGTTTGCTTTGGATTGGAAATGCCTGGAGCATCTCGCACTCTTTTGTTTGCCTGCGAATTTTGGGCAGGAACCACGGCTCCAGTTATGCCAGCGATCATCACGAGATCGGCGGAAGACCCTTCCTGACGCTGCACGCATGGTGACAATAGCAGCGACGAAAGTGTGCAGACTGCTGCAGGCATAGTTGCCTGCGATGGATATCTTTCAAGAGGCAGGCGATTTCGATCCTTCGCCTTGGGCGGTTGACCACGTTGAGGCACAAAACGACGAGCAACGAAATCGCTCGAGATCAATGTTGGCATTCAGTGCTGCCGTAGCCAACAGAGCGAAATATATGGCGTTTCGCCCTTTTTTTTGGGGGGGGCAAGCTTTCTTCGAGGGAATTTGGCTAATTCTCGTTATTGCGATCCCAATAGCGGCCTGCTTTTGTGCATAATTAACTGGTAAGCTTGCGTCTGCGGTTGTTGCACGTTTAGCGTCGGACCGTCTGCGTTGACTAGGGATTTATAACTTTTGTTCTTTTGCCGAGGTGTTGAATGAATCGTTCGAGTAAACATCAACGGGGTTTTACGCTCGTTGAACTGCTGGTGGTGATTGCCATCATTGGCGTGTTGGTAGGCTTGCTCCTGCCCGCAGTACAGGCTGCACGTGAAGCGGCTCGCCGCATGAGTTGCAGCAATAACTTCAAGCAGATTGGATTAGCAATCCACAATTACCACTCTGCTTACAAGCAGTTACCGACTCAGGGGTCTGGAACTGGCATTGGCCTGAACTCCCCTAACTGGTGGCAGCGTGGTAACGATGCGAGCAAGCAGTGTCTGAGTGCATTTGTTGGTTTGACGCCATTCATGGAGCAGCAGGCTCTGTGGGAAAAGATTTCGAATCCCATGGCTGAGACAGTGACCGGCGCGGCGCCTCCGGGAAACACCGGTCTACCTGGTCAGTGGCCAGCGATGGGACCAAGTCCTCGGAACTTCTCCGTCAATCCAGGTTATATTCCTTGGGCTACTGAGATCCCGACTCTGCGTTGTCCAAGCGATCCGGGAACTGGACCACCTTCATTGGGACGTACAAATTACGCCACTTGCATGGGCGACTCACCAAGTCCTTGGGCCAACAATTACAAGCGTGGAAACCTCACCCCCGGTAGTAATTGGGGGCACAGTGCTGCCAACTCGGTCAACCGGGGAATGTTCTATCCGCGTAAAGAGTCAAAGTTTCGCGATACGCTTGACGGATTGTCTAACACCATCGCGATGGGTGAGATCAAGACCGACCTTGGTGATCGCGATATCCGATCTTCGATTTCATGGCGACGACGTGGTAGCAATGATGTGAATAACAATCCATCGTTCTGCCTTGACGCGGGTGAGATTGACCCAGAGCGTCCAACCTATTGGTGTGCTGCTGGCTCACCAAATTGCACGCCACCACAGGCGTTGGTGCAGAACAGCAGTCGTGATTGCCGCGGTGGAAACTGGGCTAACTTTCGAGCGATTGTGACGCAGATGTACACCGTTTTACCACCCAACAAAGAAGTTTGTGTTGGTCAGTGGGTCGACGGTCCAGGTACCTGCCCACCAAGTAGCAATCACCAAGGTGGTGCTCATATCCTGATGGGCGATGGAGCAGTTGTCTTCATGACTGACTCTGTTGAGGCCGGTGATCGCCGCGCTGGCGGTGTTCGGCTTGGGCAAACTGGACCACGTGCACCCGGTTCAACAAGCCCCTACGGACTTTGGGGAGCTCTTGGCACGAGAGCTGGCAAAGAAACCGTTGAAGAGCAGCTGAACCAGTAGTTTTGAGCTTCAATTGTTGAATCAGATACCTCGCTCGTGCATCACGGGCGAGGTTTTTTTATGCCTCTGAGCGAGCCGTACTCATCCTGCGGATGAAGTGCTGGGGTTGGTAGAGCAAGACGTGACCTTTTGCCTTGCCTCTGAGAAACGCGAGTGACCTCTTCACGCTTGCTTCGGTTCCATCACCCACAAAGCTTGGTAACTAATCTTTGTGAATGCGAATCCAATGATCATGGAATTCGATGCCTTGGTCTTGCGGCACCTTGGGCATGTGGCACTTGATACAGTTGGCTTCAGCTGACACTGGGCAGATGGTGTGTGAACTATCGTCAGTATCATGGCATTGAATGCAGTTCTGCTCATGGTCCGCTTGGCTGATCCCGTGGACCGACTGATGTGGGTCGTGGCAGGTGCTGCACTTCATTTGCCGATCGGATGCAAGGTAGCACTTGCTACGGAGCATTCCGACTGGCTGAAATCGCGCCAGCGTGTCCGGGTAATCACGTAGTTCCTGTTTGGTGATGCTTCGTGGTAAACGGTGGCAGTCACCACAGAGTTGGATTTCTGATTCCACGTCCCAGTCAGCAGCGCCCACCGAGAAGGGAGGTGGATTTTTGGATGCTCGGGCCTGTCGGACATGTTCACTCCCCGGGCCATGGCATTTCTCGCAATTGACGTTGGAGACGAGACGCTCGATCCGTCCTTCGGTGAGGATTCCCGTGGTGGTGTGACAGTAGACGCAACGCTGGGTGAGTTCGCCTCGCGTGATGTCACCAAATTTTTCAAGGTCGCGTGCGGGGTTCTTGCCACCGTGTCCAACGGTCATCCCGAGGCGTTGGTCGGGATAGCAACTCACGCGATGTTCAATACCTTCCGTCACGCCGTCAGCAGCACGATTCAGGGTCAGCATCGTGCGAGCATTGTGACCTGATCCCAGAACGTACTGCAAAGGAATTTCTGAAGGGCTTTTCACGTCGGGTAAAGAGACGGTCAGATTTCCTGAGCTGTCCTTGGAATATTGGTAGACACCATAATTCTCGCCCCCGTCGAATGTCTGCTGGTCGAAAATGTCGGGCAGATTCGTTTTGGCGACTTCGTTGAATGTTGACGCATGGCCGTGTGCCGCATGCTGTGCAAAGTTGTCCCGATGACATTCGGCACACTGCTCTCGCCCGACGTAGGTGGGAGCGTTGGTGCCGTCCTGAGCCGTGTTTGAACCTGACTGGGAAACCGCTGGGGACGCTGGTTTGCCGATCACTTGAGTCGGTTCGTCCGCCAACGCCATTCCACCGACTTGCTGCCTCACCGATAGATAGAATGTCCCTACGGTTAGAAAGGCAACAATCGCAATCCATATCATTCGGGTGATGCTCAAGCCTTATTCTCCGGGATGGGCAATCGAGATAAACTGGTGTTATTACGGCGAAGGGCGCGAAACGTTATTGGAAGTCAATGACGGCTAGTCATTACCACGCTTGAATGTGACCGCCGGTTTACGAGCAGTCCGCTGTGCTTTTCCCGCAGAACGACAAAAGAAGAGACCTGACCAAGAACTCCTCGAGTTCTCCCAACGGTTTCTCCAGCACGGCGTAGTTCTACTGATGTACTCCATGGTACCTTGGTATGCCAACCATGATTGGGATTCCGTTAATGATAAATCCGGAAAACCAGCCTTGCGGCAACGAAAATCTTTGCTTGCCAGGATACGAAGCGTACGGAAGCGACTCGCGCAAAAACATGCGGAAGTCTGAACTCGGTGGTCCAGTGTTGAGGAATTGACAGTAATTGCCTTGCTGAGGATCAGTCACTCGAATTTCTCAAAGTTAGAAATAATCCATGGAAATGGTGACAGATTGACGAAACAGACGCGGTGCTGTGACGTACCACCGTAGGGCCGCCGGTGTCCTGAGAGGCAATTCAGAAAGACAGAATGACAATGATCCAGCAGACCTCTAGCACGGCAGGCAGGAGTCAACAGCACGAGCGGTTGCGGTTGCGGTCTGCGCACGTGCTCTTTGTCTCAGCAGCCTGCTTGGCGATGCTCGTCGGCTGCGCAACGCAAGAAGAGGAATGGCTGCCAGATCAGAGCGCGCCAGATCAGATCGCGAGACAGCGGTCACAACCCAACTCAGGTGGTCTTGGCGAGGACGCGACAGCCACTCAGAACGAATGGGGCGGCGAACCGGGGGAAAAGCCGAGAGATAAAGCAGCGGGCGCGGGCACCACATCAAAGCTTGGGGCGCAAGCGACCGTCCCCAGCAGGGATGAACGATCGGTTGATCAACTGCGCGAGGCAGCACTGCAGGCTCTTGGCGCGGGACAGGAGAATTTGGCGTTTGAGTGCGCGAGGCAGGCAATGCGCATCGAGCCAGAAAACCCGCAAGTTGTATTCTTATTTGCAATGGTTCTCGGTGACCGCCATCGATACGCTGAGGCGATTCAATTGTTGCAGGACCTTTCCCAACGCGAACCCAAAACCCGATTACCGGCCTTGGGGCAAACCGCCGAATGGATGGTTGAATCAGGAAGATACGACGAAGCCGAGTCGCAGTTTCGGAGCGTTTTGCAGGAAGTTCCTGATGCTTTGATGGTGCACCATCGCCTGGGGCAATTGTTGTTGCAGACGGGGCGTCGCACCGAGGCTGCCTTGCACTTCGATTTCCTATCGCAATTTGGAGACTTGGACCATGAGGAATTGCGGTCTCTCTTGATTCGTACGCAGGCATTTCCAGGCGACGATGGAGTGACTCGATTTGACCCGCTGGACAATTTGGCGATGTGTCGCCAGGAACTGGCTGACGGAAACTCTGATCAGGTTGTGAAGGTGATTGTTGCCGCGGGTGACGACAATTCTGCTGCCGAACAAGCCCTGTTAGTTCGACTGTTAGCGGAACAACAAAAATTCGACGATGTCCGTAAATGGATTGCAAAGCTGGAAATGACAAAAGCGGGTGCCGACGGATGGTACGCCAAAGGGTGTCTTGCTCTAAACGAGGCTGAGTTTAAGGTCGCGGTGGCATGCTTTAGCCAAACGCTGTTGTTGGACCAGACGGATGTTGATGCTTATCGAATGCTAAGTCGTGCTTTGGAAAGAAGTGGCGAAACCGAAATTGCCAAGGCCGTCGCAGCAAGAGCGGTATTGGTTGAAGAGACCCGTAGCCTCGGATCCAAACTTATAGGTGATCAAGCCAAGGATCTGGAATTGATTCAGCAGTTGGCGCAGTCTTTGATGAAACTGAACCGACCGATGGAAGCGTTTGGTTGGCAGACGATCGGCCTTGTCCACGCCGTTGAAGCCGCAGCCATTACTGAAGCTCAAGCTCAGACCACCTTTGAAGCGATTGGACGACAGCGTGAGCAACTTGTAAAATCTGGACAGCACAGGATCAATCCAGACTTTGTGCTTTGTGGTTTGGGGGCGGAGGTCCTTGATCCAATCGCCAGAAAGTCATCCGATTAGCGACTTGTGATAACGAGTCGTGCTGCCAGTTGATTGAAATCGTCGCACAAGCCTCTGCCCTGTCATTACCGGGGGAATGCAGGCTTGCCACTGATCCCCAACGCAACGTGGTGCTGGTTCCGCATGAGAACTCAATCGTTCCGAAGGTCGAAAGAAATGTTGATCGATCCTTTCAAAACGCAGGGGCAACGAAGTGCAGTCGCCACCAAGTTCATTTGCAGGCAGAGTACCAAAGCGAGCAAGGGTTCCGTCCTGTGCTTGATGGGGTGCTTGCTATTGGTGGCCGGGTGTCAACGCGATGGTTCAGGGAATTCGGGTCGCAGTGAACTGAGTTCGGGTTCGGTAAGTGAGGCTACGGTCTCGCAGTCGATCGCGGATAATGCACAGCAGTCAAGCGTGTCCGGTCCTGAATCAGTCATGGGGCATGGCGGTGGCAAGGATGAAACAACGAATGGTTTGTCTATTGATGCTGCAAGTCAATTGATTGATTTGGGAAAGCTTGACGAGGCGTCCAGCGTGTTGACCAAGTTGCTGGTGATGCGACCCGACGATGTGCGAGTGTTGTTTTTGAGTGCACGTTTAGCTGCGCAGCAAGGTGACCTGTCCAAGGCCGTTACCTTGCTAGGTGACATTCCAGAAGATCATCCCGAAGCCGGTTTGCCGGCATTGGGGCAGGCTGCGGAGTGGTGTTTCATGCTGGAGCGTTATCATGATGCTGAAGCCAATTATCGAAAGCTTCTCAATGCCTCGCCTGATTTTGTACCAGCCATCCGTCAGCTTGCTTTCCTTTTGAATAGGCAGGGTCGACGGCAGGAGGCAGCTGTGCTCATTCGCAAACTGTGCAAACTTGGTGATGTGTTGCAGGATGAGTTGCATTCTCTGATTGCGTTGCGTGATGCGATTTATCACGATCCAGATGAGGTTGCCCAGCAGGGGGGGGCCAGCACTGAAAGGCATTACTTTCCGATCGGGCCCTACGGGAAAGCGAGGCATGCATTTCAGGAAAATGACTTTGAACGAGTGTTGGAATTGCTCAGGCCATCCATGGAACAGTCAAGAGCCCCGGCTGCAATGGTGGCCTTGTTTGGGCGGGCGGCTTGCGAGCAGCAAAATGATGAGGCAGTCGCGTGGTGGAGAACGTTTGCCACCGAGGGCCAAGATGAATTTGCGGATTACTGGGCGACTTTGGGAACTCTCTCCTTGCAAGGCCTGCATTACGATTCGGCGGTGCGAGCACTTGCTGAAGCCCTGCGACGAGACGGCACAGACATGGAATCCATGAGCCGAATGAGGCAGGCACTTGCTTCGTTGGGGAAAGAGGCAGAAGCTGAGTTGTGGTTTGTGCGCTGGACTGAAAGTCGAGCGGTGCTTGACGCAAATAACCTGGTTGCAGCGACAGCTACCCCGGACTCAACAGCGGTTCAAAAGCTTGCAGAAGGGCTTGAGCAATTGGATCGAAGGCTTGAGGCTTTGATGTGGCGGGCGTTGACTGCCAGTGCCAAATCAACGGGGCTATCGTTGACAGAATTGAATCAGCGGCACCAGCAATTGGTCCAGAACCAACAGGGGTTTCCTGGGCAGGATTCTCTTTGGTGTGGTCTGGATTTTCAAGCGTTTCCTTTGCCACAAGCGTCCCCGGTGAATCAAGTAAATTCTGTAGCCAGTCCGGTTGGCAGCGGTGTTGTGGACAGGCCTTTGATAACGCCTGTTTTCAAAAACATTGCAGATTTGGTGGGCTTGAAACACACTTACCGGGTCGCAGCACAGCCATTAGCTCGGCATTATTCGATTCACCAAACACTGGGCGGTGGGGTCGCCGTACTGGATTATGATCTGGACGGTTGGCCGGACCTTTACTGTGCCCAAGGTGGCAGTGTGGCACCAGGCTTCGTGGGTGCGCTGGCAAACCAAATGTACAGAAATCAGGCAACCACGCTGGTGGATGTGAGTGATGTTTGCGATGCCTCTGTTCGCTCCTATTCGATCGGCGTATCAAAAGGTGATTGGAATCAGGATGGATTCCCGGATTTGGTGATTGCGAACATTGGTACCTGCCTTCTGTTAACCAATAACGGGGATGGGACATTTTCCCAGCGGAGTCTGGAGCGACAGCCCAATTATGAACGGATCCCAGCCTCAACTTGCATTGCAGATGTAACAGGAGATGGGCTGCCTGATATCGTGCAACTGGGATACGTTGATGATCGAAATGTCTTTGCGAAACCACCGCTGGACGAGCAGGGCAATGTTACGATCACGGTAGCACCTGGGAATTTTGGTGGAGCGGTTGACTGTCTGTTTGCCAATCATGGAGATGGTGGGTTTGCCTATCACGGGCTTACTGACTTGTCGGACGCCCGCACAGGTTTGGGCATCGTTGTCGCCGATTTTGATGGTCAGAAGGGCAATGAGTTGTACATTGGAAATGATTCTTTGCCCAATCGTTTGTGGAAGCTCGAAACGAAAAACCAAGGCGGTTTACAGAAACTGGACCTTGCCTCTGTACTTGGTTGCGCTTTCGGATTTAGTGGGGGTGCAACAGGCGCGATGGGTATCGCGGTGGGTGATTTTGATCAGAATTCTGAGATGGATCTTCATGTAACGAACTACGAGAATGAAAACTCAAATCTTTATCTGAAGCATGGCGAGGCGTTTCAAGACCGCAATCGACGATTCGAGTTGGGGAAAAGTTCACGAGACTTGGTGGGTTTCGGTACTCAGTCATTTGACTATGACAATGATCGCGATTTGGATCTGGTTGTTGCCAATGGGCATTTGGACGACGCGACCAGTATTCGTGGTGGATTCCCACAACCAGTACAGCTTCTGTGCAATCAAGGACAACAATTTCATTCACTGAAAGTGTCAGATCCGACGGGTTATTGGGGGCAACCGCACGTTGGAAGGAGTCTGGCAATACTCGATTTCAACCGTGATGGCCTGAATGATGTTGTCATGACCAACGTTGAGGAACCGTCTGCGCTCTTGTTGAACCAGACGGAAGTCGCGAACCATTGGCTACAAGTTGAACTTGTCGGGACTTCAAGTGAGCGTGATGCGGTGGGTGCTGAGGTGGTGTTGATGGGATCGAAAATGACACAGCATGCGTGGCGTGTTGCGGGTGATGGATACTTGTGTAGCAACGAGGGCATTGTGGCGTTTGGATTGGGCGACGATGATGTGATCGAGCGACTGACGGTGTCGTGGCCTGATGGGACCACGCAGGAACTTACTGACGTGGCCGTTGACCAGCGAGTGATTGTTGTCCAAGGGCAGGCAGAGGTTTCAGGGCAGCGTTGAACGCGCCCCAAAGGTAAGTCGATCGCGGGAAGTCGAATGGTCGATCCGATCGCAGGAATCGACTCATTGGGCAATCACTTCGGTTCAAGGTGGCCAAATAGTGATTCTCGTACCTCGGGCTCCCGAATTTTCCATATGACTGCGTCGATGAAGTAGTGATGGATATTGATGCACATCATGGTTGCAGTGCCTAGCAGAACCATGGTGCCGGTTTGGTTTGCAAGATCGATCCCTTCGAGCAGTGTGGTCCATTCAAAAGCGATGTAGCCGACCACAACGAGGGCCCCGTAGTAAATCAGCATGTGCATCGGCAGGTGAGTGCTTCGGTGCTCGTTGATTTCTACTCGAGCGGGGAACATCAGGTACTGCAAGGCATGAAAAATCTGTAGCAGAAAAAATGCTTGGGGATAAACGTCCACCATCACGTACCAACTGTAGGTGGCGATCCAAGGCAGCCACACCGTTGCAGGAATTCGACGTTTGGATTCCTGTGACATTTGAAAAAATCCCCACAGGCCAGCAAAGAATGATGCCAGCACCAGTACGCGGCAGAGTGACATCAGGGCCTTGATCATGAATTCACCGGCTCGCTGGAGCGGAAATAATTGCTCCAGAATCTCCATCGAAGCACATGCCCATGTCAGGTGATAGGCAAATAACGATAGGAAGCCAAATCGAATCAGTTTACGCTGAGTGGGATTCATGCGAAAACCTGCCAGATAGGCAAAGCACGCTGTCGTTCCCCATGATTGTCCAACATAATGCCAACCGAGAAAGATCGGCGCTAGATAAGTCAAGGCAAGCATTACCTTGGGTTGGGAAACAGCAGAGGCTGGATCGCTGGAAGTATTCGATGGGCCCCAGTAACAGACGTAGCCCAGCAGTGAGATTGCCAAAATTGGTAGCACCAACGTGACAAATGGATGTCTGCGAAAGTTCTGACGTTTGGTGTAAAGGATTCGGTAGGAAGCGATGAAGTGTGGGCTGTTGATCAATAAATCTGTAAACAGATAAGCGGTAACGAAACCGAGAGCCCAGCCCACTTTTGATTCACTGAATGATCCCCAAATGATCACAAGAATGGATATGGCGAGTGAAAAACCGCCGCCCAGTAACGCGTCGACTCGACCCGTGATTAAGGGCTGGGACGCAGGGACCGTCTGTTGTTTTGTTTTGTTCACGCTGTGATTGTAACCAGCTCGGTAGTGTGGCAAAGATCACACATACTGTACTGCTCTTGCTGGCTTTGCGCAACAGTTTGGTCGCGCAAACTGCTGAATCCGCAGCAATTGGTCCCCGTGGAAGGTGGAGACGCTGGTGTCGGTGTTGCCCGCTGCCGATGGGGGGCAGCGGTGCCGAGCGATGTGTTTGCGTGGTGCCATCGATCTCGTTGTCAGATACTTCGTGAGCCAGCGATTTAGATGCTTTTTGAAAGGTGGGGCGGTGCGAGTTGTTTGCGTTGCGTTCTAAATTCGTTCACGCTGGGCTGAAGACTTCAGAGACAACGCTACCACCCGTCACGCCCAGTGGATTTTCTTGCAGCCCATGGTGATCAAACAACAGTTGTTCGGCATCGATTCCGAGTGCATGAAGAATCGTGGCGTGCAAATCAAGTGGCTTCACTGGTCGCTCGGTAACCGTGTATCCGATCGGGTCCGTGCGCCCGACGGTTTGTCCACCATGGGTTCCCCCGCCTGCCAGCCAAGTGGCGTACGCCGAAGGAGAATGGTCTCGTCCGCCTGATCGGCCTTCCATGGTGGGCGTGCGGCCAAACTCACCCCCCCAGACAACCAGTGTATTCTGCAGGAGACCGGTTCGCTTCAGGTCCGACAATAACCCCGCAATGGGTATGTCAGTGCGCGCCGCCATCTTTTCATGATTCCCCTTCAGGTTGCCGTGAGCATCCCACCCTCCGACGCGGATCTGAATGTAACGCACACCCCGTTGCACCATTCGTCGCGCCAGCATGCACGCGCGTCCGACTTCGCGAGTTGTTTTTTCATTGCACCCGTATAGGTCATGTGTTTCTGCTGTCTCTTGCGTTGTGGCAAACAGTTCTGGTGCGGAAGTTTGCATCTTGAAGGCTGTTTGGTAGCTGCGGATCCGGGCGTCAAGTTCATTCAGCTTGGTCGTGGAATAGAACTTCTTATTCATGGCTTGAATCGCCTTCAGTTCTTGCTCTCGCTGGGGTGTGCTGACATTGGCAGGAAGACTGGAGTGTAGAATCCCCTTGGATGGATCGACTAGCGTTCCCTGATGTTTGGACGGAAGAAAGCCAGGACTCCAACCCGCAGCTTGTGGAAATTGCATGCCGTCGGTATGCAGATTCATCGTAATGAAAGCTGGTAATTCTTGTGTTTCGCTCCCAAGACCATAAATGGACCACGATCCCAAGCTTGGGCGATCACCAACCGATGTTCCTGTCAATGCAACACACTCACCAGGGCCATGAACTGGATTCCTGTGAGTCATGGAACGGAGGACACATAACTCATCCGCATGCTTTCCGATCGCGGGCAACAGTTCGGACACGGCAAGACCCGCGTCTCCTTGTTGTCTAAATTTCCAAGGTGATGCGAGAAGGTTTGAAAGACCTGCACGCTTGATTCGCGGAACTTTTCTTGCCAATGAAGCCGGGACATCTTGCCCCGCAAGTTTGGTCAACTCTGGTTTGGGATCAAAAGTGTCAACCTGACTTGGTCCACCTGACATGAAAAGAAAAATCACACTGCTGGCAGTGGGCGGATGGTGGGGGGCTAAGGCTTGTGCCGTTTGCTCAACGTCATCGGCAAGCAGTGAATGCAAGGCGATAGAACCTGCACCAAGTCCAGTCGTCGTGGCGAAGGTCCGCCGGTTCATCAGGGTAGGTCGGATACTCATGGAATGTAGAGAAACTCACTGGAGTTCAAAATGGCAAGGCATGCGCTGCTGAGACCGTGTTCTTCTGCCAAGTGCCCCAGCAGTTGCAGTTCGCTTGGGGTGGCCTCTCGGTGCAATGCGATCTGGATCGCTGTTTCAACGTTGCCTGCACGCTCGGCAAACTTCTGTGCAGCATTCTGCACGAATTTGCTGTTGAGAAGCCAAAGCGGCTGCAGGGCCGTTGTCGAAGTACGGCGGCGAGCGCATGGGATGATGCCGTTTGCGCTGTCAAATAGCAATTGTTGCTCGGGTAAATTGTCTCGTTTCTGGGTCAAGTAAATACTTCTTCGTTGTGAATCATGTGAGTCGCTGGGCCCACCATCGCGATGATCCAGTTGGCCACTGACCTTCAGAATCGAATCGCGTATTGCCTCAGCCTGCAGACGGTGGGGGGTCCATCGCCAGTAAAGACGGTTCTCTGGATCGATTCTTGAGTTCGTTTCAGAATCATGGTTTGCTAATTGATAAGTGGACGATGCAAGGATCAGCTTTTGGATGTGTTGCGTGTCCCAGCCATGTTCGATCAGTTCAGATGCCAGAAAATCAAGTAAGCCAGGGTGTGAGGGAGGTTGCCCTTGTGTGCCAAAGTCATTGCTGGTTTCGACCAGTCCGCGGCCAAAATGCCATTGCCAAATCCGGTTGACCCAGACTCGTGCCGTCAAAGGGTTCTGGGCATCGGTAAGCCAGTTCGCCAAATCCCGACGTGTTTGATCTTTTGCTGGTGGAACACCAAATATTAGTGGCCATCCTGCACTGACCTCGGGGCCGCGTGACCGAAAATCACCTCGGATCAAGATGGCTGCCCGAAGTTTGGCGAGCAGAGCAGGATCGTGCGGTAATTGCCATCGCATTTCGTGTGGAGTAACGGTCAAACGCTGGGATGCGGTCGATGGGGAATAGAAACTCCACGTTTGATCAAGTTTTGAAATCTGATCGTTCAGTCGCTTGAAGGTGCTCTTCTCACCAGAACGCATTTGGGCGATCACGTTCGTGGGTGTCACCAGAATGGGCTCCGGGTAGCCTTGTTTGCGACGTACCGTGAGCAATCGTTGCTCGACCTTTTTGAATAGATCCCAACGTTGCTGTGCAATTCGTTGTGCGGTGTTCTGCTGCGCTGTGTCCTGCTGTGCTGTGTCCTCATTGGCCATCAACAGGTTCTGAGGTTGTCCAGAAACAAAGAAGGCTTGGAATCGATAGTAGTCTCGAATGGAGATGGGATCGAATTTGTGCGAGTGGCACTGCGCGCACTCGAAAGTAAGACCCAAAAAAGCAGAAGCAGTGGTGTTCGTGATGTCGAGCAGGATATCGTTGCGCTGTATCTGCTTATCCAGTTCGTTGCCGCTGTATCGAGCGGCAGCGAGAAATCCCGTGGCAACCAGTTGGGATGGGGTCGAGCCGGGCAGTTCGTCTCCTGCGATCTGTTCACGAAGAAACTGATCGAAGGGCATTCCACTTGAAAAAGCCTTGATCACCCAGTCCCGGTAACGCCATGCATGTTTACGATCCCGGTTGTGCTGGTGTCCATTGCTTTCAGCCCAGCGTGCAATGTCCAGCCAGTGTCTGGCAAAGTGCTGCCCATAGTTCGGAGTGGACAGCAGACGTTGAATATCAATGGCTTCCGTTGGGCTGGAAGGCTCGGGGGGTAGTCCGTGCAAAGTGAGTGAAAATCGACGTTGCAAAGTTGCTGGATCTGCTGGTGGATTTGGAGTCAGGCCAGCTTCAGCTTGTTTGGCTGATAGGAAGGCATCAATCGGATTTAGTACACGTCCAGAAACTTTCGCAAGGGAGCCTCGGGCAGGAGAACGTTTTGCTGGAGTGACTGAGGGGATGGCTGGACGCGTGATTGGTTGGAAGGCCCAATGTTTGCTGACCGGTATCGGGGCAGGTAGCAGGCGAGCGTCCCAGTCGAGACCTTCGTCGATCCAAGCGGCCAGTTTCTGAAGTTCACTCTCGGAGAGTTTCTCTCCCTCGGGCGGCATCTGTTCGGAAGTCACCAACTGAAAAAGACGGCTCTCGGCATGTCTAAGCGGTGAAATGTGTTGAAGAACTTCGTCAATGGTGTCGAGGCGTATTCCGTCTTTGGCTTCTTTTCCGGCATGGCAGTTGAAACAATGTTTGGAAAGGATCGGATGTATGTGCTTGCGAAAACTGATCGTTTTCTTGGCGGGTGGCCTTTCCATATCAGGTGCGTAATTCGGATCACCCACCTCGACTGGCAGATTCATGATTTCCCGCCAAGATTTTGTTGTTTGAATATCCCAGACTTCGATTTGATCTTCGATTTCTGTTTTCCCACCCGTCGAAAAACCAATCCACTTGATGGTCGAGATTGATGTCTGACTTTGGACTGAAATGTCGGGCTTCAGTTCTTCTGTCCCTGATGGATCGATCCATAAACTGAGTTGATCAAATGGTTGCTGGTTTCCGGGAGTGGATTTCCAGATGCGTCCTACCACCGTGTAGTTCCGGTCTCCTTCAACTGGTGCCGCAAACTTCTGGTTTGCAGAGTTGTATCGGATCATGAAACGATTTTGATCGCCTTGGACGTGGATGCCGAGATTGGGAATGTTTGCTGCATGTGGACTCCCGTCGTTGCCCTCGTGTTCATCAAGCCACAGAACGAAGAACTCACCACTTGTCTCGGGTGGTGAATCAAGGCTCTCTGAGTGGT
>JBPCVE010000270.1:0-3190 GCA_051010795.1 Rubripirellula sp.
CTTCTTTCGAGTTATCACAACCCGATGAACTTGGGCCCAATGGCAATCCTCGCTTGGCTTATGACCGATTCATCTGGTTCACCAACAGCGGAAATGCTGACACCAATCCCGATGCCGCGTTCAACGCAATCAGAGACTTGATCACTTCAAATAACATCAGCGACATGGTGGCCAACAAGGTCTTCATTGCTCCCACCTTCGATCAAGACAACATCACCAACTCGGACCGCAATCTGGAACCAGGACAATTCCTGACACTGGCACCACGACTGGAAACCCGTTTTGGGTCCAAGGTTTCCTGGAACAATGGTCAGGGAAAAGCGTTGGGCATTGGTAATGGGAACGGAAATGGCCCCGGCAACAACAGCCAACCCAATGGTCTGAGCGAGCAACGCTGGGCGATTTTCCCCAACGAGGGTCTGGTTCAATTCGATCACGATGACAACCGTTTGACACCTACCCTTGCCGCCGTCGGTGAAGTGGGCACACCAGCGTTACCACTTGTCATTGCTGCACCACGTCCGGCGGGCTGGGCAGTCCCTGCCCAAGACCACCCCAATCTGGCTCAGAACGTCGTTGGCATCAGTGTTTCAGAGCCGCTGCCGCGTGGTGGCAATTACTACCCACAACCTGGGTTTCAGTATTTTCAAACAGCAGACACTGACTTCGATGGAGATGGTGATCCAGATTATTTTCTGACCGACGCTTATCTTGACTACTCCGACCCTAACAAGGCGAGGACTGCGAGAGATGAACCACTGGACATCAGCCGCGACCGTATTCCGAACGCTAATAACGAGCCGCTGTTGGGTACGATTGAAGATTACTGCTCAGCCTTACTACAACGTTTGGCCGACCCTACCAAGCCTTACAACGCTGTCACCAACCCTTACCGCACGGTCGACTGGCTGCCGATTGACTTGACTGTATTCAGCGGTGAGGACAGGGAAAGCAAGATCAGCGGTGCTGGCGACTACACGCGACGCAGCCGGCAGCGAAATGGGCATATCAAGCAGATCGGCAACGCTAATCCTGTCGCGGCCAACTCG
This sequence comes from Rubripirellula sp., assembly GCA_051010795.1. GTDB lineage: Bacteria > Planctomycetota > Planctomycetia > Pirellulales > Pirellulaceae > Rubripirellula. The sequence continues at coordinate 1,050 of JBPCVE010000270.1, forward strand.
CTGTACTCCTACGAGACTGACTTCACTTCACCCAATGTTTCTCTTTCAGCAGCCAATGTTGACGGTGATTACTTCCGCTTTCAAACCCAGAATGGTGGAACCCCACACCTACAGTCATCATTCAGTTTCCTGAATACCGCTCAGGCTGACGCCAATCCAGGCTTCGCCGGTTTTGCCGCCACTCTGGGCAGTCTCGGATCCCCGGCCTCTGACGGGGTGATTGGCAACGACCGAAATTTACCGCAAACGCCTTACGCAATTCATCCATGGCTAAACCGTCCCTTTGCGTCTGCCATGGAAATCATGATGGTTCCAGCCTGTTCGCAGGGTCGACTTTTTGAAGAACTGTCTTTCAATCAGGCGGGGGATTCTGCTGTATTTTGCGATGGCACGAATGATCAGAACCCAGATATCGTCAACGCACCGTTCCGTCACTTGTTGAATTTCTTCCACAGCAGCAACACGCCCGGTGTCGGACTGGAGTTTGCCCGGGTGTTCGAGTTCGTGAACACACTGCCAAGATTCCGTGGTGAGGTTGAGTTGATCAGCCCCAGCCGGCTTTGGGGCACGGCCAACAATCCAGTGGCTATGCCAACCGCATTCAGGTCGCTACTAGCCCCTCCTTTCAACATCAAGTACGACAATCACCGTCAGGGAACGGTCAATCTCAATACGATTTCCAAGTTTCCGGTATGGGCCGGTTTGATGCAGGGGCACATGACGGCCTCTGAATTCAGTTCACCGAACTCCTCTGCCGGCCAGTTTGCATACGACAACTTCCAACGAATGCGACGCGGTTATAACGTTTCAGGGAACACAACCCCGACGAAAGTGACGGCAGGAGCTGGCCCTTATAACTACGCACCGAGGTATTTGAATTCGGCTTATCCAACAGAGTTTGGCGGAGTCTTCCGAACCAGCGTTCATGCTGACAAGGCGATACAGACACGCGGCAACGCTGCGGGCCAAAATGGCTCTCGAGACCAACTGCGTCGTAAATCGGTCAACGGCGGACTGATGCGTGACACGGCAAACCTGTCGGCCACCACACCTGATCAAACTTCAATGTTTGTCCGCCGTGCAGATCAGGCGCCCATCACGACCGGAGGTAATAACCCATCCTTGGATCGGCTCCGCAATCCCTTCATGCGACAGCAGACTTTGATGCGAATGCCGAATCTTGTCTCTGATAACTCTCAAGTATTTCTTGTTCGGATGACCGTTGGCTTTTTCGAAGTTGATGCTGCCACGCAGTCACTTGGTCGTGAATACAACGCTGAACTTGGCAGAAGCCAGCGTTATCAGGGCACGTTTGTGATTGACCGCTCTATTCCAGTCGGATTCTCACCAGGCAGCGACCTGAATGCCCGCGACGTTGTCATCTTTGAGAGCTACGCACAATGACGCAATGCAAGATGAATCAAAGCACAATGAATCGCCACCATAAGAAGCGACCTAATCTGATGCACAAGACACGACATCTGATCGCACCTAAAAGCGGCCCCACTTCGCAAGCAGGCTTCACTCTGGTCGAGATGCTAGTCGCGATGACAGTCACTTTGCTCATGATGGCTGCTTTGGCCCGCGCATTCGCGTATGTGGGAACACAAATTCAGGAGAGTCGGGCAGATACTCAATTAGCAACCAGCTTGCGGGACGTTACCACGAAACTGCAAGACGATCTGGGACAGTGCACAGTCGAATTGAAGCCCAACACCGGCTTGGAAGAAGATCAAAACGGCTACTTCCTGTACTACGAAGGTCCCGTGACCGACGCAACCTCATCGCTTTTTCGAGCCGACGACTCATCCGGAACACTACAACTCAATGATGCCCGCTATGGCGACTTTGATGACTACATCGCATTCACTGCGGTGGCAAAAGGTAGTCAATGGTTCCGAGGCAAGGTCCCCCGTTACATTCTTAATCAGAAGTCCGCTGAACTTGGCAGAAGCCAGCGTTATCAGGGCACGTTTGTGATTGACCGCTCTATTCCAGTCGGATTCTCACCAGGCAGCGACCTGAATACCCGCGACGTTGTCATCTTTGAGAGCTACGCACAATGACGCAATGCAAGATGAATCAAAGCACAATGAATCGCCACCATAAGAAGCGACCTAATCTGATGCACAAGACACGAC
>JBPCVE010000271.1:0-24817 GCA_051010795.1 Rubripirellula sp.
AGTCGGGCAGGTCCTTGTCATACCAATCATTCATCTTGGGTTTGTAGTCCCACATGTCTAATTGGCTGGGGGCACCTGACATGAACAGATAGATGACCCGCTTTGCTTTGGCAGGGAAATGAGGTACACCCGGAATTCCACCCAGCTCACCTTTTGTTTTGCTGGAAGATGTTGTCGCGTTGGCGTTCTCATTCAGTAGAGACGCGAGGGCGGCGGTGCCGATGCCACCAGCGGTACGGCCGAAAAAGTGACGCCGCGTTTCAATCAGTTTGGATTCGCGAAGCGGATTCATGATGATTTCAGTTTTGGGTTACAGTTTCGCTAAGATTCAAAAGCAGGTGGCAGATCATGGTCCATGCAGCCAGGTCGGCTGCAGGAAGTTTGGTGTCGCGAGGAGATTCACCAGCCGACAGCAGTTTTGTAGCATTCTCTGGTTTGCTTTGGAATTCTTGAAGATATTCCTTGTGCAACAACATCAGTGAATCCTGCTCGTAGGGTTCGGGGAATCTGGATGTGGTCGTGCGGAATGCGAATACAAGTTGTTCGACTGGTGTAGATCCCCCGACCTGTAATACACGTTCCGCAAGCTTTCGTGCTGCTTCAACAAACTGGACATCATTCATCAGCACCAATGATTGCAACGGTGTATTGGTTCGCGCTCGGCGGACCTGGCACGTTTCGCGATCAGGAGCATCAAACGTCGACATTGAAGGTGGCGGTGAAGTCCGTTTCCAAAAGGTGTACATGCTTCGGCGGTACAGCTTTTTACCCTTGTCCTGTGCAAACACCGACGTGTTGCTGCCACCGAAGCCAACTGCTTTCCAAAGTCCAGATGGTTGGTAGGGCCGAACGCTCTTTCCGCCCACGTCACGCACCAACAATCCACTTGTTGCCAACGCGTTGTCGCGGATCACTGCAGCATCGAGGCGGAATCGGGGACCGCGTGAAAGCAATCGGTTCTCTGGATCTTTCTGGAGTTGCTCAGGTGTCACCTTGGATGACTGTTGGTAGGTTCCAGACATCATGATCAGCTTGTGTAATTGCTTCATGTTCCAGCCACTTTGAATGAACTCAAGTGCCAGCCAATCCAGCAACTCGGGGTGTGATGGCTGTTCACCTTGAATTCCAAAGTCCTCGGCGGTCTTGACCAAACCCATTCCAAAATGTTGCAGCCAGAAACGATTGACGGTAACGCGGGCAGTCAATGGATTTTCCGGGCTTACAAGCCACGATGCGAGTCCAAGTCGGTTGTTGGGGGCACCCTCGGGAAGCGGCGCGATCCATTGGGGAACCGCCGATGAAACTGCATCCCGTTTCTCTGTGTATTGTCCACGTTCCAAGACATGGGCTTGGCGTGGTTCTTTTCGATCTTCCATCACTAATGTGGCAGGAATGGACTTTTCAACCTCAGCCAACGCCTTCGTGGTCTCTTCAAGATCCTTTTGCATTTTCGCAAACGAAGCCGCATGCTCGGGGTGGACGTTTTGCAGGTAGTATTCTTTTACTTTGCGATGCTGGTCGTCGGTTTGTTTTTCCGCTTCCACATCAAGGATCTTCTGGATCTCGGCGGGAATAGGTGGCGAAGTCACCTTCTTGCGATATTGTTTCCACAGGTTCAGCGACGCTAACTTTTCGGCTGGAAGTGACTGCAGGGAAACAACACCGGCAGCGTCCCAATGCACGGTGCCGCCAAATTGGGTGAATGCCCAACCATTGATTTCTGATTCCGGTTTCAGGCCAACGGATGCGGCGTCAACTTCCAGACGTATCCACTTTCCTGTTTCAGGAAGTTCACCTGCATGAAAGTTTGCGGGTCCCTTTTGTCCTGCACCGTGTGCTTTATCGGCACCCCAATAAGCACGGTGATTCCACGAACCGTCATTAAACTGCAGTTGGATAGTTTCTGGCGGGTTTTTCGGATCCAGATAGACATAAGCAAACAGACGCCCAGGATTGCCCAGTTTGAGTTTGGGATTTGCACTATCAAAAAAGTGTTGCGTCAGCCCGGTACCAGTGCGAATGCTTGAGTTCTTGCCGCTGTGAACTGGGTGTTCTGAGGCTGGCACAAATTTCCATTGATAGGGGCCATCACCCTGCGGTTTCGCTCCCGGTGGCAGTGCATCGTCAAACCATATTGCGTCACCTTGTTCAAGTTCACCCAGAGTTGAATCAGCCAGTGTATCCTCGTATTCGATGCTGCCGAGTCGCTCTTTGATCTCGCTGTTCAGGGCAGTCACTTTCTGTTGGTGCTTTGTTTTCAGTGCTGTCTGCTCATCACTGGGTACTTTGATGACCGGTGGTGGCAGCAGATTGTTTCCATCCATTGCCCTTTCGGTCAAACTGAAAAAGTAGGAGAACATCTGATAGAACTCCTTTTGTGTCAGCGGGTCAAATTTATGGTCATGGCAGGCAGCACAACCGGACGTCAAGCCAAGCCAGACGGTGGAGGTTGTCTCAACACGATCTACTGCATATCGAACATAGTATTCGTCATCGATCGAACCACCTTCACTGGTGGTCACGTTGCAACGATTGAAACCTGTTGCAATCCGCTGCTGCAGCGTTGGTTCGGGTAGCAGGTCACCAGCAAGCTGTTCAATCGTGAATTGATCAAATGGCATGTTTTTTTGGAATGCATCAATCACCCAGTCGCGGTGGGGCCAGATGGAGCGTTCATTGTCCAAGTGCAAGCCATGGGTGTCTGCGTAACGGGCAGCGTCAAGCCAGATTCTTGTCATGTGCTCTGCGTAGGCCGGTGATTCCATTACACGGTCAAGCACGCGTTCAAATGAGTTGGGGGATTCGTCTGAAAGGAAATGATCGATTTCTGCAAGGGTGGGAGGCAGTCCGGTCAAGTCGAGCGTCGCTCGACGAATCAAGGTTTCTTTGCTGGCCTGCGCTGACGGTGATAAACCTGACTTCTGCATGCCTTCCTGAATGAAAAGATCAACCGGGTTGCTGTGTTTCCATTTGTTACCAGGGGCTGGCACCTGGATGGCTTCAGGTTTTTCGTACGCCCAATGCACTGACCACTTGGCTCCTGTGTTGATCCACTGTTTGAGTCGTTCGATGTCTGTGGCCGATAGCTTCTTTCCTGATTCTGGCGGTGGCATCAAGACGTCCGCATCGTCGCTGATGATGCGTTTTATGAGTTCACTGGTCTCTGCTGATTCAGGAATCACTGCTGCTACACCGGAATCAGCTGCTGCTAAGATTCCCTCTCGTTGGTCCAAACGAAGGCTCGCTTCGCGAGTCGCTTCGTCGGGCCCGTGGCACTGAAAGCAGTTCTCTGAAAGCAGTGGCAGAATGTCCCGGCTGAAATCGACTTGTGGTTGCACGTCCTCCGCGCTGACTGGGGTAAGCGAAAAGACGATCAAGGCCAGTGCCAAGATGCTTTCCAAGGCTTGAAACCATTGACGGTTAGAAGGCGTCATCAGATTCATTGAGTTTGGGTGGGGTTGGGACGGGGCGGGCGTTCAACAAGAGGGCGTACCATGAGGGTAACTGCTCCAAAGTATTCTATCCGCTGTACCGGGACCGTCTGGCATCTACCACGCGAAAAATTACATAGATGCGGCGAATTGGCTCATTCTTGATGCGATTCTACGCTTAAAGGACCGTTGCAGTGCGACTCGGGGAACACGTGAAAGCGTTGAGAATCAACCATGGGCTGGATTGCGGGATTCTCATTCCTGATTTCAGCGGCTAACCGCAGTGAACGAGTGAGGGTTTGTGGGAGCCATCCCTGATTGCCAACGATCAGCGTGGGCTACGAGAGTAAGTTCTGGACCACTTTGCCATGAACGTCTGTCAGTCTGAAATCACGACCAGCGTGTCGATAGGTTAGTTTTTCATGATCCATGCCAAGGAGATGCAGAATCGTCGCCTGCAGATCGTGAACATTGACTTCATCGTCACCAAGTTGATCGCCCAATTCATCGCTGCTGCCATGGACGATACCGCCTTTGATGCCTGCTCCTGCAAGCCATGTGCTGTACACGCGTGAGTGGTGACCTCGACCATCGGTTCCTGGGGACGCTACGAATGGGCTGCGGCCGAACTCCGTGGTGAATACCACCAATGTGTCATCGAACATGCCCCTCAATTTCAAGTCTTGTAGTAGTGCAGCGATGGGACGATCTACGTTTTTGGCCAAGCGATCGTACTTGGTGAGTTCGGCATGTGCATCCCAGTTACGGTCCACTCCACTGTCACCATCAATCAATTCTACAAACCTCACGCCGCGTTCTACCATGCGGCGGCCAACAAGGCATTGCCAAGCGAAGCTGGAGGTGTCATCAGGATCGAGTCCGTAGAGATCAAGCGTCGACTGCGATTCCTGGCGGACATCAAATAAATCAGGTGCCTCCAGTTGCATGCCGGCGGCGGTTTCAAACGACTTGATCCGTGAACTCAGTTGTGAGTCACCTTGGCGGTCGTTGAGGTGCTGTTGGTTGAAGTAGGACAGCATGTCCAGTTCGGTTCGCTGCAATTCTGCTGTTTCGAGGCGGCGGTGCATGTTGGCGATCGGCTCGCTTCCGGGAATGACCCTTGTGCCTTGATGTACCGCTGGTAGAAAGTCGGAGCCCCAAACTTGGCCTCCCGCATAGGGCAGGCCTGCTGAGATCACCATGAAGGCTGGCAGATTCGCATTTTCAGATCCCAGACCGTAGCTGATCCATGATCCCATACTTGGGCGATTGAATGTTGCCGAGCCTGTATGGACTCCGATCGTGGCACCAAAGTGATCACCGTTGAGATTCGTCATGGAACGAATCATGCATAGGTCGTCGACCTGATTGCCAATGTGTGGGAACAGATCACTGACCTCCGTTCCGCATTCCCCATAAGGACGAAACTTCCAGCCGCTTCCTTTGTAAAAGTTGCGGGCCCGATGTTGCCCGTCGTGTTTTGCATTCAGGACAGGCTTGGGATCAAACGTGTCAACGTGAGAAACTCCGCCTGTCATGAACAGGAAAATAACTCGTTTGGCTTTCGCTGGGAAATGCGGATGTTTTGGTGCCAGTGGATCGAGAATCGGCGCAGTTTCACTTGCCATGATCTCGGACAGCATCCCCGGTAGCAAAAGACCACCACCTGCCAGAGATCGTAGAAAGCGACGTCGATGGATTGACATGATGTTTTAATCCACGAAAAGGAATTCATTGCTCGAAAGCATTGCACGAATGAGACTCGACCACGCGGTTTGGTCCCCAGACGTCGCACTGGCTTGTGAGATCAGATGTTGTGTTTGTTTGATTTCCGGACTGTCCGGTTGCCTGCCGAACAGTGTTTGATAACACCATGCAATGCGCGTGGTGAAGTCTGGATTGGTTTTTAGCATGTGTGAGGTGATGCGGTTTGCTTCGTCCTGGATGAATGCCGAGTTCATGAAGTACAGGGATTGCAAACTGGTGGTGGTAGGACGTCGCACACCTACATGAAGGTTGCCGTCAGGTGCATCAAACGTATCGAGGAAACGGTTCTTGCGAATCCTTTGACGAAAAAGATAGATGGTGCGTCGGTCGCTATCAAAGTTCCCCACGTACGGTTCGTGCTGTCGAAAGTAATAGGTCAGATGGTGTGGCAGGGGATGCCCATCTGCTACTGTCAGATCAAGTTTGCCGCTGATGGCCAAGACTGAATCTCGCAGTTGTTCCGCATCAAGACGGCGGCGATTTGTTCGCCACAAATAGATGTTGTCAGGATCGATCCCTGCATTTTTGGGCACATGCTGACTGGCCCGCTGATAGGTCTCGGAATTTAGGATCAGTCGGTGCAATGCTTTGATAGACCAGTCATGCTGTATCAAGTAGGCTGCCAGGAAATCGAGTAGTTGTGGATGGGAAGGCTTATTGCCACGCACACCAAAATCACTTGTCGAGTTCACAATGCCTCGACCAAAATGATGGTGCCATACTCGATTGGCAATTACCCGCGCAGTTAACGGATTGTTTGGGTCTGCGATCCAGTCTGCGAGTTGGAGTCGCCCGCTCTGATCCTCAGAGTCATCTACTGTCTGACCGCCAAGGACTTGCAGGAAACCACGCTGTACCATCGGCCCCAATGCCCTGGGATTGCCTTGCTTTTGGATCGCTGCATTGCCAGTATCTCCTTCCCTGACCGCGTAGGCCGTTTCCAGCGGGGGAAATGTTTCTGCGAGGACTGCAATCTGGTCTCTCAGTTCCAGTACTTCCTTCCAGGCAATGTCGCGGTTGTAGCCCGGGATATGAATCGGTTCGGTTTGGAAGGAACGGTAACGCTGAAAGGCTGCTCTTTCCTGCTTTCGAAGTTTGTCCAATTCCTTGCGGAAGACTCCCAGAGTCTCTTTCGCTTTCTTGTCCCCAATCCGATAGACAAAATTCTCCCGGTAAGGCTTGTGTTCGGCACCCGCATGTGGATACGTCGTGCTTGAAAAAATTCCGTACAAGGCGTAGTAGTCGGACGTGGGTATAGGATCGAATTTGTGGTCATGGCATCGCGCGCAACCAATCGAAAGGCCCAGGAAAGTTTTTCCCAGATTGTTTAGCGTGTCTTCGATGGTGATGTGTGGTTGATTCTGCGGACTCACACCAATGCGACGTGAAATCGTTAAGTAACCGGTGGCAATGGTTTGGTCCCAGCGTTCGTCCTCGTCGTTTGCCTGCAGGAGATCACCTGCGATCTGCTCTCTTATGAATTGGTCGTAAGGTTTGTCTTCATTGAATGCGTCAATGACATAGTTGCGGTATTTGTAGGCCTCCGGAATCGGGAAGTCAGCTGCGTCACCAGCAGTGTCGGCATAACGAACCAGATCAAGCCAGTGTTGACCCCAGCGTTCGCCGTAATGGGGCGACGATAATAAGCGATTGACCAATGCCTTGATTGCAAGTTTCCTGTCTTTCGCTGCATGAGCTACGAAATCACTGCTCTCTTGTTGTTTGACAGGTAAACCAGTCAGGTCGTATGTGATGCGACGGATCAACGCCTGTGGTGAAGCAGTTCCAGCAATATCGAGACCGCGTTCTCGGTGGGCAGCTGTGATATAGGCATCGATTGGATTTTGGGTAGCATCTTCAACGTCGCTGGCATTTTCAATTGCGGTTTGGCTTAACGGTTGGAAAGACCAGAAATTGCGTTCGTCAGCGGTGATCCCGTATTCGTCCATACTCCCGTTTTTTTTTGGGCCGACGTTGGAAGAGCGAATCGGTTTCGGCCATGCGGCGCCCTCCGCGATCCATCTTTCAAAAGCCTTCACCTCTCCCTCTTTCAGCGGGGCAGAGGGTGGCATCGTGATTTCACTATGTTTTTGTGCAATGACCTGCCACAGCAGACTTTGCTCAGGCTTACCCAGAACGATTGCTGGGCCGGAGGTCCCGCCAGCAAGGATGTCTTTGAGCGAATCCAGTCGTAAGCCGCCCTCAGCTTTTCGCCGGTGGCACTCGTAGCATTTTCGAACCAGAAGTGGGCGAACACGTGATTCGAAGAAATCTTCCTGCTCCGTTGCAGAGGCCCGCGGGGTCGTGCAAGGCAACAGCATGCAGAAAAGCAGCATGCCACATGAGATCGACAGGCAGGAGAGGCTTCGAACCCGCATGGCACCAAAGTAAACGTGGGACGAAATGTGACCACTTGAATGTTAAGCTGTCAGCTCTCTGAATCCAAGCACGCAGCCTAGTTTACCCAGTTGCGTGATGGTTTGCTCATGACTATCAATTGGAATTTGGTTCGCTGCCCGGATTATTCATGACACTTCACACTGAATTAAAGCAATGACTGTGCCGAAACTTAATCAGGATCCTTCGAAATACGATTCACTCGGCTATTGCGTGTTTCGGGGAGTGCTGGATGCTACGGCCGTTGCTTCCGTGCAACAGGATTTGGCAAAAGTTCTGGAGGCAATTCCGGCCAAGATGATGGTTTACAAAGATGGGAAGCACGTTGAGGCCGATGGACGCCCTGAGTTTTTAGTTGAACCTCATGCAAAAGAGGGGGGAGAGCCGTGGTTGGAACTGTGTCGTCATCCTCGTGTGCTCGATGCTGTCGAGTCCATTCTAGGGCCGGATTTGATCTTGATCATGTCGCACCTGATCGTGAAGCGTCCCTCTGATGGTTTGGCTGTTGCCTGGCATCAGGACAATACATACTGGCACTCGGTGCAGGGAACCGAGGTATGTACGGTCTGGTTGGCGATAGATGATGCGGATACAGACAACGGTTGCATGAATGTGATTCCTTGTACTCAGGCCAATCATCCTGACATGGAAAAAATATCGACGGGTGGTGAAGATCTGCTTGGCACAACGGTCGCAGTCAGTCAGTTGCAAGCTGGGCGAGCGGTCCCAATCGAGCTCAAGGCGGGAGACTTATCGGTTCATGATTCTTTTATCATTCATGGATCCGAGACCAATCAGTCAGGTCGGCGCCGAGCAGGTTATACGATACGGTATGCCAACGCGGCCACAGTCACCGTCGATTTGAATGAACACTGGGTCGAAGTCTTTCGTGTGCGTGGGAATCCCCACGCCGCGGAGAGCTACACAGACCTTCGGCCAGGGAAGTGATCCCGCGACGGTTGAAATCTAAAATACGACTTGCTTTGGATGATTCGCGGTCCGGCGAGTGAGGCAATCGCGGAGAAGCAAACTGAGGCAGGCGGAGCCGCTGCGAAAGGCTTGAGTGGAGTAGAAGGTTGGCGACTCAGACATCAATCTTGCCATATTCAAACGTCGCGCGCCTAAGTCTGATTCATTTGAGCCTGAGTCAATATCAGGGATCAGTTCCTCTAAGTTTTATTTTGTTGGAATGGAGTGAAGCATGGACACATTTATGTCAATTGTGGGCTGGGGATTATGCCTTGCCATCGGAGGCCCATTGACTCTGCTAGGCTTTTTTCATTTTGTGTTCCCCAAGGCGGTTTGGTCGGTTTATCGCGGATGGGGCAGGCTATGGAAAGCAGATCCGCAGGAAATTGCACCCGACTATAACTCCAGCGCTGCGATGCGAGTGATTGGGATCGCCTGTGGTGTGGGAGGTCTTATGATCTGCCTGGTTCCAAAGTTGTTGGGCCTTTGAGTTGTTGGGCCTTTGACAGGGGGCTGTCGCTACTATTGGCGGCCCAGTGGATCGCCGCTGGCCTCCATCCACTTCTCCAATGCAGCCATGAGTTGCTGTGCCGTCTTTTGGTGTTTCGGGTCACCGATCAAGTCATTGTTTTCCCAGGCATCCTTCTCCAGATCGAATAGTTGTCGGCGACCACTATGCGTGTAGTACAACAGCTTATGTTTTCCCTGACGAACGGCTCGTACACCGTTGGGAACTTTGACATTGGGCATGTAGGCACCAAACAGTTGGGGTTGGCCGGTGGCTTTGCCTTGGATCACGTCATGAAAGCCGAATGGTTGCGTGTAGGCGGGGGCTTGAAGCCCTGCCAATTTTGCGAGAGTTGGGTAGATCCCATGCAGATACGCAAAGCCCTCTCGGGATTTGCCTGCCGGTACGCCGGGGCCAGCGACGATCATCGGCACACGCCATGATCCATCATAAAGATTTTGCTTTCCCATCAAACCATGTTCGCCCACAGAAAGTCCATGATCGGCCGTGAACAAAACGATCGTGTTTTGCAGTTGCCCCATTTCATCGAGCTTGGTGAGCAGTTGTCCAATTCGATCATCAATTTGTGCGCACATCGCCAAGTAGATGGCTCGCTCACGGCGTACCGTTTCAGGACTGTGAGGCGGTTTGTAAACCATCTCGTCCCGAACCAGCATGTCACCATTGTCGAAGGAATGGACTGATTGGTAGTTCGGAGGCTCGTATACTTGCTTGAAGCGAGAGAGAACGTCATCGGGCACATGCCGTGGATCATGTGGAGCATTCGTTGAGACGTACATCATGAATGGCTTTTTCTGATCCCAGGTGGAGTCGAGAAAGTTTTCAGCCGCGTCATAAAAAACGTCGGTGCTCCACCCCGTGGTTTGATGCTTCTCGACCTTCCCAGACGTCGCAATTCGTTGGCAAGTGGGGTTCATCATGCCCATTTCGATCGCATTGTCCTTGGCTCCGCCGCGGTCACGCTGGTTGAAAGGAAGCATGCCGCCAGTGATCGCTTCTGCATGGTCGAATGATCTGAGGAGTGCCGCGTTCCCGTTGTGCCATTTTCCTGTTCCAAATGTCTGCCAGCCCTCCTCGCGAAATTGTTCTGGAAACAGCTTGTCTGCGGTGTTCAGATTTGCTGGTCCTGCGTACGAGAGTTGGTTGGGGGTTACGGACCAAAGAGGTCGACCGGTCAAAATCATGGCACGACTGCAGGTGCAGATCGCTCCACTGAAGCCTCCCTGATGAACCGTGTTTTGCATGACGGTTCCGCGACGAGCCAATGCATCAATGTTCGGGGTGATAGCTTGACTTCCTCCCGTAGCTGTCACGCAACGCCGACTCATGTCGTCCGTCATCAAAATCAGAATGTTTGGGCGTTGCTTTGAAGCAGTGGGTTGGGAAGTAGATTGTTGAGCTTCTGTGATCTGTACGTTGCCCAAGATTGCTGACAGCAGCAATGAGGTAGCTATTAGATTGTGTGCGAAAGATTTGGGCATTTGATTTGCAGGGCTTCAGGTTTCTTGAGTTTGGGGCGCTGAATTACTCATTGTAACACGGAGCACCATTGAAAAAATGTTGCAGTTTGTCAGTTAAATTTTGGATGTGGAAACAAGCAGCCCTTGGACACCGGCGTACAAAACCTCGTGTTTTTTTGTTTTCATGCAGCGACGGTTTGGAATTCTGGAAGTTCACTTTCCGAAGCCACGCTGTTGAGTTGGATTTTTGGGATAGAATCTCGCCTTCGACGATTCGAACCGCCTTGCTTCTGCGGCAGGCATCATACACACCCATGTTCTGCAGGCCCTTTGTGGAACGTTCAGGCGATGACGCCTCAGACGCAGTTTCAAATACCAATTTCCGCTACCAATCCCCGCGATTTTCCCGAGAAAGAATAATGAAGTTTGTTCAGGTGTTGCTGGTTTCCTGGTTGCTTGCCTCGTCTGTCCACGCGCAGGATGAGCGGCCTTTTGTGGTGATCCATCGTCAGGGCGATGACGATTGTCATACTTTTCGCATACCCGCGATCGCAGTCACCAATGATGGGACGCTGCTGGCGGTTTACGACATGCGATATCGCAGTCGTCGAGATCTGCAGGGACACATGGACATCGGTCTGTCACGCTCGACAGATGGAGGGAAAACATGGGAGAAGCCTCGCCCGATCATGGACATGGGAACGTTTGGTGGTCTGGCCGAGGACCTCAATGGGTGCTCCGATCCCAATATTCTTGTGGACAAAAAAACAGGCGAGGTGACGGTCAGTGCTGTCTGGACCCATGGCAAGCCTGGAACACATCAATGGCGAGATCGAGGGTCAGAGCCTGGTTTGAAACTGAGTCAATCCTCCCAGTTCATGATGGTGAGGTCCAAAGATGAAGGAAAGAGTTGGAGCGAGCCAGAAAATTGGACCGCGAAACTCAAGAATCCCGAGTGGTATCTGTTTGCTCCCGCTCCCGGAAATGGAATCACACTGAGCGATGGAACTTTGGTGATGCCCACCCAGGGACGCGATGAAAATGGTTTGCCTTTTTCAAACCTGATGTGGAGCAGGGACCATGGTGAATCATGGACAGTCTCCGCTGCGGCACGATCGGATACCAGCGAGTGTGCAGTGGCCGAACTTTCTGACGGTCGCTTGATGTTGAATATACGTGACAACCGAAATCGAAAAGATAAAGGCGACACCAATGGTCGCGCTGTTAGCGTCACGGAGGATCTGGGAGCGTCATGGAAAGTCCATTCTTCGGACCATGGTACGCTTCCCGAACCCGTCTGCATGGCAAGCCTGCTTTCTCATCAGCTCGCGGATGGACGTAGCGTCCTGTTTTTCTCCAATCCGAGATCGAAATTGAAACGGAAAAAAATGACGGTCCAGATGAGTCTTGATGATGGAAAAACCTGGACGACAAAGATCCTTTTGGATGAGGACGGGGGAGCCTACAGTTCTTTGGTCATGGTGGATGAACAGACCCTCGGTATCCTGTACGAATCATCCCGTGCAGACATGGTCTTCCAGACGATTCAGCTCCAAGAGTTTGGGCTTTGATCGACTGCTGGATTTGAGGCAGCCGTCAGGTATGCGACAAGATCACCAATGGCATAGCACGCATTCCCAAGCCAACATTGATTTGCTGGCTGAAGAGATCATGGTTTTGCTGAGAGGCGAACCTCGGCGCTGACTGGGGAATGATCTGATGGATAACGCCCCTCACGTTCTGTTCGGATGATCTCGGCGTTGATTACTTCTGTATGAGGCTGAACGAATATGTAGTCGATCTTCTTGCCATCAGCACGGCCTTCAAAGCCACCGCCCGTGCCTACTGCGGTTGCGTCAGGGTGAAGTTTTCGAAAGGTATCTACAAGAGCGATGGGGCTGTTTGGTAAACTCGGCTCTTTATCTTTGATGTATAGAACGACTGGATTGTCCTCGTCAGCATTGAAGTCACCCGTAAGCAGGAATGGATCCTTGTGCGATCGGTCGTTGATTCGTTGTGCAATCAGTTGTGCTGATTTCAAACGGGCGTTCTGGGACTGATGGTCGAAGTGGGTGTTGTAAACATAGAAGCACTGATTTGCGTTGTTTTCCTTAAGCCGAACCCAAGTGCAAATTCTCAAATAACGGTTGCCCCAGTGTCGGGACTTTACCTCGGGTGTGTCTGATAACCAAAACGTACCTGAATCCAATGCGGTGAAGCGGTTGCCGCGATAAAGGATCGCGGAGTATTCACCTTGCTTGCCGCCATCTCGTCCTTCCCCGACTTGCTTGAAATCTGGTAGCTGCTCGTGCAGGTCGTCCAATTGGAACCGAAACGCTTCCTGCAAGCCAACTACATCGAGCTTTGCGCTACGAATCACGTCTGCAGCGAATTCTTTGCGATTCTTCCAGTTGTTGTCACCATCATTGGCCCGCCCGTTGCGGATGTTGAAACTCATGACGCGGATATCCATACTCGCAGAATCTTTGGATTGCTGCGCGACGCTGTATCCAGTGTCAATCGCCAGCATGACTGAGAGAGTGAGAAGCGTCGTGAGTACGCGTTGGGATTGCATGGGGGCTTGTCGGGATAACAGGGGGTGGTGATCAGGCAAGGATTCGTCACATGGCCCTTCGAGGGTGATGGCCTGAACGTAATTCTTGGATTGGTAGCCGCAGGGTTTGCTCAAGCTTGATGAGGAATATTCACTTGAGGGAGATCTGGCTTCCTGGCTTCAATGCGTTTGCCGGGTAGGGGCGTAACTCGTCGAACACATACATCTGCTCAGGTGTTTCAATGGTGGTCGCTGTTTCATCGTAGAGTTCAGTGGTGTCATCGAAGACACCTGAGGGATCCAGTTTCAAGTGCTTGACCATGAATGGGTACATCGCCTGTCGTTTCAGGTATTGGTAGCCGTGTTTGCGTCCTGGGTAATGGACGTTTTCGACATTCGCCTGCTTACCATGCAGGGAGTAAATGTTGCGAATGTAGGGGTATTCAACGACGGGCGTGTTTTTTGTCCAGTCACCGCCCACCGAGACAAGTAGCTGAGGTCGCGGTGCGGCAAGTGCAGCAATTTCAGCATTGTTGGTTTCGAGGTCTGCTGTTTTGTGGATCGGCATGCCGCTTTCGCAATGGCAACCACCAAAGAAATGTGCCGATACCATCACAACGGGCACTGATGCCGTGACGCGATCATCAACGGCTGTCAGAAGAAATGTTTGCGTTCCGCCCCCGGAACATCCGGTGACTCCAATCCGGTTATCATCGACGTCTTTGAGAGATTGAACGAAATCAATGGCTCGGATGCTTCCCCACGTTTGCAGGGTGAGAGCCTGGTTGTGTTTGTGGTTCCAGCCATGGTGCAACGATTCGCCAAAACCAATCATGTCATAGGAGAAAACAACGGCACCCATTCGAGCCAAGGTCGCACAGCGATGTTGTTGGTCGGGCCGTAAACGCCCACCTGCGGGACCAGTTGCGTGACCATGAGGGCAAAGCACGGCAGGAAAGGGGCCTTTCTTGCCGAGCGGACGGTAAAGATTTCCATAGACGTAAAAGCCGGGACGCGCTTCAAAGGCGGCCGACTCGACTGAGTACCCGTTGTAGTCACGCTTCTTGTGAATGATTGCGTTCAGTGGCGTCCGGGCTGGCAAGGGCATCAGCTTGGCACCTGTAAGGATCTGGTTGCGAATCGCAGTTGCTCGGTCTTGCCACTGTTCAAGAGTCCCAAAGGTGCTGGCCATTCTTGCCAGTTGTGCGACTGCGTCCGTCTCCGAATGATAGTTTCCCTGGCACAATGTCGCGCCACTTGACGTTGTGTCTTGGGCTGCCAAAGGCAACGTTGAAAGCAGGGTGAAGAGAACTGCAAGAGAATAACGATGCATGGTACTGGCTCCGTGAGGTGGGCTGGTTGGAGAGATCGCCAGGGGATGGGCTGTTCGTTCACTGCTAGATGTTACCCGATTTGGTAACGCAGTGGCGGATCTTGCATCGTAGGACATCGCTGAACGGTTCAGCCGCGACTACGGAAAAGTTTGCTCAATGCAATTTCGCGGATCATTGATCGGGTGCCATAGTTGCCTGGTTTCAGTCGAGTGAGGATTTCTGCAACGTCATCCGAGTCAGAAAATTCAATGGTTCGTCCCAACGCGTATCCCATGATGGACTCGACCAATTCCTCAGCCAGCTGATCTTCGTGTTTCATCAGGACAGATTTCAGTTCCTGCACTGTTGAGAATGTGGAGCCATCAGGCAGCGAACTGGCCGGGTCAATGGGCATCGATTTTCGACCGACTTGTTCTGTTTCGCGCCAACGGCCGATCGTGTCAAAGTTTTCCAAGCCAAACCCAATGGCGTCCATCTTTTTGTGGCATGACGAGCAGACATGCTGTTGTTGATGCAGTTTGACCATCTCGCGGTTGGTTTTGGGTTTTTTCGACGCTGCCCCCAGTTCTGGCACATTCGGCGGTGGCGGAGCGGGTTTGTCGTGCAAGAGCTTTTCCATGACCAATGCACCTCGAATCACGGGTGAGGAACGCTCTCCATTTGAGCCAGACGTAAGAAAAGCGGTTTGTGTCAGCAGTCCGCCCCGAGGTGAATCGGAAGGCAACTTCACTTTTTGAAATTCGGCATTGCCCGAGTGAGGCATGTCAATTCCATAGTGCACACCAAGAGCCGAGTTAATGACCACAAAATCAGAATCGATCAGATTGGACGCGGGCAAGTTTTCGTCGATCAGAACACCAAAGAACTCGCGCACTTCCTGCTTGGCGTCCTGCTGGACTCCCTCGTTGAAATGGATGTATTCCCGGTTGTCGACGGTGATTGCATCGTATCGTTCCAGTTCAGCCCACTGGCTGATGAATCCATCTCGGAAAGCTGAAGCGCCAGGGTCGTCCAGTAAACGGTCGATCTGCTCTGAGTAAACTTTTGGGTCTTTGAGATCTGCGGCGTAGAGCTGATCATCTGGCGGGCTGCTCCAAAGAAAATAAGCAAGGCGGATCGCCAGTTCCCGGTTCCCAAGTAAATGACTTGATGTGTCAGGACCGACATTGGTCGAACCGCTGATAGCGATTTGAGCCTGATCATCTGCTTCTTCCTGCAGGAAGAGAAAGCCGGGCGATGCCATGATGATTCCCATGACCTCGGTAATGGACTCGTTGTAACTGAGCCCTCTCTGGCGGTTGTCCAGAAAAAGTTGGTGCAACTCATCAATGTAGGCCGCTTCAGGCTTCCGATGTCGAAACGCCTCGAAGGCAAATCGTTCAATCAGTTCACGTGCTTTATCGTCGTGCCCCAGCAGTTGGCTCTTGCCACCCGTCGCCTGGTTGGGGTACAGGATTTCTTCAAAATATGAACGCTGTTCGGGATAAAAGGGACCTTCGATTTCCAGCCAATCGATCCAGATCGCTGCACGTGGGTCAGTGCGTTTGCCTGATCCTTCCAGTTTGTTCACATAACCCCTCATCGAATTGAGCGTATTCTCCGGTACGTTCTCGCGAACGTTGGCTGATAGCTGGAATCTTCCCATGGGTTGTCGCGCTTTCATCACAACGGTACCGGGATTATCAGCGGTTCCGTTCAATCTCAAGGTGCCACGGATTCGATTTCGATCCCACAAACGGACGATGCTTCTGAGTTCATGCGGTTCTCCAACAACACCACCATGAATTCGGATCAGATACTCACCGCGGATATCGATGTGCTTTGAAGTGCTGACCCATTTGGCAACGTCGCAGTTGTAGACGCCCGATTCGATCAATGGGTATTGCAGGTATTGGCGAGGTAACTCAGCACGCGAATCCCATTGGCGAAAGATGACTTCCATTTCACCTTCATCCTTGAATCCCATTTCCTGCCAGGTCTTGCCCGCCTTTTTCATTGCCATTTTTTGGTCGAGGTCGGCAAGCTTCTCACGCATTTTCCTGTTGACGCGTGTTTCTGGTTCGGTGCGTGAGATTTCGACCTTGCGTCGTGGTTTCGTGTTGAAATTCAACGCCTCGGCAGCGATTCTCTTTCCCAATTCCAGATATGCTTCAAGGTGCATGGATGTGAAGTATTGTTCCGTGCCGACAGTGTCGAAGGTTGCTATCTCGCCATCATCCGGGATCTCATCCAATGCCACTTCGAATCCAAACAGAGAGCGAATTGTGTTCGAGTACTCACGTTGATTCAGTCGTCGCATTCGGATCTCACCTCCACTGTCGGTAAGTCGCCGTCTCGCTTCGACAAGAGTTTTGTTGAGCTTTTCCAGTACGGATGCAAGTTCTTCATCGCTTGGCTGGTCCGCTTCACGGGGTGGCATGTCACCACCATTCAATTGATCGAGAATATCCTGCCAACGTTGTGCCGTGTCGTTGTTGTCGATCTGCCATGAGACCTGATCAAACCTGACCTGACCCTCTTGTGTATCAGCCCCGTGGCAGTCCATGCAGTAGGACTTGATGAAAGGCTGCAGGTCCTTTCTCAGATCCAGAGTCTGATTGGTCGTTTGGGCTTGGGCGTTCGACCACAGGAAAACGACTGCCATGAGAGTCGCGGCGAGAAGTTGCGAGCGATTGCGCATGAATGACATGGTTGCTTAAAAATGGATGTTGGAGCGGTTGGCATGGGTGCACGTCGTATCTGCTGACAAACGTTTCGCACGGAACCGGGTAACTAAGGCCAGAGCGTGGTGGGAATTGATTCAGGTGGATGTCACGTTCGTGGCGAGACCAATTCGGGAATGATGCCGGTGCTGTGGCTGAAAGAATCGATTTCCAATCCCGCTTGTTGCATCAGCGTCAGCCAATAATTGGCCAGCGGGGTATCTTCTTCGGGCAGGACAATGTTGCTGCCATGTTTGATGTTCCTGGCTCCGCCGCCCGAAAGAATTGCAGGAATGTTCTTCAGTTCATGGCCTGAGCGCAGATTGGTTCCGTAGCTGACAATGCAATTGTCAAAGAGTCGACTGCCGTCACTGTCGGTCGCTTCTTTGAGGCGATCCAGAAAGTGTGCAAACAGCGACATGCACTTCTTGTCCCGCTGGCGGGAGGCTTGAGTCCGGGGTTCTGAAAATCCATAGTGGCTCAGTGAGTGCGCCTTGAGTGTAATTCCCATGCCCGTCAAAACGGAACTCACTGGCTGCCGGTAAGTGATCACACGCGTGGCGTCCGTTTGCAGGGCGACAACCATCATGTCGTACATCAGTTGAATCGCTTCGTCGCCAGCGATGCCTTCTGGTGGTGCATCCATGGGGGCCTGCGGTTTTGGGATGTCTGCCCATCGCGCTTGACGTTCAAGTCCTTTTTCCACCTGCCGGACACCCGTGAAGTACTCGTCCAGCTTGAGATTGTCACCTTTGCTGAGAGTCCGTTTGATTCCATTGGCGTCAAGACGCACGATGTCGAGGACACTTTGGCGTTTCTTCAAACGCGCGTTGAGTTCTTGTTTGGAATCCTTCGCGTTGGCAAACAGCGTGTAGTACAAGTCAAGCGGACGAGCGATCCCGGGGATCGGGTTTCCGGAATCATCCCATGCCAGTGAGAGGCCTCCACCATGACCCGAGTTTGAATTGCCATCCGCCTCATTGGCTGAAAGAGTCAGCGACGCAAAACGGGTGTCCGTTCCCAGTTGACCTGCCAGCACTTGGTCGCATGAAACCGAGTTGTGGAACCTCTTGCCAGGGGTGCCGGCAACATTGGCTCCGGTCAAATAGGACAGGCTGCCACCATGAGGATTGGTGGCGCCCAAGTTGGTCAAGTTGGTGACCATGGTGATGTCGTCTTGGTGACGCTTCAGTGGACTGAGTCCCTCTGTCATTCCGATTTCAGAGAAACGCCCTTGCTGGGTGGGGTAAAATGTATCTTTGGTAAACCCGAATCCACCGCCCAGAAAGAGGACCCTTTTGGGGGGAGTTGCTGCCAAATCGCTGCAATGGGCGAACGTTTCCAGAAATGGAATCGCAAGTAGCGAACTGCCAGCCCGCATGAATGATCGGCGCGTGCCTTGAGGGGATATGAATGGCGACATGAATCCGTTGGTATCGGTTGTGGGGAGATCGATGCTGTCCTTTCAGTATAGTCGGTGAAACCTGACAAGCGTGTTAACACCTCCATGTGATTTTCAGGTTATCAGGTCGCTGACGGCATGCTTGCGTGGTGTGGTTTCGGTTTTCAGGGTGTCATTCCACCTGCAACCGGATGGGTTTCGATTTGCCCGTGCGTTTGTCCGACGGGTATTGTGCTTCGACATCTGTCAGGAATTCATGCAAATCGTCGGCAAGGCCTTGTGCAATTTCAGGATTCTGGGTCGCCAGGTTTTTTGACTCGCCGATGTCCGTCGCAAGATTGAATAGTTCTCTCGGGCGACCATCGTAATAATGAATCAATTTCCAGTTGCCGCGGCGAATGGCACTGGAGGGTCCGATGCCTGGACCCTTGGGCCCCCAGTGGTTGGGAAAGTGCCAATGCAACGCACGTTGGATTTGGGGCGATTCAGCGTTGCCTCGCAAAACATCGGCAAAGCTGATTCCATCGATCACGCCACCGATCTGTTGGGCATTCTGGATGCCGGCAATCTCAAGGATCGTTGAAAAAAAATCTTCGATGATGACAAGGTGATCCGTTTTCGATCCGGGAACCGTGACACCGGGCCAGGACGCAATCATGGGAACCCGAACTCCGCCTTCATGTGCGGATCCCTTTCCACTCGATAGCGGTCTGTTGTGCGTGTGTCTTTTTCCACCTCGTCCGCTGGCGCTCAGTCCGCCATTGTCTGACATGAAGAGGACAACGGTACTCTTGCTGACCTTCCGACTTTCAAGGTGATTCAGAATGTCACCGAGTGATTTGTCCATGCCCTCTACCATCGCAGCGTACATCGATTCGGTGTGCTCCAAGCCCCGTTCCCGGTATGCCTGATAAAAGCGATCGTCGACTGCAAACGGAACATGAACGGCGTAGTGCGACATGTACAAAAAAAATGGTTCTTCCCGATCGATGGCTTGATCCATGGCCGCGATCGATTCGATTGTGAGAGCTTCTGTCAGGAAGATGTCCTGGCCATGGTATTTTTCAAGGCCGGGGACATCCCATATCCGGTCGCCCTTGCGCCATGCGGCACTGAAATTCTGCTTGCCCAAAAAGCTTCCCGGTCCCCCCGCGGCATGACCGCCAATATTGACATCGAAACCAATGCCTCGTGGATCAGCTCCGGCAGTTCCAGTAGCCCCAAAATGGGCCTTTCCTGCGTGAATGGTGTGATAGCCAGCGTCGCTCAAGAAGGCAGGCAAAGCTTTGGCGTGAATTGTGCCCTCGACACCCGGGTCGGGACAAAGTCCGTTCATGTTCCATTTTGGAAATTTCAATGTGGGATGCGGACGGTCATTGGTTGCGTTCTTTTTCAGCGTCCAATTGGTCACCCGGTGTCGCGCTGCATTCAGGCCTGTCATCAGGCTGACGCGAGTCGGTGAACAGACGCTGCATGCATAGGCTTGCGTGAATTTCAATCCGGAAGCTGCTAGGCGTTCCATATTTCGCGTTTTATATCGCCGGTTCAGTGGGGTCACTTCGGCTCCAAATTCTACTGAAGTGTCCTGCCACCCCATGTCGTCTACCAGAAACAGAACAATGTTTGGCGTGGCTCGTGTCTTCCTGTCCTGGGCAGCAGCAATGCTTCCATGGGTACAGAGGAACCACAACAGGATTAGAATAGGTATCCTGCGATGGCGGCGGGCTGATGTTTTCATGTTGCGATGTATTCTGGTGGTGTTCCCCGATCAACTCGTTTGGATCAGGATATCTTTCAGTTGGCAGGTCTCACAAAGTCAAATGTAGCACAATGCCATCGCCGATTTCCGACGCAACACTTGTCGGAGATCAGAGTTGTTGACGGTAGGACGGGCGTCGACACTTTCAGTTCCAACTTTCGTTCCCAGAGAGATTGATCCTATGCGGATGTGTCTGATTTGTGTTTTTGGCATGCTTGCCATAGGGTCACTACTGAAGGCCGATGAGGTTGTCGGGCCTTTGGTGGGTTCGGTTTCGTCCAGCAGTGTGCAGATGCTGTATCGTCCATCGGCAAAAGCTCAAACGCTGCGTCTGCAGGTGTTTGATGCCAATGAGCAGTTGGTGAAAGTCGTCGCGGATGACTGCGATGCGAAGCAGGACTTTGTGGCTCATTTCGTCGTCAGCGGGCTTCAGCCAGCGACGACTTATGGATACCAGATTGAGAGAATCGGTGATTCACCCAAGGTGCTGGTCAAGGCAGGTCCCGCACATCAGTTCACAACAGCGACTCAGCAACGCACTGGAGAACGTGTGGTGGTCAGTTTTGTGTCCTGCGTTGATGTTGAGCCTACGGGAATCTGGAACGAGATGGAGAAACTCAAGGTCGATGCGGTCTGTTTGATGGGCGACACGCCGTACATTGATAGTTCTGATCTTGAGGTTGCCAGAAAGAAACATCGCCAGTTTCTGCAGATGCCGGATCTTGCTCGATTGGGACAAACCACTTCGGTGGTTGGAACATGGGATGATCATGATTTTGGCAAGAATAACGGCAACGGTTTAAATCTCCGTGAAGGAAAGTCGCGAACACGGCAAGCATTTGTCGACTATCGGGCACACGATCGTTATGGCGATGGTCGGGAAGGTGTCTATCACAAAATGGATCTGGGTGCTTTGGAGATATTCTTCCTTGACCCCCGTTATTTTTCACAGACGGAGCCTTCACCGGTTGATGAAACACAGCCCACCTGTTTCGGGACGCAGCAATGGAATTGGCTGCTACAAGGTTTGCGAGAATCAAAGGCCAAGTTCAAGGTGCTCGCGATGGGCGCGATCTGGCAGGACAAAAAAAACTCAGAAACCGACGACATGTTCACTTATTGGTACGAACGTGACGCACTGTTGGACTTCATCAAAGAAGAACAGATCTCTGGCGTCACTTTGCTTGGTGGTGATATCCATGTCGCAAGGCATCTGAAACATCCCGACCGAGTCGGTTATGACTTGCATGATTTTATCATTTCACCAGGCCATGAACGCACCATCACGGGGCTTGATGTCTATCATCCCTCGTTGCTGTGGTCATTGGTAGAAGGGCGGCAGTTCCTGACGTTGACGGCAGATACCCGCGGAGACAAACCCTCGCTGACAGCCGAGTTTCGTCAGCCCAAAGGGCGGGTGAATCGCCGTGTTGTTTTGGAACTCGATGAATTGACGCCCAAAGGACGCACGCAGAATCTGTCAAAAGAACTGCGGGCCCACTGGGATTTTAACGAGGGGCTGAAGAATAAATCGCTGCTTGGTGGCCGGATTGATGCCCTGTCCCATGGGGGTGCAGCGATCGATCAAACGCAGCAAGCTCGCGGTGGTGCTGTCCGTTTCCAACGTTTGAAAGGTCAGTATCTGAATGTGCCGCAGAGTTTTCTTGACGACAATTCATCTGCTCATACCGTTTCGTTGTGGTTCAAGCCCGACAGCTTGCCAAAGCATGGAACCGGTGATCGCTGCTTCTTAATGGAAAGCACAGCTGAGGGTAAAGCCAGCGATACGCAGGCATGGCATTTGTCGCTCGGTCTGAGAGCCACCGCAGACCCGGGCAAAGTCAATTTGCAGCTATATACCGTGACTTTGCAGCCCGCAGCCAGTCCCGGTGCGGCCCCCAAGCCGATTTCCCAAGGGCCCTTTGACTTTCTGGTTGACCGTGAACAGTTGCGGGATCGATGGAACCACGTGGCATTCACCTTTGATTCTGAATCGCTGCGTTTGTTTCTCAATGGAAACTTGGCGGCGACCCATTCGTTGCCCGTCAAAGGTCCGGCAGCTGAATTTGGGGGATTGGTGATCGGTGGCCACCGCGCAGGAATCGGCAGGAATTTTGATGGCTGGATCGATGAAGTTGCGGTTTGGCAACGCCTGCTTGATCAGGATGAGATTCTGGGCCTCAGTAAACTGCCCCGTTAAACGATGTGCTGGCATCGTTTTCGAGTGTAAGTTCCTGATCTGATTCGATGTCCTAGTGTGTGTGTAAAGCTTTTCTGTGGTCCTCAGACGTTTTCGTCTCAGCGTGAAGTGGAAGACGAAAGCGTTACAGGTTAACCTCTTTCCCTGGGGCAGTGGCTCACACGCGATGCTGGTCCCGTCTGCGATGAGGGTCCCGACTGCGATGATGGCCTCTTGGGCTCCATTTTGGATTCCAGGTTGGGCTGCGGGGTAAATGGCAGTCGGGGGATTCATTCGGTGACATCTGGTCCTCAAGCGAAAGCACTCAACAACTTAAGACATGCAACTCGAAACTGCAGAAGGCAAATACATCGTGGTTACAAAATATCGCAGCATGCTGGTCCCCCTTTTATTTCTTGGACTTACGGGCCTCTCACAGTTGCGTGCTGATGAAGCAAATTCCGTCGCGAAAATTGATGGCTCTGGTCCGGGGTGGGTTTCGCTCGGTAAGGCCGATTTCGCAAAAGTGAATAGTGCTGATGACACGTGGTCGTTCAAAGGTGACGAAATCCATTGCACAGGGAAACCTGTCAGTGTCATGCGAACTCAAAAACAGTACACCAACTTTGAGCTTGTCTGCGAATGGCGACACATGAAGGATGCAGGTAACTCGGGGATTTTTGTGTGGACCATTCCTGCGTCACTGGAAAGCCTCAAAGGACCGGGTCTGCCTCACGGGATCGAGGTGCAAGTGCTCGATCTTGGCTACAAAGATGCGTTTGAACAAGGTGGAAAACGCAAGGCTGACTGGTTCACCTGTCATGGCGACGTGTTCCCAGTGGGTGCTGCAAAGATGAAGCCATTTGCGCCTGTCGCTCCCAATGGACGCAGGAGTTTTCCCTCGAAAGAATTGACGCTTGATACTGGTGAGTGGAATCACTATTACGTCCGTGCCATCAATGGCGAGGTCCGCTTGTGGGTCAATGGTGAAGAAGTATCCGGTGGCACCGCGTGTTCGCCCAGCACAGGGTACCTGTGTCTGGAATCCGAAGGCTCACCCATTGAGTTCCGAGGCTTGAAACTGCGCGAGTTGCCGTAGCCAGGCATTCATCCGGTCACTGAATGGGAACCATGGGTGCTCGATTGCAAGCAGGCCTGCATTTTGGATAGTGCTACCGAGGTCCTACTTTTTCCAGACAAAGGCTGGTGGGCGAAACGCCTTGACGTCACGATCGTTGCTCAGGGGGGCCCCGGGCGTGGATCGACCATCACGAATGAGTTTTTGGTAGTCCGCCAGCATGTTTTTTATGCGGTTCTGATTGCCAACAGATACATCGGTCGTTTCAGCCGGATCGTTCTTGAGGTTGTAAAGTTGAACGAAGGTTGCATCCTCGAGCTCCTTGTGATTCTTGGGATTGCGGCCAAATACTTTGATTGCCTTTTTCCACGCGTCCTCGGATCTTGGCTCCGTAAAGAATTGTCCGGAACTGCCACTTCCAGGACCAAGGATCAGTTTCCAGTCACCATCACGAAAGGCATCGGAACGCGTCCCGCGAATCACGAGGTTCCTGCGATGTGACTGGTCAGGTTGCTGCAAGACAGATAGGAAACTGGAGGAATCGGGGCCTTGCCTTGAGGACAGTTGGATTCCCGCAATGTCAGCCCATGTCGCCATCAGGTCATTCAGGCCGATCAGGGCATTGCTGACGCCACCCGGTTTGATGACGCCAGGCCAAACTGTCGCGAAGGGGATTCGAAGCCCACCTTCAAAGGCCGAGAATTTGTAGCCCCGCCACGGGCCAGCAGAAAAGTGTCCCTCTTTTTCCATCTTCTGCATTTGATTGGCTGTTGCTTGCAGTCGGCGACCAGAGTAATGCCCGGGGCCGTGATCAGAGGCGACCATGACCACCGTGTTTTCAGCAATGCCGGCATCGGCCAGTTGTTTGCGAATTCTGCCGATACACGCATCGGCATTCATGACAAAATCGCCGTAAATTCCGATTCGGCTTTTGCCTTTGAACTCGGCTTCGGGTGAGGTCGGAGTGTGCGGTGCTGTGAGAGCAACGAAAAGAAAGAAGGGCTTGGACTGTTTGTCCTGACCTTGAATGCTGGCTTGATTCTGAATGAAGGTTCCCGCTTCGTTGCAGAAGGTGGATAGGACCTCCGTGTCGACAAAGTCCTCGGCGGCTGGCCCCACTCGATTGAACGCACTCCAGCCTTTCTTGGCTGTTACTTTTCCCTGCCATTGTTTGCCCCGAATGTAGGCATAGGGAAACATGTCGAGCGATCCAGGTAGAAAAAAACACTCGTCAAAACCGTAATCGCTGGGTCCAA
>JBPCVE010000272.1:0-17793 GCA_051010795.1 Rubripirellula sp.
AGTGGCTCCTTGCCCTAATTTTGGCCGGCTCGCCATGCCTTGCGCAAGAGCCCCAGAACGGAGGTTTCGGAGTTCTTCCGCCGCTGCCTTTGAACGCCACCAACGCGGCAGCCACCGTCCGCACCAACCCCTACTGCGGTCCCCAAAACGAGGCTCCGCCACCGGCTGTCCGGCTCACCACAGGCGCAAGCCAGACGCCACGTTCTGTTCACCTAAGTCCCATTGGCGCCGCAATCGGACTGAATGCGATCGGAGCAGAGCAGAGCAAGAAACGTCCGGCGGAACGCGGTCCGATCATGACCATTGAACCGGCTCACCAATCGGTTGTTCAGATCAATCCGCTGCTGCAATCTGTTCATCATCAAAACAACGATCTGGTGGAAGCAAAACTGGCGGCCGCGCAAGCAGTATCTCACTCAACACCACAAGCAGCAGTTGCAGTGCCAGCGGCAGGACGTGGGGCAGCGTCAGGACGTAAAACAGCGCCAGCGGCCACAACTCGCGACGCTCCTGTCTTACTGGTCACCCCGGCCCGAAAGCCTCTGCTGGTGGTCAAACCGCAGACAGCAGTCATCCCTGTTCCGCAGATTTCAGCAGAGACACCCATCGCGGCACAAGTAGCGGGTTCAGCGAAACCACTAGCTTCAGTAAAGCCGCTAGCCAAGCCGATCACACCGGCAAAGATGACGACAACCGATGCGACATCACCGTCACTGAGACCGGAGAAGACAACGTCCGAAAAACGCGTCAAGGCTGCATCCATTGCCTCAATGCTCACCCAGGACCCGCAAAGCCCCGTTGGCGTTTCAAAGAAAGAGAAGGCCGCTCCAATTTTCTTCTCGCTATCGGACAGCACAGAAGTCGCTCCTTCCAAGAAGGTCCTGCCTCGAAGCACGACGATCGATCTGCCCAGTTTGGGTACCATTTCGGATCAGAAAGAGGTCCCCTCGGTACCACTAACGGTAACAGTCAAAGAAGACGGCAGCATTGTCACTGCAGAAAGAAAGAAACCCACAAGATCCACGAGTAAGAAGAGCGCAATCCCGCAACCTATTTTGGCAGGGGAGAACACACTTGGCACCGGCTTAGATCTTCCTACTCCGACAGCTTTACCTGAAGCGGTTTCAGAACCGAAGCGGATGTCAGCCCTACCTAAGACTGCAAAACGGATCACTCCGAACGGGAAATCAGTTTTATCGAAGGCTGGGCCATCTTCGTCAGACCATCACGAGAAACTCTCCGTGGCAGCGACCAAGAAGTTCACGCCCCGTACTGGGTCCGGTGACACAAACGCCATCACTCCTGCCAAGCCATTCTCAATATTCGGCGAGAAGGCCAAGCCGATGTCAGAAGCGAGTCCATCAGGGAAAGC
Organism: Rubripirellula sp.; assembly: GCA_051010795.1. Classification (GTDB taxonomy): domain Bacteria; phylum Planctomycetota; class Planctomycetia; order Pirellulales; family Pirellulaceae; genus Rubripirellula. The sequence continues at coordinate 1,373 of JBPCVE010000272.1, forward strand.
GATATCCACCATTGCTCAATCCCCATCAGTTGCAAAACCTGCTCTGACGACCGAACCGGACAGCGGCAAACTTACCCTACCGACCCCGATCAACATCGATAGTGATGTTGCGTCGTCTGAGTCCGCTGGCCAGTTAGGTCGCTCTGTCATCAAAGTTGAGAATCCATCCCCGAAGGATGGTGCCAAGAGCAATCCGCATGCAGAGGTCGCAGGTGCAGGTTCCGGGACTGAACTGGTCAACCCATTCAATCGGCAGCAGGAAGCTCGTACGGCAGCAGCCAAAAAGAGTGAGTTACCGAAAACAACGGAAATGAATCAGGCTGTACGGGTAAAAAAGTTCAAAATCAGCAAAGAACGACCAGGAGTTCGAGTGAACTTGGATTCAGTTCTTAAAACAGAGAAGAACACGCAACAAAGCCCGATTGCCAGCGGTGTCGTTGCCCCCATCGCTCTACCAGACTCCGCAGAACAGAAACCGGCAACTGCCAGCGTGGCAACGACAAAGCCCGCAACAGAAATCACGCAAGCAAAGCCATCGGCAGCGCCACTGAAGACAACCTCTAATGCAGTCGTTTCAAGTCCTGCGAACAGTGGAGCAGCGAACAGTGGATCGAAAGCAATAACATCGGTAGTGAAGAAATCGACGGGTGCTGCTGAACAGCATGCCGAGAGTTCGATTCTGCGAAAAAGGTATCGTCCACCCGTTGCGGTGCAGGCGATCCGAGGAACAGTCAAGCGGCACAATGCCATCGCATCGAATGACTCACCGAAAGTTCAAGCTGTACCAGAAATGGTGATCGGCGATAACAAAACACAGCCACCCGCCGTCGACCTGGAGCAGGCAATGCGTCTTGATACGGCCAGCGAGTTAAAAGACAGAAGCTTGGTTCTGGGGCCTGAGGTCAAACTCACCCCACTTCACATGAACCAAGCACAGGTTCGATCACTCACTCTTGGCGGTTCAGTCCGCGGTGTTCGAGTGGGTGACAAAGGCGTTTGCCAAGCTCTCGCCTCTGGCCCCAACCAGCTGAAGCTGATCGGTACGGGGATCGGAACCACCCACTTGGTTGTGTGGGCTCAGAAAAATGGTGAGAACGATGAAGTTGTCATGCGTGCTTTTGAAATACATGTCGACGAAGTTGTTCCCAGCGAGGGCAACTCAATCGAGAGCACAACTGAGTTATTGAACCAGTCAATACAAAAATTTTTCCCGCGTAGCCAAGCCAAGGTTCAACTCGTAAGAGGTGAATTGTGGGTCACAGGAACTTGTGAGTCACAGGACTCAGCTGAGAAGATTATACGTATGGTACGTAAGTTCTGCCTGATCCCAGTACGAGATCAGCTAACAGTTAAATAAGTCAGTCCGTTTCCGTCTCCACGTGGAAAACTACTTTAGTTAACCACGCCACGGCATCTCGCCGTATCGATTTAAGCGGTTTGATCATGAGTATCCGTCTGAATCTCCCACGCAACTTCGTTGCGTCAGGTGAACACGATAATGATACCTGGCACATTGTCACCCGAGCCATCGCAATTTTAATGGTGATCGCCGTTTGCGATACAGTATGGGGCAGAGCGCCCTGGTCGGGGTTGCCCCGATGAAGGCGACCGGCGCCGACACAACCACCACAGGTAGTGGCGTCATCACGCTGGGAACGGAAAGCTACAAAGTGGTCGACGCAACTAACTTTGCAGCTACGACTTCAACCGGGAACACACAAGAGAGCAATGTTGCTCAGGTAGGATGTCAGTCCTGCCAAACACAATCCTGCCGCGGCAATTGTCGTGCGGGCCGCGGGTCTGCCTACCCTCTGGGTAATCTCTGTGCCCCCTGTGAACCCTTCTGGTACGCCTCTGTTGAAACGCTCTTCATGCAGCGGGAAGGCGGAAATTACTCCGCCAGCCCCAGTTTCAGCATGGATGATTTTGACTTTGAAATGATCCCACGTTTAACCATTGGTTGCGTACCTGACTGCATTAATGGATGTGAGCTGAGCTTCACTGGCGTAGCGGAATGGAAACAGGTAGGGGCAGCAAGCAATCCAACGGGTGGAATCGGAACGTTCTTGACCACGGTTGCACCATTCGATGCAGCCGATATCACAGCCTTCACCGACTCCATTGAACAAAGCCAGAGCTTCGAGGCTCAATATTAGTCAGTTGAAGCCAACAAAACGATGGTCGGATATGACGTCGCACGATGCTTGTTCGGCGTTCGGTACATCAATTATGAAGAACTTTACGCCTACAACGGTGAAAACGATACCGCTGGTGGAATCACACCTACGATCGTCGGCTCAATCACCAGCGAGACCAAGAACCATCTGATTGGTCCCCAAGTCGGAATCGACTTGCTTTATCCCATCTGCAGGAGGGGCTACACAGGCTTTAGAACACGTGCCGGAGTCTTCGCTAACTTCGCAGATATGGACTTTGATCTCCGTAACAACCTCGACACCGCTCTTTTTGCGAACGACGACACCATCACTGTTTCAGGGCTCCTCGAGATCGCAGGCGGACTACGCTTTCAGGTCACCGACTGCATCAGCATTCGAGCAGGCGGCGAATTGTGGTGGCTGGGTGGCGTAGCCACGGCAACGGATCAATTCCGCAACACGATTGGCGGGATCAACGGCGTACGAACGGGGAGTGACTTCTTCGTAGCAGGCGGTACACTCGGAGCTGAATTCCGCTATTGGAGATGCGTGAGAACAACAGCAGTTTTTTCTACTCGCTGGTTGCTCACGACATTCGGCATCAAAAAAAACCTGTTCAGAATCATCCATGAAGGAATGATGCTGAACAGGCTTTTTTGTTTTGGCACGGATCATTGATGATCAACCCCACCATCTCGATGCCGCGTTACTCACTTTGACTCGTCATCCCGATTCTTGACGATTCTCTTTTTCTTGAGCCAGTTCTTGACGGAGTTGCCAGCATTACCAACGACCGATTGATCCGCCTGATTCACAATTGAATTCTCTGTGATCTGCGTGAGTGCCCTTTGAATTTCTCGACCACACTCATGGCAGTTGACCGGCGGTTCCGTAACTTCAGTCTCACACTGAGGGCAAAAATAGCGAATCGTCGGTCGCATGGCAGCTTCAAAAAGGCCGCCAACGTTAGAAGCTGGAAACCAGTTCGAATCATCTTTCCGCAGCATGGACTCGGACGTGACCTGTCCACCGCGAACCATCTCCAGTAGCTCGCTCGGTCGCAGCGGCCCAAGGTCTTCCTGACTCTCGTCCTGTTGCACAAACCACCTGGTCACCTGATCATTCCTCCAATGTCTGACAACGCTCAATCGGACTTTTCGCCACTAAATCGCTTCAATGTGCAGACTACGTCGACGTCTTTCTTTTCGTCGCACATCATCAATCAAGCCAGCCACGCTCTTCACATCTGCGATGCCTATCATATGCAAAAGCGGGTGTGACCGGTCGCTACTGGTCACCGTAATTCTACCAACTCCAAACACTCTCTGTACCGGTCCTTGCGTGAAGCTGACGTCATCAATGTCAATCACTTCGATTCGATCGGTATCACGAGTCAAAATTCCGGTTTGGTGGATAAAACGCTGGCTTGTGAGTTCATAATGGACCCCAAACCGCCTCAAGCCGTAGACAACAGCACCAACCAACCAGATCAAAACGATCACGCCAAGGGACATTGGCACTGAGAGAAAGTCGACAATAAACGGAATAATCAGGGTGGCTACTGATAGGATTGCCAACAGAATCCACGTTCCGACCATGGCCTTAGCACTGTATCCGCCGTTCCAAAGCTCTTCTTCGGGTTCGTAATCTTCGACAGGTTCCTGAGTGCTCTGCACCTGCTCACGGAACTTCTCAGCCGCGTTCATCGTGGGTGGTTGCGTCATTTTCTCTGTCTCGGGTGCGTCTTCCTGAGCTTCGTCGCTTTCACTTTCGTTATTCACTGAGCGTTTCCTTTCATGGAGAGTTGTTTTCTGCACCCAAACTCGTAAATGTTCAAACGATGAAATCTCTGGAACGGTTGCAGGTTTTGGACGCACCTCTGATACTATACAGACTCCGGAGTTGTCCGTCATTTCCCAGGTGCTGCATGCGTTGCCCCTATTGCCATGTCGATAATGACCGTGTCCTAGACACGCGCGCCGCCGAAGGTGGCTACATGGTCCGCCGAAAACGACTCTGCAGCTCATGCCAGCGGAAGTTTGCTACTGCCGAGAAAATCGAAAGTCTCAGCGTCAGGGTCGTCAAAACCGACGAAACACGGCAACCCCTGGACCGCGAGAAAATCCGTCGCGGAATCGAGCGGGCCTGCTCCAAACGCCCCATCAAAAGCGACATCATTGAACGAGTTGTTCAAGATATCGAAACTGATATTTATGCAAACTTCGATTCTGAAGTGACCTCCTCGCAAGTGGGTGACATTGTGATGCGCCATTTGGCCAAACTTGACGAGGTCGCCTACATACGTTTTGCGAGCGTCTATCGCGATTTTGACGATACCCAAGACTTCGTTCGAGCAATCTCCACGATCATGGGCCCAAAAGTGAACCCTCCGGGTCGCTAAAAATCAGAATCTTCCTACGGCCATGGTGCATTGCCCGCCCAGGTCACACCCGTGCGACCAAATTGGGATTGCCACCAGAGCTCATTTGTTCTTAACAGAATAGTGTGATTTGTCCCGATTCCATGCGGTCACACCGACATCATGGCGCGCGTCCCGGAGGATTCCCATGCACACACCCCCGCAGTTCCCCAATTTCTCTCGACGCACTTTCAGGCTGTTACTTTTCGTTGCTTCGTTTTTTCCATGCACTGTATCAAGCCAAGTTGCTGCGCAAGGCAATACCCAACGTGGTGCCACGGTAGGCGGCATCGCCGGGGCGGTCGCCGGTGCCGCCATCGGTGATCACAACGGCGAGACGGGTGCTGGGGCGGCCATCGGCGGGATTATCGGAGCCTTTACAGGCGGCCTGCTTGGAAACGCAGAGGACAAGCAACAAACATACCAGAGCCAAAGACAGTACCAACAATCCCAACGGCAACTGCATGAATACCAGAGAACCGCCGTTTCCTCACAGGATGTCGTTGCAATGACCCGTCAGGGCCTCAGCGAGCAGTTGATCATCAACCAGATTCAACAACGCGGCATACAAACACAACTTCAGGTCGCCGATATCATCGCATTACATCAGCAAGGTGTCAGCGAAAGCATCATCACAGCAATGCAGCAGGCTCAGCACCGCCCCAATTCTCGCAACAATTTCACTGTTCCCGCAACAAGAAATCCCACCCCACAAACTTGGCACGGGCCGTCCATTGCCCCCTCGCACAGATATCATGTGGTTCCCCACTATCCTCCACCAAGATGCTACTACTACTACTCTGAACCGAGCTACCACTATCATCATGGTCACTCAAGCCGGATTCACATTCGGTTCTGAGAAGGCAAAGCTCTGCAAGAATTAAACATCAGCCTGAGCCCTGCCCAAGATTAACAGACCCTTAAGGCTGTTCCTGTTTAATGCCTTTGGTGAATTTCTTGATCTGCTCGTGCAAATGCCATTGGCCGGGATCATCGAGAAGACAGGCCTGCTCGACTTGCAATGCCTCTTTCTTTCTTCCGAGCAAAAAAAGTATTTCGGCAAGCGTGTCTCGATAAGTGGTGCTTTCGGGCTCTGCCGTCACTGCAAGCGTCGCAAGATCCAAGGCGTCATCCAGACGTCGCTGATTCTTCGCAGCAACCCACGCAACGTTATTGCAAGTCATTGCATCGTGCGAAAAACGCGCGGCATGATCTACCCCAGCATCTACAATCTGGTCCAACACTGTATCCGCGAGTTGCTTCATCCCCGCCATCCGCATCAGGGGCAATTGTTCTTCAGAAAAGCTGATGTCCAACGGATCTAATTCAAGAATCCGCTGCAAGCTTTCAACGACCGTGTCGTGATCCTTTTCGCTAACCGCAGCCTCTAATCGCCACTCTTGAATCATAAGTGGAAGTGTCACATAAGCACTCGCTCGATAGGATTCAGAATCAACCATCTGAATCACGGCGATGTCGAATAAACGAACTGCCTCCGAAGGCTGTTCCTTTTCGATGGTCAACACATACTTACGGATAACGTCGTACGAACTCAAACGTAGAGAGGTCGTTTGCATTGAATTGGCGGTTAACGCTGCGATAGGCAGCATTACCTTATAAACTTGCGTTGCTAAATCCGCTTCACCATGTTCACGAAGGTAGTCCGCGATTTCCATCCGAGATTTGAGCGACGGCGAACATAAAGCCACCTCCAGCTTATTTTTCAGAGAAGTGGCCAGCGTTTGATCTCCGATACGTCTTGCACTGACCCAGCGTCCGACGAGTATTTTCACAGTAGCGACATCCGAATCGCCGATGCCTCCAAACCTCTGGTACCGACTCATTGCCTTTCTTCCCGCAGACAAATTCTCAATTTCCGAGAACCACTCCTCCGCCTTCGCCATACTTCCGGTCGACAATTCGCCTTCAGCAAGCCGCAGCATCGCATCAACCCCACCCTCGTCAGCGAATCGGCGCAAGTAAGCATCTGCAAGCTCGTGCTTACCATGTTTCAGCAACAGTCTGTGTAGGTTGTCCATGAAGCGAGCCGGCTTTTTGGTTTCTGACCGGATCGCGTCGACGCGTTTGTAAATGTTCGCCATCATTGACTCCAACACTTGGTCAACATTGACGGCTGCAGAAGTATTCCCCCGAGCAATCTGACAAGCAACCGCTATTTGATCTCTAAGCGGTTCAGTTTCCTGCAGACCCTGTACAGCGTCCAGCAATAGCGTCAGCGTAATTGTGTCACAATCGCTAATTGAATCCGCAAGCAAGGATTTGTCATTGGAATTAAATTTCCTGGGGTCACCGTTCGAATTGCCGAAAAGCACCAATTCCTCAATCCACTTCTTGCGAATCACCGGCGAAATACGGGCCGCCAGATAGCCCCTGATTCCAGAGACTGGAATTGATCCTGAAGTTGCAACTTCCCACCTTTCCAATAGTCGTTCAGCGATGATAAACGCGATGTCGTCACGGCCAACAGCACCCAAACAGTTGATCAACAGCACCACCTTTTCTACTTCAGCACAAACAACTTTAGGTAATCCTCGCAACTCCTGAGATGCCTTCTGCCGATTCAAAGCTTGGTCGACCCACTCAGCGTATTTTGAGTCCACCAACTCGAGACGATGCCCCAACAGACCAAAGGTACGTTCTGGGCGAGAGGATGCGAGCGATACCTCCATGGAAGAATAAATGCGGTGCTGATCTAAAATCGCCAGAGCCGCCTCAATCTGGCCGTGCATGGCCAACGATTTCCATCGTATCCCGCGCACCTTCTTCGACTCATCAAACACATTTTTCGACAGCGTCTCAATTGCTTCACGACGGAGTTCCTGATTTCCAGATCTATCGGCAGCTATCAAAATTCGAGACCAAGCTTGTGTAAAAGCCTCGCTGCCAGCCTCTGATTCCTTCACAACAGCCATTGCATCATCAGTAAGCTCACCCCAGCGAGATGAAAGAATCCGACAGGAATGAAGAAGCTGTTTGTTTTCCAGTTTGCTTGCTTGGGCAATCGCTTCATCGATTTCGCCAGCCTGAAAGAGCAACAAGACCATGATTTCATCACGTTCACTTGAGGTCCAGCCTTTGGCTGATTCCGGTAGCAAGCCTTCCGCATCCAAGTCAGCTCCCATCCATTGAAGCAACTGCAAGCGACAAAGAGCCATTTCGCGACTCTCAGCAACCAAGTCGATAATTTCGACCAATTTCGAAACTTGCTGACGTTCCACAGCACGTTCCGCGAATGCCATGAATCGAGTTGAGAGCAGACCTACAACCTCATCCTTTACGTTGGGGTCGACTGGCCCCTCTCCAGAAACTCGCAGAGCGAAAAGCACGACATCAAAACGCCCTTGATCAAGCAATGACTCCAGCCGCGACGCAAACATCCCATTAGCGAATCCCTCGCCATCTTCGCCAAACAGCATACCTCTTTGCCATGCCTTCTCAATCCATTTCGCGCGTGCAACGACTTCAGGAATAAAGCTCTGCTTCGCTTGCTGCACAAGCCGTGCGGTCTTCTCAGGATTCCTGCCAAGAAGCCACATCGCACGCTGCCGATCAGCAAATTTGCTCGAAGACAATGCCTCCTCGATTCCCCGAATATCCCAGCCGTCGATTGCCCCCGAATCCTGCACTACCGATGGTGGGTCAAACTCCGAAGGCCGCGATCTCTGCGCACGTACCTGCATCACATCAAGCGAGGAAAATACAATCATCACTATTGCAAGGACTGCAACTCGATTCATAACTGCCATCTAATTTGAGCTCGTTCCATGAGTTGAATCCCGACCACTACAAAAACGCAACCACCATCATTCAGAGCAGCACGCACCATAGCCCACTCGAATTATAGTTTAGACGGCCACCAACAACCGATAGCGAAACAGCACTCCGCGGAATGACGAAAATCCAAGCAATGCCATCTCCCCCCAAGCAGCCACGAGTCATTATGATCTAACCCCGTAAGCAAGCCTTTTTATCGCCAGACCACGCCGTGGTAATGGATGTTGTGCTTGGCATACTCACCTTGCCCCCCCACTACTGGAGTGAAATCCCCACCATGCGGCCTCGAATTTTTCAAATTTTTTTCGCAGCCCTCTCCATCTTAGCTGTCTCGGCAACGGTGGGCTCAGCGGCAGATTCGTGGCCGCAATGGCGAGGCAAATTTCAAAATGGGGCGGCAACGGGGGATGATTTCCCGACGCATTGGTCTCAAGAGCAGGGAGTCGCTTGGCAATCAGAGCTACCTGGACTAGGCGGCAGCACCCCCGTGACCGCCAACAAAACTGCCTACATAACGACCGGCGTACAAGGCAAAAATCAATTGCTTGCCTTTGATTTGGAAACGGGCACACAGAAATGGGCAGTGGCCTTGGGGAGTGATCGAGGTGGTAAGCACCGGAAAGGTAGTGGCAGCAACCCTTCCCCCATTGTGGATGGTGACCATGTTTTTGCCTACTTTCGCAGTGGCGATCTGGCATCAGTTGACTCCAGCGGAAAAGTCCTCTGGTCAAAAAATCTGCAGTCCCTGTTTGGTGAAGACACTCTCTGGTGGGACCTCGGATCGTCACCGGTGCTTACAAAAGCAGCGATTGTGGTTGCGGTCATGCAATCTGGCCCCAGTTATCTGGTCGCCTTTGATAAAAACACAGGTCAAGAACTGTGGAAGTTTGATCGAGCCCTGAATGCTCCTGAAGAAGCGGCTCAAAGTTACTCGACACCAGTCGTCGTTTCAGTCAAAGGTGAAGAGGCCATCGCAGTCATGGGCGCGGATCATTTGACGATCAACCGCACCAGTGATGGCAAACTGCTCGGGAAGCTCGGGGGTTTCAATCCAAATCAGGAGCAATACTGGCGATCTATTTCTTCACCTGTTGCAGACGGCAACATCATTCTCTGCCCCTACGCGAGAGGAGACACACTGACCGCAGTTGATATCGAGTCACTTGCCGAGGGAAAGGGCAAAGATGCGATCCTTTGGTTCCGTGATGATTTGGGCAGCGACGTACCTACGCCGGCCGCTCATCTGGGTCGTGCCTACGTCGTGTCAGATGGAAAATCATCCAAAGGCACAATCACATGCGTTAATCTCGCAAATGGCAAATCAGAATGGACAGTTAAATTACCCAAGTCGCGTGGTGGCTACAGCAGTTCACCACTGATTGCGGGCAACCACCTTTACGTTACTCAGGAGAATGGCACCACATTCGTGCTGGGACCACTCGACGAGGGGCAACCCGCAGTGGTTTCCAAAAACGTGATTGCAGATGATGAGCCATTCACGGTCGCAAGCCCGATTCCCTACCAAAAATCACTGCTGCTACGCAGCCGCCACAAGCTGTATCGCATTGTGAAGTGATTCCCACCGGCGAGAACTTGACGACACCACCTCAGATCGCAGGGAGACGCGTCCCATGGTTGTGACGCCCCAGCATGGGGCACAAAGTGCAAACTACAATCATCAGTGACATCTGACCTTGCAGCGCGTGAAAGGTCAGGCGAACACCAATTTAAAACGTCCCGAGAATACGACACGCTCGCACATTATCGCTTTAATAATCTCGGGTGCCGAAGTAGATGCAGTTGATCAGCATCATGACGCCAACGAAGAGAGAGCAGCTGAAGACGGGTCGAAGAATGTCATAACGCACAACTTGTTCTTCACCGGCGGCATCGCGAACGGTGACTGCAGACTTGCCGCTGACGATCGAGCCAATCGTCTCACCCAGCTCGCCAGTCTGCGGAATGACAAAACGCAGCGGGCCAATCAGATATTTGTCGACTCGCCGCCACACGGTCAGCGATGGGCTTATCTCACCCTGTTTTGACAAATCATCGGCGTTCAGCTTATCCACCTGATCGGTGTGGTGAGCCACGTACACAAGATTTTGCTCAGCATCATAGGTGATTGCTTCGACAGTGCTGGTCCCTACATGGTCACTTAGCACGAATGATGTCTCCGCGTTGTTCTCGGGGGCGACAAGTCTGCATCTGCCGTCGCTTGTAAGCAGCATGAATCTGCTTTCCCCGATGCCGACGACTGAAGTTGGCAACAAGCGGTCCGACAATTCCACTTGGGCGATCGGCTCCAGTGTTTCGCTGTCAAACAGCTCAATGGGTTGCTCAGCCCGCGACACCATGACAACTGCGTCCGAAACCGCGATCACTCCCGCAATCGATGGATCCCCCTCCAACTCATGCTCAGCGGCTTGCGTCCATGGCTGGTCCGCCTCGGAACGTTCAAAACGAAGCAATCTCGCCCGACTCAGCAGGTAAAACTCCCTTCCGCTGGCACTGACAATGATGGCTCTTGGCGGGGCAACTGCCATTCCTCGTGGAAGAACCGAGGTAAAACCGGCTGGTGCCACCCCCAACATGCTGCTCAACCGACCCAACAATCCCCCCGTCAAGTCGGGCATTTCAGGCGTCTTTTCCTTGTTGTTCTCGTCTGCAACCTTTTCGCCTGCGGCCGCAAGAACCCCAGAAATACCCGTCTGATTCAGGTTGCTTCCACTCAACGTGAGCAATGAGTCAGAAGCCTTGTAAAGCCGTACGGTAGCAGGCGGCAGACTCACGCTCGGCTCTGGTTCCCAATCATTGTCCGCACTTAACACCAACAAATCGGAAGAACCTGAACCGAATGGATTCATCCGCCCTCCCGTGGTTCTTGACGTGACAATGGTATCTTCATCGATAACGACGGGTGGAATGACGCGGTCCATGCTGATAGCGCCACTGTCAAAGATCTCGACCCACTCATTGGTGCCTTTGTCAAACCTGATCAGGCCACTGCCCTGAGTGCTGGCGAACGTGACATCCCCCACAACCGCCATGGATCGGATCCGTGCCGGCCCGGTCACAAATCCGTCAAAGACTCCGCCAATGATCCCCACAACGAAACAAATTCCACCAAACATCGTCGTGACACCAATTGCCAAAATAGGCGATCGCCAACGCATCCCGGCAAGCACAGAAACACTGTAAAAGACCGAGAAGAGAAATACAGAAACAGGAATGCACCACAGTAATCTCGCATTCCAAATATCAAGCCGCAGCCCAGCCACCAAATAAAGCCCGACGACCAGCTGGACGACACATAAGAAGACAAAGGCACAACCGCCAATGAACTTGCTGATCAAGAGCATGGATCTTGATACTGGCTTGCTGAGCAACAGATGCAACGACCCAGGTTGCAACATGTCGGGGATCATGGAAGCGGTAACAAGAATTCCGAGGAAAATCAGAATGAATCCAAGTAACCAGTCAATGATGAGCGGCACGACGAACTGATTAATGATCCCCACAAATCGTGTCTTATCAACAGCGAATTCGGCAGGAAAATCGAATCCGGCGTACCTGAGACTGATGGATTTAGCTGAGCGAGTTGCAAAGACACCCGGCATAGCGGCTTCGATTCTCAGGCGTGCACGGCGTCGTCTCTTCGATTCATCCAGTTCTTCATCCGGCAATTCATCAAGTTCTCGCAACTCGGCTAGCCTTAAAGTAGACGCCCAAGCCTCCTCGTCATACCAACTTTCATCATCGAGACACTTGTTCAAAGCATCTGCGTACTCGGAGGTTCGGAGCGTCGCATCTCCACCTTCGCTGACCTCGTTCAACTCGTCAGCGATGTCCTTTGGCATGGCTGCAGCCAATCTTCCCACCGCGGTGTCAGCCAATTCAGGATCTTTCAGACCCTGCGCCAACAATCCCCTGAGTCGGCTTCGGTTCGCCAGATCGCGGGCACCACGGAAATCAGTGGTTAGATCCTCCTGATACCCAAACGGCGCTAAGGCAGCCAAGACAAGCCAAATCGCTACAAACGCAATCCATAAAACTCGCGACGAAAGCGCGGCATGGAAAGAATCTCGAATGATCGCCAAATACGGTTTCATGAGCCAGAACCCTCTCTTGTCGCTTTTCCGACTAGTTTCATGAAAGTGTCTTCCAAGCTTGGCCGTTTGACATCCAGCCTCGTTATCGAGACGCCCCCGGCCCGCACAAGATCAACAATCTGATCGACCGAATGCTGCTGATTCACCTTTCCAGTAAGCCGATGCGTACCTCGGGGCGAACCATTAGGATCAAGGCCCAAACCTAACTCCGGATGATTTTCCGCTGCGCCCTCGATGAATTGATTTGCAGCATCTTCATCATCAAAACAGACATCCAACAGAACGACATCAGCATCGGCATCCTGCTTACCCGCCAGATCGGCAATCGTGCCTGACCCACGTATTTCGCCGTCGGCAAGAACCGCAACGCGAGTACACACAACTTCCACTTCCTGTAGAATGTGACTGTTAAGAAAGATCGTCTTACCTGCCGCGCTCAAACGCTCGATAACCTTCCTGACTTCACTGCGGCCTACGGGGTCCAAGCCGTCAGTGGGCTCATCCAGCACGAGTAAATCCGGGTCATGAATTAACGCCTGCGCAAGTCCGAGCCGCTGATTCATGCCCTTACTGAATCGCTTCAGTGGCTCTCGATCACGACCTTGCAAGCCAACCAGTTCCAGCAACTCGTCGCTTCGTTTGTCAATTTGTTGCTTGGACATCGCGCTCAAGCGGCCATAAAACCTCAGTGCTGAACGAGCAGTGTGATGCCGATCGACACGCAATGTTTCTGGCAAATAACCAATCTTGCTGCGAGCAAACTTAGAACCGGCCACCCTGCCAAAGACGGCAGCTTTTCCCGAAGTCGGCCGAACGACACCCAGTAGGACTTTGACCAAGGTTGTTTTCCCAGCCCCATTGGGGCCGAGTAAGCCGAATACCTCACCCCGAGACGCCTCAAGCGAGATGCCCTTTAACGCGTGGACCCTGCGATTTCCGCGAAGAGACCACTTGCTGTAACATTTTGCGACGTTTTCAACGTGAACAATGGGGGCATCAGAAGTAGGTTTCGAATTCACGTAAGTGTCGCGATCATCAAATAGGTCAAGCTGATAACGGCCATCAAAACCACGCCCAAAGCAAGCCAGCGGTGAGACGGGTGATGCCACGTCGCTTTCTGCTTCTCATCGTCATACATCTGCCGATAACGTGCCCGCTGGTCTTCCGACTCAAACACGGCATCTTCAAGCAATTCATGAAGTCCGTATTGGAGTGAGTACTCCACAACGCCGAAGACAGTGTGCCGTTGATCATACAGATCAACTCCCCAACCCTCGAAGTACCAAAGTTGGCTTCCAAAGGACTGGTCGCTCTCCTGCTGATCAGCGACGCAACGCTGCTGTGCAACTTCGCTCCGATCCGCGCAGAACCTGCCACGTATCATCGCGCGTTTGCAATCGAGATTGACTTGACGAATCGTTCTTTCTGAGAAGCGTCGTGTCCGGGTTTCGGCGCTCACCATCATTCTCCATTCGGCCACACTAGCAACACGTCGATATTTATTAGTATGACGCTTCGTCGAGCCCTCGTCACGCCCCAAGGGCCCCAAATGCCTTGAGTTACACAAAATAGCCTTAGGAAACGATTCTGCCGCCCCCTAGAACGGCGGTCCGTTACATTATGTTGCCGAGGTCATAGGCTCATATACATTCCTCGAATGCTTGCCTAGCAGTCTGCTTATGCCTGCATCTATCCCGAAGCATTTCAGGCACCTCGAATCCTGTGTTCCACTCCGCGTCCAACCCCTAGATAATCAAACCATGCTTGAACGACGCAGCCTGAAAGCCCCGATCACGCTTGGGGTTGTCATGATCGTGCTGGTTGTTGTTTTGGCCGGTGTCTGGATTCTGGGCAATGTGCTGGGAGCAACAGGGAACCTCGAATCTTCTGTTGCCTTTTGGGTGATCCTCTCCACGGGAACTGTCCTACTGATTGGCGTTCTTGCCGGCGTGATTGCCTACCTGACACTGACCGTCAAGGCATTCAAACTGAACCAGAGGCAGTCCAACTTCATTGACGCGGTCACCCATGAACTCAAAAGCCCAATTGCGTCATTGAAGCTCTATTTGCAAACCATGACACGCCACAGTGTTGATGCCCAGCAACAACAGGATTTTCACCAATTCATGCTGGAGGACGTCGAGCGACTTGACTTGCTAATCAACCACCTTCTGGATGCCGCGCGAATCGACCGGGGTGGTGATGTGGCCGACGACGAGTTGGTCCATCTGGATGAACTCTTAAAACAGTGTGGATCCTCAATTTGTGTCCGCTATCGGCTGCCAGAAGAAACTGTCACCATTGCGTGCGGCGAGATTCAATTAAGAAGTCGGTTGATACAGCTAGAAATCCTCTTCCGCAATCTGATTGATAACGCTGTCAAATACTCCGGCGCCAAACCTGAGGTACAGATCCAAGTCCAGCTCGTGGATGATCAAAATGTTGTTGTGTCCATCATCGACAATGGCCCCGGCATCCCAGCTAATCAAAGACGTAAGATTTTTGGGCGTTTTATCCGCCTTGGCAATGAACTGGAACGTAGCACGCCCGGCACAGGGTTGGGACTGTATTTGGTTCGAAATGTAGTCAAGAGTCTGGGAGGCTCAATTCGCCTGCAGGATCGGGAAATGGGAACAGGAACAGAATTTGAAGTGACACTCGGCGGTGTCGTTCCCGCCGAAATATCAGACAATCGAGAGACAAGCCACGCTAATTAATTTGAGAGTGAAACTGTCATGCGGCAACACATCCTCGTCGTTGAAGATGAAAAACACCTCGGGGTCGGCATCAAGTACAACCTCGAGGCTGAAAATTATCGTGTCACACTGGTCGAAGATGGCGCCACTGCGTTGCGCATGGTGAACAGCAATGGTGAGGCAATCGACCTCATCGTTCTGGACCTGATGCTTCCGGGTTTGAGTGGTTACACGGTTTGCGAAACGATACGTGATGCGGGAGTGACAACTCCGGTACTGATGCTATCAGCGAGAACTCTTGCTGAAGATCGGACGCGAGGTTTTGATGCCGGGGCCAATCAATACATGAGTAAGCCATTTGAATTGGACGAACTCCTGAGTCGCATCAAGAACTTACTCCAAATCGGCCACAGCAAGACAAAACCCATAAAAGCAGCCAAGACACCCGATGCAATTGTCGAACTTGATTTCGGCAATATCAGAGTCAATTTCGAAACCCATGAGGCGACGGTCTCCGATAAGGCAGTAAGAATGACTCCGAAGGAATTGAAATTACTCAAATACTTCGCGGAACATAAAGATCGAGTCATCAGCCGAAACGAATTGCTAACCGAGGTATGGGATCTACCTGGCAATATTCAAACGAGAGCGGTCGACCAGTTCATTGCGAGATTACGAAAAATCATCGAACCTGACACTACAACTCCTGTCCACCTGCTGACCATCCGAGATGCCGGATACCGATTCATCCAGCATCCTGCCAACCGTTCGGCTGATGAGGATCTCGAAGAAGACGTCGCCTTGAGGAACCCTGAATACAACGAGGGAAACCCCGAGCACGACCAAGAGGGTGAATCAGATCTACCCAAGCAGCCCTGAGGTGATGAAAAGCCACAGCTTTGTTCACTGCCAACGCGGTAGTGAATGCCTGCGAATGATGTTCGAACCGTGGCTGTCGAGTACGGGAGGTCCGCAACTCTGAATCCTACAAACCTTCGATGCGTGACATGCTGCCAACGCCACATGTTTACCTTGAACCTGCGATCCAACAACTGCGCAAGAAAGAAGTGGAACGGCTGATAAGCACGCTCAGCCAGAAAAGAGGTCAGCGCATAGAAAAAGCTCCCGGAAAGTACGTTGTCCTAGGGGGGCGGAGGACGACGCGCTTAAAATCCCGGGAGCCGGTGGATTGGAGTTCGATATAGAATCCGGCATCCTTGCCATCACTCATCGAACGCTTTCC
>JBPCVE010000273.1:0-69111 GCA_051010795.1 Rubripirellula sp.
CGCTGTCGTAGGGATAGCGTGTCGCAAGGTTTCTTAACGCGGCTTCACTTTGAACTGCAACGAAATCCTCATAGTCATCAACTTCGAAAAGGGCTTCCGCCGTATCCAACACCTTCCAGACCACAACTGCGGAAATCTCGATCGGGTTACCATCGCTGTCATTCACCTTGGACGGGCGCCCCACGGTTCTGCTCTTCTTTCTCAATATTTTTCCTGTCGCCGCATCTTTTTCTTCAGGAGTGGTTTGGGATCCGGTTTCGAAGTTGCGCACCCTGAGGCTAACCTTCTTCTTGGAGAAAAACGGGTTGACCCAGAAAAAACCTGAATCAACCACCGTACCGCGGTACTCACCAAACAACAGCAACACACGTGATTCATTCGGTGCAATGGCCATCAAACCGGTCAAGCCAAACACACAAACGATAACCGAGAAGATTCCAAACCCCACCAGAATGCCTCCCCATCCCCCAGCAATCGCGCCACCGACGATTGCCAGAATTGCACCAATGAACAGTAACACAAACCCAGTTAACGGCACCCAGCCTTTCGCGGGTGTCATTCGTTTTTCTTTCACAATCATTCTATTTTCCATTTCTCTGCTCCGATGGGGTTGCCTCACGCCTTCACTATTTTGCCACAACAGTCCGTTCGAATTTCGTCGCCTTACTCAGTTGCTCATTGCGTTGGCAACGAAATGAACACAACTGCTGCGCCCGCTGTCTGCTTGCTTGATTCTCAACCACCGATTTTCGCGGGAGCAAAGCTAAACGCCACAGCAAGTGGCTCATCAACTTACAAGGCAATCCAAATCCTAACCATGCGAACTGAAACCACGGGCTCCCAGTGCGACACATAAGCCAAAACGCAACAAGACGCGGCTATTAACCAGTTCCGTCTCTGACGACCATGGAGCGCGCATCTGCTAACAGAATGCGGGAAATCAGAGAAAGACGCTGACATCCGTATGCTATGCAGCTTGGTGGGACAAAAACTCAGCTCTTGGTATCTGGCGGGACCGGGGAATATCAAGCGGCAGTAGTACACCGCGATTAAACGCAATTGAATCCATTGCAGACACGGTACCCGCGACACCGTGGTCGATGGAGTGACTTTGCGATTAGACCAGAAGTGATCCCTCAGTAACTGAAACGATATTATATTTTGACCAGCTCGGCTCGGCACCGGTACCGGTACCTGCTCAGGCCCATGATTAATTGGAATCAGATCACAGAACTTACGAACATAGCGTTGACCAATTTCTCGATATCCCACGACATCAGAGAAAGATGGCCAGCTTTCTCGCGGAACCTGGCGTGCAACGCAGACACAGCGGATTACGAACGCCCCTGACTTGCCTCACGCGTGGCATGATGGTGACTACATCATGGAGACGTTCCATACCAGTAACGTTGGGGCGAACGATAGGATTCTTTCTCGACGCGTCTGTGGCAACGGATCACCGTGGTTTGACATGCACCTTCAGTTTCTCTTGCAACAGACTCCAACTATCGCGGATCGCAAATCTCCGCGTGGTTCCAGTCTCGCTCAATTCCTGCACGGGTTCATGCTCCACAGCTATGGAAGCTTTGAACGGAAACCACTCATCTGGCAGTCGCCGCATCGCTCCATGCATCATTTTGCTGTACACCGAGGCTTGGTGACTCTTCTTCTTCAATTGTCGTTTGACATGAGCAAGCTCAAGTTTCAGCAACTCAACCTGCTCCAGCAATTCAGCTTTACTTAATTCGCTCATGACCTTTTCTCCCACACGCATGTCCACCGGGCTGACTACTGATTAACGGATCGGGTTGCCTTCTGTACCCACTGCACTGCCGCGATGCAGCAATAAATTGCAGCAACAACACCGTCCCTCTGGGGGGTGGCAATGATCACAGCGTTCATCCGGAGGTATCACGACCGTTCTGACATCGAATCACCTCGCTTGCATTGCAGCTGGCAAAATGGCCGAAAATGCGATTGCGTCGACGTAGGTTTTCCCACCGCACTTTCCTTAAGGCACCATCCCAACGAAAATCATTCGTGCAATGAATGTTGATTCACGATGAGCATCAACCCTAGTTTGGAGTCTTCAGCGAAATCACACCAGCAGCAACATAACGAGATCATGGACCGCAATGAGATTAGACAGAGATCGCAGCACTTTTGAACTAGGCCCAAGATGATGTTCAGTCAGGGCGCTGACCTTCAGACAATTTCTGTTCAAACCGATTGATCACTTCAGGTAGATCAGCGACAGATTCAATCACTTCGTGAGCTCCCGCTGTCGTCAGAGTTGATGCTGCAGCCTCGCATTTTTCGGCGCGTTCTTTCTGCGAAAGCGACTCAAATTCTTCACGTGACAAGCCAACACAATTTCCCGTGCGACTAATACCAACTGTCCAGCAACCTGCATTGCGTCCGGCCTGAACTCCAACGGCTGTATCATCGACTTTGACAATGCTGGCCATGGGATAAATGTCGAGTCGCATGGCTGCTTCATAGAGCAAGAATGGAGCCGGACGTCCCCTTGGTGCATCTTCTGCGCAAAGCACGCAGTCCGGAGTGTAACCTTGTGGTGTTGCCGCTTCGGTTACGACTTCCATCAACTGTCGTGTGTAACCGGTGGAAGACCCGATTTTCAGCCCACGTGCTCGCAACTCAGCAACGGCCTCGGCAGCCCCGTCGATCAAACCACAATGTTGATCAAGTGTTTTCAACTGCAGCGGCAGAAAGTCGGCATACATGGCTTGGATATCGGCATCGGCACACGGTTGACCATACTTGGCCAACCAGGCTTCGGCCACTGTAGGCATCGCAGCAATCGTGGCGATGTGATCAAGTTTTGCCATTCCCATTGGTTCGCGTGCTTGCGCGACTGTTATTTCCACACCTCGACCGCGAAAGATCTCCTGAAACACAAAAGCTGGAGCACGACTACCGTAATCCACCATCGTCCCCGCCCAGTCAAGAACGACGCCACGCATGTATTCATATTTAGCATTCATTACTTATCACTTTCCCATCGTTGCCATGCTTGCTCAGCCAAGCCAAAAGACATTGTCATCCCAGCACCACCCGTTCCTACAAACAGATGAACCTTTGGTTCAATCTGCTTTTCGAACACCGGTAATGTTCCATGTTTGGCATAAATTCCGTGCCAGCGCTGTGTAATTGACCAATCATCCAATTGAATCACTTTTCTTAGTTCATGCAGAATCAGATCATCAATCTCGGTCTTATCAAAGGGCGAGATATTCTCACCGTACTCGTGTGAATCCCCCAGCACAACTTCGCCACCGGGAAACACAGATGCCATCACATGAATTCCATAGTGGTCCAGTAGAGGTGAGTCTTTTTGTATCCGCTCACGCAACTTCTGATGTGCACGGCAGGACTCAAACGAGGTGTAGTGCCTCAATGTCAATCCGCTCGCAATGTGTGGTGTCTTCTCGTCAATTCCGTCCTGCGGCACGGTCCTCAGCATTTGCAGCTTGCATAATTTCAAATCCGAGGAAGCAAACTCATCGGGGTAAAGCGTTTGCAAATCGCTTCCACTACAGATAATAACCCGACCAGCATTCCACTGTTTTCCATCAGCAGTCGTGATCTGCCCATCCACCACACTGGTGACGTGAGTGTTGAAACGACACTCAACCTGGTGCTCTGCAGCCAGCCAGTTCGCGATCGAATGACTCGCTGTTCTGGGATCAACTCTTAGTTCCGTCGGACTGTACATGCCACCCAACAGCCCCGTCTGATTCGCCAATCTGGTCCGCTCGGCAATTTGCTGGGCAGTCAGCATGCTGACTTGGTGGGTATGCTGTTGGCAGAACTCTTGCAGCACATCCAACTCATCTGGTTGATGTGCCAGATGCAAGGAACCACAGGCCTCAACAGAGGTAACCCTCTGGGCTCCCAACTGCATCCAGAAATCACGTGATTGCAGGGCAATCTGATAGAGGTCCCCTGCAGGCTGGCCTACTGGCCAAATCATGCCAAAATTCCTGACAGAAGCCCCTTGAGCACGTTGCGTTCTTTCCAGCACCAGAACTGAATGTCCCCGGCTTGCCGCTCGCCAAGCATGAGCAAGTCCGACAATCCCGCCTCCCACAATGGCGACATCGAAGTCTCCGGGCTGATTATTGCTGGTCATGACTTCTGCGTCTCCAAAACGTTTCTCATGTAGCCTTTGAAATGCTCAATACTGGGCGTGACCATGCCCTCAACCTTGGCAAGATCATCCCAACGTCGCAACCGCACGGCATCCCTCCAATGTCGAAAACTCTCAAACTCTTTCATCTCGGCCACCGTAAACGGACCACCTTGCAAACGAAGGCTTACCTGCGAAGCCTCGCTCAAACGCCCCAGGTAGTCGTCTTCCACCGCACAAAGGTATCGCTTGGCCGCAACATGCAAACGCACAGGAGTTGCGACTTGGTCACCGAAGGATGACTTAAGGTAAACTTCTCCTAACGCTTCATGCTTGTCATCAACCCCCTGGCCCGAAGAATTTTCAGGCAGATCATGGATCAGGTGTCCGATATCATGCAATAACGCAGCCACGATCAACAGCGGGGTGGCGTTTTCACTTTCCGCGAGTGTTGCCGCCTGCAGCGCATGCTCTCGCTGGGAAATCAGTTCACCCCCATAGAGTGAGTCGCCACGCTGAGCAAATAGGCTGACGATGCCTTCAATGATCCTCATGGCTTGCCCCTGGCCGCACGGCAACCCGGATGGGCCGGTGTTTTTCAGCGTATCGAATGGCATGATCGATTTGCTCCAATGAAAACTCGGCTGAGACCAGTTCAGCAAATGGAAAGGACTGATGTTGCTCGCTCAGGAACTGTACTGCATCAACAAGATCAGCCGGAGCATAATTGTGAATGCCGTGGATCTGCCAGCACTTCCGAATGACCTGCTCCGGATTCAGCTTCATGTCATCACACTTCATGACCGATCCGACGAGAACGATTCTGGCACCGATATTCGCAGACTCGATCGCAGACTCAATGGCATCTACAGATCCTGAAAAATCCATCACGACATCAAATCCACTGGAATCGATCCGGTCGCCAGCTCCAAATTGCTGTGCCAGACTCAAACGTTCGGGTGCAGGATCTGACATCACCGTCGCATGAGCCCCCCGATAGGTTGCCACAGCGGCTGCTGTTAAACCAAGCAAGCCCGCCCCAAGCAACAACACCCGTTTTCCCTCCACTGAACCAACCGCATTGAATGCAGCCATGACTGTTGCAGTCGCACAATTGGCCGGACAGGCAACATGATCGGGAAGTTCATCGGGCACTTTGATGATCGTCGAATCGTGACGCAGTAAAATCGCCTCCGCAAGACCACCGCTAAGTGCAAAGCGTCCCTCGGCTCTGCCATGTCCATATTTGTGAAGGTGACGACATTTCTGAGGCAATCCACGGCGGCATCGGTCACAGCGTCCACAGGACACACAAATGGACCAGGTGATGCGATCTCCTGGCTTCAGCGGATCCCCATGAACATCCACCGCCGGTTCGTCTGAAACTTCCTCCACGACACCCAGAATCTCATGACCCAGAATCGAAGGACTCGATTCCTTTCTTCTGCCCGCAATCGTGTGTAAATCACTACCACACAGAGTGCAACACACTACCCGCACCAATGTCTCACCAAGCTGAAGCTCTGGCCGCGGCAAGAGACAAAACTCCAAGGGACGCTTTGCCTCGTGAAAAACTGCCGCGAGCACTCCTTCCTCCGAACTCTCTTCCTGTGAAGTCAAAACCGGAGGGTGATCCTGCTCTGGAGTGAACGATTCTTCCATCTTTTTTCTTTCAGTCACTTTCAGTTTCGAAAATTGACAAGAATCCATCTCAACATCGATCAACATTCAGCGGTGACGAACATCGCCCCCATCAGTCAAGCGTTTCTGCGTGATCATTCCCATGCTCGAGCGAATCGACTTTCTGGACAAGCACGCGTTGAAAATACACCAATGCGAGCAGCAAAGCCACAAACGAAAGGACAGCAATCACGGCCAGAAGTTGCAGGAAGTACGGCAGCACCTCACGGGAATTCCCCACAGAATTACGGGCAACCAGCACCACACCATACCCGAGGTACCCCAGCGAATCTGCCACATACAGCAGGAATCCCATGTTGGCGGGTCGACCGGACGCGGCAACCAACCGCTCAAAAACCGTTGTGTGAAATGCAACGTAGGGCAGGTAGAGGCCAATTCCACAGGCAATCATGAAACCGAGCGGCCCCAACCACCCCAAATATTGCATCCCCGCAGACGCACCAATCAACACAAAGGCGACACACATCATCCCGAGCGTGACCCGCAGGGCAGTGAGGTTGTGAGATATCCAGATGGCACCAGCGTTCAAGGCAGTAACACAAATAGCGACGATGAATTCGGACGTTGCATAACCCCAAGGTTCCTCCGTCACACCCATGTCACGCCAAAGCTCGACACCAAAGTCATCACGCACCGTACGCAATAATGTGATGCCCATATAAACCAGAAGGATCAAACAGAAGCCAGGCCAGAAGGCGGTAAAGAAACTCCACCGCGCGGCGCGATCCATTGCCTTTCGTTCTGAACGCTCACGAAGATCACTGACGTCAGGCCGAGGTGTTTTCTGCAACACCCAGACGGCAACCAACAGCGGAGGAAGAAACAGGAAACCAGTGACCATTGGCATCTGAAACTCATTGACCCCCATGTCCTGAATCAACCACTGCCCAATCGACTTCACTGCCCCCGATGACATGATAAAACTCGCGCACAGGACGGCAGACATGGCCTCGGTATGCCGACGGCCTTCCAAGTAGGACATCACAAGGCCGAAAACCATTCCCAAAGGAAGCCCGTTCCAGAACAACATGATCGGTTTCCAGCCCAAGGGAGCAAACGCAAACCCGACCAGCGCCAACTCCGCAAATACAATCAGCGCAATGATGGTTCCAGCACGATTGCGTGTCTGCATCTCTGAAACCACTTTGATCCCAATCACTTTCGACAGCATGTATCCCGTCAATTGCGAAATGACCAGCATGGTCTTCAGACCCAGCACCACCAGTGGGCCGCCAGCGATCGTCAGAAAGCCCAGTTCAACAGCCGGATAATCTTCGTAGGTTGCTGCAGTGAATGGTTTCCGGAACGCATACATGCAAAAGTAGGTTGAGAATGCAGCAACAGCAGCAATCGCCAAATGAAGTTTCGAATTCAGCGGGGGCGTATTCGGCCTGGGCGTCTTCATCAAAGCTTCACTTCCCAAAGAGGCAGAAAGAAGTTCAACCGACAGAAACCCGACGTCTGGCCGCGTTTCGTGCACCATTCATACCAACTGGCCGCTCCTGCCGTAACCGTCACGAGGCGGAGTTGGCAAAATCCGATGGGGGATGCACTCAATTTCGATCATGAAAGCCCCGCAATGCTTCCATCCAAGTCTGACAGCCCGCAATTCAGCTGAATCTCTGGGAGAAAATCTGTTCCGCCTCCGTGGTTTCCACTCTGGTTGTGAAATATTTCCTTCGCCCAACAGAGTGAGAGATCAGCGTGTCGAAATGCAAACGATTAACCACACATGCGGATGAACGGGGTCTTGGACCGGACATTGAAGGGTACAACACATCCTTGAAGAGCTGGGACCGTTGCCACCCTCAACGCTCTCACGTCCTGCTCCACATGCACCGAGATGTTATGATCCTCGCACTCCAGCGTTTGACTGGGGATTCACGCAGAAAAGATAAACAAACAGGTACTGCAACATGACTGACATGTCGGTCTTGATCATGATCGTCTCAGCGGCCGCGATCATATTTTTTGTCAAATTTGGTCTACTGCGTGGAATTGATAATATCGCCAATGCGATGTCATGGAGTGCGAAATCACGCGGTCAGGCAACCGGGTACGCAACTTCAGTGCCTGAATTGGTTTGCCTGGTATCGGCAGGGCTGGCAGGGGTCTGGGAAGCAGGCCTTTGGAATATCGCCAGTTCCAACATCATCAACTCCGGGCTGATGCTCTGCGCTGTGCTGTTTTACCGCCAATTTGGCGAACTGTTGAATGTTCGATTCATCGACGAAATTGGATTCGCAAGCTTGGCGGTGCTGATCCCCATTTTGCTGATGCACTTTGGCATGGACCAGCAATGGTACCTCGTGCCCATCCTGCTCGGCTTCTTTGTGATCTATCGCTTTGTTGATCGCAGGATTAACCGGGTATCTCCCGATGCGATCAGTGATTCTGAGTCGGAAGAGCCAGCTGTGGGCAGTCTGCCATTTGGAATCATTCTGGGCATCTGTGCGTTGGTCGCCATCGCAATCGCGGGAATATTCCTGGGTGATGCGACCGCCAAAGTGGTTGACGAAATGGATGTGAGCCCCGAAGCGGCGGGCTGGATCCTTGGTGTCGTAACGAGCATCCCAGAACTGGTCAGTTTCTTTGCCATCTATGCAGCCTCCAAACGTGCAGGGAAATCTCATTCCCTCAATGATACCCAGGAAGCCCTCGATAACCTGACAGGTTCCAATATGGCGAACGTCAGCATCGTCTATCCGGTGGGACTCGCAGCTTATTTGCTGGCCCAACTGACCATGGGCAGCTGATTCAGGACGTGCGTCCCGCGTTCGGCGTGCGCCCCGCGAACGAACTTCCCAGACTGCTGGATCTGCAGACCTCAGCGCAAGCCCGCCATTAGCCGCTGGCAAAGTCCACCACGGCACTCCAAATCGCATACAATCCAAACTTTCTCCGCCGATGCAGGAATCCCATGTCTGCTTTGTCCGAAACACAAATCAAAGCGTACAACGAGGACGGCTATTTCTTTGCAAGAGAACTATTCTCTGCGGAAGAAATCCAGTTGCTGCGTGAAACAGCAACCAATGATCACGCCATGGATCAGGCAGCCTCACTGAGAGACGACGGTACTGGCGCTAGCGTACGACTCACGCTGTGGAATCATCCTGGCGATGGCATCTATGGCATGTTCGCCCGCAGTCATCGTGTGGTCGATGCAGTCGAGCAACTGCTCGATGACGAAGCGTATCACTACCATTCCAAGATGATTCTGAAAGATGCCAGAGTAGGTGGTGCGTGGGCCTGGCATCAGGACTATGGCTACTGGTACCAGAATGGGTTGCTATTTCCAAACTTGTGCAGCGTGATGATCGCCGTCGACACAGCAACCGAACAAAATGGCTGCCTCCAAGTGCTAAAGGGTTCACACCGCATGGGCAGAGTGAATCACATCCTGTCGGGTGATCAGGCGGGCGCGGATCTGGAACGTGTTGAGCATGCCAAGGAAGCATTCCCTCTGGTCCACTGCACAATGACTGCGGGAGACGCCCTCTTTTTCCATCCCAATCTTCTGCATGCCTCCGCTGCCAACCGCTCTGACGATCCGCGTTGGGCATTGATCTGCTGTTACAACGCACGCAGCAACAATCCCTACAAAGAATCCCACCATCCGTCTTACACCAAACTGGACAAGGTAGACGATGAAATGATCATCCGAGTGGGGCAAAACGACGCGCAACGTGCTCGAGTTGACTTTGCCAATCTTGACTCGGATGATCGAAGCGCCACCAGTTTGTCCGATGACCCAAATCAGTAGGGCAGGAAACCCAAGCCTGCTTCGCCAGGCAAGGAAACCCAAGCCTGCTTCGCCAAACCTCATTTTTCTTTCACTGCCACAGTCAGCCTTTCGCAACGGCCTTGCAATCCTCTCCCAATTGAAAGCGGGACTTATCATGAAATTAGGAATCATCAATAGTGCATTCCAGCAGGCAGGCATCGACACACAAACCGGTTTGGAGCACATTGCACGAATTGGTTTTGATTGCGTCGACATCTTCACCGAAGCGATGACGATTCCGCAGGAAGAGATCGATTTGATCCGACGCACTTGCGATGAGAATGATCTACCGATCGTATCGACCGTCGTCGTTTCGGCTGGGCTTATCGACTTCAATGATCCCGTCCGTGATTTCCATATGCAACGAACACGCAAGTTCCTGGACCTTGCGCAGACATTTCAGTCGGACAATCTTTTACTGGTGATTGGCGAATACATCTGGCAGCGCGAAGTCATTCCCCCCGAGGCACAGTGGGAATGGGGAGTGGAATGTGTACGGGAACTGGGGATCGATGCAGGTGAAAAAGACATCGATATCGCTTTGGAACTCGAACCCTTCCGACTAAGCCTGCTCAACAGTGTGCCCGAGATGGTCCGGTTCATTGATGACGTTGGCTTGCCAAACGTCAAAGCAAACATTGATATCAGCCATCTTGTGCTTTCCGACACGTCACCAGGTGATCTGGAAGCATTCCGCGGCAAAGCCACCCACGTGCACATCAGTGATTGCGACGGCAAGGTGCATGGTGATCTGCCACCGGGTCGCGGTGTCGTGAAATTTGCGCCGTTTCTGCAGGCAATCAAGGACCTTGACTTTGATGGAGCGATTTCCCTGGAACTGGAATACTCACCAGATCCCGCCAAGATCGTGGAATGGGTCGAGGAAGCCTATCACGCGACTGCCAAACTGATGGACCAGGTGGAACTGCGCAGTCGCTAAAGAACACGTCGCTAAAGAACACACTGGATCGAAACTTGCCGACGCGAAACGTGAACGCAACCACCACGACACCATGGGAACCACCACATGAGTGAGCAGGACGAAGACGAGTACGGGCTCAGCCCTACCAAGCAGGTCGTTAACATTCCGTCCCCGGATGTCCCCTACCAACCTCCACAACCCGAATCGAAAGAACATGGGATCGGTCTGATTGGCGCTGGAGGCATCAGTGAGTTTCACTTACGCAGCTACCATCGATGTGGATTCCCAGTACGGGCAATCGCCAGTCGTTCCAAGGCGGATGCTGAAAAGCGACGGGATGAATTTTTCCCTGAGGCGGATGTCTACGACGACTACCGGAAAGTAATCGAGCGTGAAGACATCACGGTGATCGATGCAACGCCGCACCCCACAGATCGGCTTCCGATACTGCGGGACGCCATCACCGCAGGAAAACATGTCCTCAGCCAAAAACCATTCGTCCTCGATCTAGCCGATGGTCGGCAACTCGTCGAACTTGCCAAACAGCACAACGTTCAACTGGCAGTCAATCAGAATGGTCGTTGGGCTCCCCATTTCAGTTATCTTCGAAATGCAATCGCTGGGGGGCTGATAGGCGATATCACGTCGATTGATTTTTCACTGCAATGGGATCAAACGTGGATTGCCGGAACACCAGCCTTTGAAAACATTCATCACCTGATCCTGTTTGACTTTGGAGTGCACTGGTTTGACATCACCAATTGTCTGATGGGTGGTCAACGAGCCGAATCGGTATTCGCCGAGGTCAAACGCTTTGATCAACAAATTTTCCAACCACCCGCGATCGCCTCAGTAATCATCCGCTACCCACAAGCCCTGATTCGCATGTCTTTTCACGGTCATACCCAACTGGGCGAAGAAGATGTCACGACGGTAGTGGGAACCCAAGGCACACTGCGTTCACGCGGCCCCGGCCTTAACGACCAACCAGAAATGCAGGTGTTCCTGAAACCAGGACAATGCACCGTCCCGCTGCAAGGCTGCTGGTTTGATTCAGGCTTTGATGGTGCGATGGGTGAACTGCTTTGCGCGATCGAGCAGAACCGTGAACCCAATCACAGTGCGGCGAACAATCTGCATAGTCTTGAACTCTGCTTTGCAGCCGTGCGCAGTGCTGATACCGGACAGCCAGTCGCCGTCGGCACAGTACAAACAGCATCACATTGAACTCAATTTGAGCAGCCCGCTGCCAACTTGCCCAATGCACAAAGAATCCGCCTCATGTTCCTGCTGCCGGGATCATGCCTGCAGGAATGCCAACAGACTGGTCGGGCAACGGCAGGTAAAATTCCCCAGGCGATGGTTTCATCGGCAAGGGTGATGGAAATGCTGCGAAACCTTGCTGTCACGATGGGGTTCCCGCAACTAACGTGTGTCAAGTGTGCCCCCTGTGTGATGGAATCCGGTTCGGTCCATTCAGTTCGCGGTAGAGCGCGGCGTTCTCCCCCGTTTCAAATCGTTAAGGAAAAAAATGCAATTCGTCAGATGCTTGAAATGGTCGCTCTGTATGGCGATCTGCGTGATCGGCACGACAGGACTCGCCCAACGGCCAAATCAGCGGCCCGCTCAACGAGGGACGTGGCAAAAAGAATACAAACCGCTGGAATTTGAGGGGATGCCTTTCCGGGTCATGGCACCGATACAAACTGAAACAGGAAAAAAATATCCGCTGATCCTGTCACTCCATGGCGCCGGTGGCAGGGGAAGCGACAACAGCAAGCAACTCAAAGACTGGAACAAACAGTTAGCCGAGCCAAAGCGGAGAAATGATTTTCCCTGTTATGTGGTGGCTCCTCAAGCGAAGGGGCTTTGGAGCAGCAATGATTTGGAAAAGATCAAATCCTATGTAAAAACGTTGCCATCGGTCGACATGAATCGCATTTACATCATGGGGCATTCCATGGGTGGACACGGCACATACATTTTCATTCAATTGTCGCCCGACTACTTTGCAGCAGCAGCGCCCTCGGCTGGCAGTGGCCTGCGAAGAACGCAAGACTTCATCGATGCAGGGAAAATCAAGGACATTCCAATCTGGGCCTTCCACGGTGACAAGGATGGAACTTGCCCGATTGAGAAAGACCTGAAAGTATTCAAGGAAGTAAAAGAACTTGGCGGCGTGATGAAACTGACAACATGGGCAGGGGACAACCATGCTGTTTCTGGCAAGATGATTCCGGGTGCAGCCAATGGGAGCACGCAATCCAGCAGCGAGCGGTGCGACGAAGAGGCCGATTTCATGACTTGGCTATTTTCACAAACAAAAGCAAACCAGTGATGGCAAGTCGCGACAAACGCGTCCCAGACCGAAACTGAATTCTGTCAATCACAAAGTTACTCCATCCGATTTGATGTTCGGACGAGAAGGAACCAACAATAATGCGTTCATGCATTCGCAATCTCTTTTTTTACAGCATCGCTATTCTGGTTGGACTGATGACAAGTCCACTACTCATTGCCCAGTCCGGATCAACACCCCCGGATTCTGGCGAGGAAACTGGACAGCCCACCAGCGCGGAACTGCGTGACATTCATGATGAACAGGCCGAACTGCGCCGCGAACTGAAAATGCTCAACCAGCATGTTGACCATCTCAAACGGCGACTTGAGAGTTTGGATCAGATTTCCGAAGTCCAACAGCAACTGGATCGAATCATAACGCGTCAGGAATCCGAAAATAGCGAAGAGGATTCCCGCAAGCTGGATCCGCAGATTGAATCTCTGGAGCGAAAAATCGATCGACTGCGGGAGGTGATGGAGATCGAGACAGAACTCGCCGACCGCATCGCGGAGGTATTGGAATTGAAGGAGCGTCTGGGCGGCTTACCGAAAACAGAAACGACCACCAAGTCATCCCGATACCTGACGATCACCATCGGTAACCTCCAGAAAATGCGTCAATTTCATTCCGAACTTGGTAACCCCGCCGGTACTTCCGAAGCTCGTCACGAACAATTGGAGCAGGCGGTCGACGAACTTCAGGAACGAATCGACTTTGAAAGTGAATTGACCGAACTTGCCTTTCGCTTTGTCGAAGCGGTGCAGGAAAACCGGAAAGAAGAAACCGACGAGCTGACGGATGAGATCCGCGACATTCTGGACGAAATGGAAAATCAGCCCCCCCAAAAAACACTCCGCCCAACTGCCGAGATGAGACAGAATGGCACAGACACTTCGGAAGATGAATCGGGTGACATCACGGAACCCAGCACGATTGCGGGGCAAGCAGGGACGCTTGAATCAGGGCAATATTCCATCCGACAATCGTGGTCCCAGGAAACTGATTACCCGCGGCCCTACTTTGTGAATGTCCCCGAGGGGGAAGCAGGCCAAAAGTTTCCCGTGTTCATCTTTCTGCACGGCAATGGTGGAAACGCAAAAGAGGTCATGCGAATCCTGCTGCGGAACCGCACAAAGATGGCGGCGAAGTATGTGATGGTATTTGCACAAGGATACCGCGAAAGCTGGAACATTGTCTCCGAACGCTCAAAGGCAGATGACACAGCCTTTATCGAATCCATCGTTCGGAAGCTCGCTTCCTATGACAACGTCCAAAACGACAACTTCAGTATCATGGGAGCATCCAATGGTGCCGCGTTGGTGAATCAACTGCTGATTGAAAGCCGACTGCCCAATATCCGCAACTACATCAGCGGAGTCAGCCCTTTGAATGTCTGGCAATACGATGGAAAACAGTTCAAATCCAAGGGAGCCGATAATGATTATCGCGAGTCGGCAAACCCAATCACGGGCAAACGCTTGATGAATATTTCAGGAACGGATGATGCGTTGGTTCCCTACGATGGCGGCATTTCAAGACACATTCCGGCCAAAGATGGCAAACTGGGATTTCTGGCGGCAGAAGAATCCACCTACGTGTGGGCAAAGCAGATGGGTTACTCAGGAAAAAAACTTACGACCCCCAGCAGGACCGAAGGACAGATGGAAGTTTTCAGCTATCTTGGAGGCGATGTGGTTCACTACAAAGTCGTGGGCGCGGGCCATGGTGCTACCCATGAAATCAGCGAACAGGACCTTCTTCGCTTTCTGGACAGTGGAAAAAACACAAGCGGTAAGTAAAGATTCAGCCACGACTGGCTCGCTACCACCGGAACACATCAGCAAGGATAAATTCAAATGTACTCCCGATTGTTCGTCATCTTATTATTCATCACCGGTATTTCATTCGGTTCCTCTGCTGAGGCTCAGAACAACAGAGGTGCAAAACAACTGCAGCAACTGCTGAAACAATTCCCGTCAGCCGACACAAACAAGGACGGAAAGCTCACATGGCAGGAGGCGATTGCGTATCGCAACAAAATGGGCGCTGCGCCCGGTACTGCTGGAAACCGTGCTGCTGGAAGAAATCAGGGACGTGGAGTTCCAACGACCTTCAACGTTGACGCTGGCTGGGATCTGGAACGATTCCCCGAGGAAGCCGTTTGCTACATGTCTGCCAGTAGAATCAAGGAAACCTTTGAGAAAGTGGGGTCTGGAAAAGGGCCTGCCGTGGTTTCCTACCCCAAACCAAACGATGGTGCATTGAGAGTGGTTGGTGTTGGCCACAGCTTCATGGTACCTGGGTACAAAACGATGCCACTGATTGCACAAGGGGCCGGGATGGACCAACCGCTTTACACCCACGTCGGTGGAGGCATGACCGGCAGTGCACGCTACAAGTGGGAGCAGGAGAACGGAATTTTTCAATTCAAAGGAAAACCGTATCCGAAATTACTCTCCTCCATCGCGAATGCAGAATGGGAAGCGATGATGTTCGGCCCTTACTTTCAGGACCAGCCCAAATACTATTCTTGCTGGATTGACTTCTGTCTGAAGTACAATCCCGAAATGAAATTCTATCTTTCCGACGCTTGGCCACAGCTCTCGCAACTCAAAGAGAAACCCGAATCGGAAGACTTCTTCACGAATGAGGTTTTAGATCAGTTGGCCGAGGAAAGACGAGTGTTGCACGCTCAGGTCATTGACCCGCTCCGCAAGGCATACCCGGGCAAAGTCTTCATCCTGCCAACATCCGATTCCATGGTTTTGGCAGCGAAGCACTTCCTTCGCGGTGAATTACCGGGGATCGAGGGTCTACACCGAATGATTGGTAGAAAAGAACGTTCACTCTGGAGGGATCAACTGGGGCACCTTGGGCCAGGATTCGAGCGTCTGGAAGGCTATGTGTTTTACGCCACGCTTTACGGAAAGTCGCCTGAACTCATCGAAGACAACATTCCCTTTGGTGGTAACACCACTTTTCCAAGTGCCAGCCTGGACAAGATTTTCCGCAAGATCGCATGGCAAGCGGTCAGCGAACACCCGTACTCTGGAATCACCGACAAGAACGGTGACGGTATCAACGACGCCTCAGAAGAACCTGCACTACAGAGCTCACCCTGACACAGTCCAGTTCATGCAGCGGATGAATCTCATCTCAGCCTGATCACGCGATGGCAAAGCAAATACCGAAACGTTTTACTTGCTGCTGGGAACCTGATCCCCATTGCCAGATTGCCTGTCTGAGGCCGGTGGCGACCTCCGACCAGACGCATCAGGCGGCCCCGACCCTTTTGGCGGTGCCGTATTCTGTGGCGGCGCTGTGTTTTTCACATTCACGCGAGCTTCGGTGATATTGTGGCGCGGCAACCATCCGGCGTGTTGCCTTATCAATGGCGTCACTCCGGCTTGACCAGCCAAGTTACTCCATTCGTGGGGATCGACTCGATGGTCATAGAATTCCTCGGAACCATCGGCATAGCGTATGTAACGATAGTGCTGACTGCGAACAGCGTGATTATTCCTCTGATACGTGGTCATGGCCACATGCTCCCAAGCCGCATCTGGATCTTTGAGTAGGGGTTCCAGGCTTACTCCATCAAGATCATCACGAGTTGGTAAGCCACAAATTTTCAACAACGTGGGATAGATGCTGAGCAACTCGACAGGCCGTTTGCAAACCTTTCCCTGTAAACCATGGGGGACCGAAATGATCAGCGGCACACGAGTGGAACGCTCCCACAATGACTGTTTCGCCCAACGTTGTTTCTCCCCCAGATGAAATCCATGGTCAGAAAACAGCACCACAACCGTATTGTGGGCATGCGGACTCTGATCCAAAGCATCCAATAATCTTCCCACTTGCGTGTCGGTGAAACTGACCGATGCGAGATAAGCTTGAACTGCTGGTTTCCATTGCTTCTTGTGAACAAACCAGGCATGACTGGGCGGCACACTGTGGTCTGTCAGTTCCAGCGCTGCAGGCGGCAGGTCATCACAATCATCCTGTTTGACATCAGGCGTGTGAACGGTTGCCAACGGATGTGAATCAAAGAATCGCTGAGGCGCGTAAAAAGGCACATGTGGCCTATAAAATCCGGCTGCAAGAAAGAATGGCTTTGCATGTTCTTTCTGGATCTGCTTGACGGCCCAAGAGGCTGTCACCGCATCACCAAACTTCTGCTCATCATAAACCTGCGGCCCAAAGTCCCAGAGTTTGCTGCTGGATTCAATATCAGGAACGAGGCACTCGTCAATTTCCAAACGCTGGCCAGGCCGAGGACCGACCACCTGAAAGGATGCTTTATCAACCCGACTAGCATGGTAAATCTTGCCAGCCGTCAGCGTCTTGTATCCGTGTTCGCCGAAATACTGAGACATCGTTGTTCGGTTTGCATTCCGCCTGGTCAGACGGAACCATGGGCGATTGACATAGATCCCGGTTGTACTGGGCCGCAGCCCAAGCATCAAACTGGTCCGTGATGGATTACAGATAGGGGCTTGGCAGTGTGCGTTGGAAAACAATACCCCCCGCTGAGCAAGCCGATCAATATTGGGTGTATTCGTTTGCGAATTGCCTCCCAGACAGCCAACCCAATCGTTCAAATCATCGATCGATATCAACAGCACGTTAGGAGGTTCGTTACCGCTGACACAGGCAATGCTGAGAAAAAACAGGAAAACAGACAGCTGCTGACGCAAAGCAAATGACAACATGGACTTCATCTGGGACTCACTGAAATCACCGGGCAGCACACAGGCCACCCAATTCGAAACACCAATTATCATGCCGATACCATCGACAACACCTTTCACAGACTAACAAAATGTCACCCGGGGTGATTTCCCGAGCGAATGGATTGCCATTCTGCATGGGATCAATCTAGACTTGCCACCTCACAGGGCATCAAAGCAATCTGCAAACGATCCAAACACTTGTCACCCCACGTTCAACGCTACCGATTCACGATTGCAGCCACGGCATTATTGCTGGGGTTCGCGATCGCAAGTGACTCCTGTTGGCATGCATTGGATGACACATGGCGTGACTGGCTCGGTTTTGCTCCCACCAACCTGCTTGATTTCAAGTGGCAGCGATTCCTGACGAGCTTGTTGTTGACGGCAGGCGGCTGGAAATTCATGGCATCTATCTTGATGCTGATCTTATGTGCTGGCATGACCGAGCGATTATATGGCACATTTGCCACCATGAAATTGTTTTTGACTTGCCATCTCACTGTACTGGCAGGCCTGTCCGTCGCTCTCCTTCTGGTTGCGACATTCAATTCATCACCATCGATATTGGCTCTGACAAACGGACACGACGTTGGCCCATCCGCGGGCTACTACGGTTGCCTTGGTGCAATCCTGATGTGGTTACCGTTACTGAGACGGCGATCTGCTTTTTTGTGCGTGCTGTCGATCTTGCTGATCCGTCTGATCATTTCGGTGGGACATCTACCAGAGGGCGCCACAGTGGTGTCCGCTGATGTAGCGCATCTTCTCGCCTTGCCGCTTGGCGCGTCATTGACCTGGCTGGGTTACATTGTCCCCTGCGCGGAAGCCAAGACGCTACGACCAAGCCTCCCGTCGGATTGAAAATCCGAAAAAAACATTCCACCAGTGGTTGGTGACAAAACCGATTCAAAGCCCGGCGATAGATGACGTTCACAACTTAGCGTTTGACAAGACGTATCAATCCCCCGGAAATCAACGTTGAGACGTTTGCCAGTACCTGCGGAGTGGCCAAGCCACCGGGAGATGCAAGGTACTTGGGGAACCAGACGGGATGAAACTTTTCCTTGTAGGCACGCAAGCCCTGAAAGTTGTAAAAGTGTTCGCCGTGTCGATACACGAGGTTGGACACGCGGTTCCAGGCAGGGCCAAGACGATGAGAATCAACGCCGGACAACGGAGCCATCCCAAGGCTGAACCACTGGTACCCTTCCTGATGTCCCCACAACATCAATTCGATGAACAAAAATTCCATCACACTTCGCGGAGCGTCGGGCGGATGCCGCATCAGGTCAATGGACAATTCGACGCCTGTTCCACCTTTCCACACATTCGCAAAAGCGATTGGGCGATCCTTGTCGAAAACAATCGCCATATCGTAATGCAGCAGATAGGTTTCGTCGAAAAACCCAAGTGAAAAACCTTTTTCTGCCGCTGTCTTTTCCCCGAGCCACGCGTCCGAAATTTCTTTCAATTTCGGCATCCAGCCAGGGACATCTTTCTGGGGAACGATTTCAAATCGAAGACCGGACTCAAGTGATTTTTTGTGGTTTCGCCGGACGGTGCGTGAGCAGGTTTTGAGCGAGTAATTTTCGAGTGGCACCTTGGCCTCTTCACCCAGTTTGAGCAACGAGAGTCCCATTTCGATGTAACGTGACAAACTAGATTCATCCACCTGATAGAAAACCGGCCACTTCCCTTGCGCATCACACGCTTCACGAAATCGCCAGGCAGCATCATCTGCGGCCTCTTTTGGACCGACGGGATCTCCCATTGAAATCCAGCTGCTTCCCTCGCAACCAAACATTACAAAAGCTTGATCATCGCCACCGAAAATGAAGCGTTTGTCACCCAGCAGAGCAAGATTGGCAACCGTGTCTTCATCATTGGAAATGATTGTCGCAACTCGATCCATTTCCTCATCCGTCGCTGGATCAGGCACCTTTCCTGTGGTTCTGAACAGTTGCATCAAGCCGACAATTACCAGCACCGAGGCTCCGCCCACTGCCGCACGCAAGGCTCTCGGGGCCTCTCCGGTCTTGCCGTACGTAAAGCTCCACCACAATTCGTTGTTGTATTCAACATGACGATACGAGAACAGAATCAACCAGACGATCAAACCGGCAGTCATCGCAATCGCTATCAGCCACCGAACACTCCACGACGCGGCAAAGATCCGACCATGGCGAAAGAAATATTGTCGGCAAGGCAACAACGCCACCAACATGATTGCGACAAGAATCGCCTGCTCCCATGCAAAACCCTTCAACAGAGAAACCAGCACGCCAGCCGACAACATCGCAATCGTCAGCCACCATGCGGCATCAATCCGCCGCTGCAACGCGCGGGACAGAACAATCAACACCGCTCCTATCACACTTCCAAGGAAATGGGAAACTTCAACCAGTGGCAACGGCAACCAATTACGAATCAACTCCAACTTACCGGCAGATGGTGGTAAGGTGCCGGCAACCAGCATCACAAGCCCAACCACAAAGACTGCGCCCGTGATGATCGGTGGACTGATGATGTTGGCCCACCGCAGCCCACCTGACACCACTCCTCCGATCTTGTCCTGATGCTGTTTGATTGACGCAAATGAGATGGCCCCCACGCCGAGGATCAGTGGCAGCAAATAGTAAATGATCCGGAACGCAATCAAGGCTCCCACCAAATCATCGGCCCCTCCGGGCAACATCGTGATCAGCACCAATTCCAGAACCCCGAGTCCACCAGGGACATGACTGACCAGAGCCACAAAAACAGCCAGCACAAAGATTGCGACAAACGGCAGGAAATCGATCACAACATCACTGGGCAACAAAACGTACAACGTTGCCGCAGCAAGGATAAAGTCCGCCATTGCGACAAACATTTGCGCCACTGCGATTTTCAGCGGTGGTGGCTGCAAATTCACACTACCGATCCGCAAGGGGGATTTTCTGATCCCGCAAATGACCAGAAACACCACGGTCATCAAGAGCAAGCCAATTCCAAACGGGCGACTTGTCGACACGGGCAGGTGCAATTTGTCAGGAATCTCAAACGGCGTGAAGACAAACAATGTTCCCGCAAGAGAAAAAAGCCCCAGCCAGAACGCAACACCAATCACCAGTACCAGTCGCACAATTTCACTCGAGGGCATCCCCCACGACGAGTACAAACGGGCACGCACCGGCGCCCCTCCCAGAAACACACCCAATGAGTTGCTGAATGCATACGACAACAACGCCGCCGTCGCAACTTGACGCCCCGTCACTTCATGCTTGACAAGTTTGACCCCGAACCAGTCATATCCAATCAGGACCATGAAGTTAGCAGCCGTGAAACCGATCGCCGCTAACATCTCACCGTTGGACAAAGCGTGAAAGCTGGCAACGACCTCTGCATACTTCATCGTTTTGAATTCGTGATGCAGTAACCACAAGGCGGCGAAGAACACGACCAGCATGAGCCCCGGTCGCAGAAGTGGTGCGTAGGCAGCCCAAACTTCCTCGAATCGCTTCAACAGCGGAATCGTGCCCGAATCAGTCGTCACGCCCTCTTGATCAGCGTTCACTTCCTGCTCGCCAGTTGTCACCGTGTCCTGTTCATTCATCTTCAAGTTGCCCCAGACTGTTTTGGTTCTCGCAGCGAATCACCGTTCGTACCCGCAGGTTCACCATCGCCGCCAACGGCTCCTGCAACATCAAAGGTTCCCCGTTGGAAACATTTGTTGGCAAAATTTGCATCAGCAAAGCATGCCCATCCATCAGCAATCATTCCCGCGAAGCACGATCTCAATATCGAGATCTCAATATCGAGATCTCAGCAGCCTGATCTCAGTATGGCGTCTTACTCCGGTGATTCGCGAGCGTTTTGGCCATCTGACTTTTCGTGCTCTGGAACAGATCCCTTGATGACCGGCGCATCATTCACAGCCTCGTCCCGAATCAGGATCACCGGATCGTCGCCCGTGATGATTCGCGCGCTTCGACTGAAGGTGAGGTAATTCCAGCTCCATTGAAACAGAATCAGAAATCGACTCTGAAACTGCACGATTTGCAACAGATGGACGACCAACCACATCAGCCAGGCAATGAAACCGACACTTTCACGTTTGCCCACCTTCACGACCGCTTTTGCCCTGCCAATGGTGGCCATGGTTCCGCGATCGTGGTAGACGAATGGTTGTTCCGTTTTTGTTCCTGCAATATTTGCGAGAATCCGTTTTGCTACATACTGCGCCTGCTGAATCGCCACGGGAGCCAAGCCGGGCATCCGCACCCCTTCACCATCTGTGCAATCTGCGAGATCACCGATGACAAAGATTTCGTCCTGCCCCTCAACATTCATCTTGTTGGTGACACCCACTCGACCCGCACGATCAGTTTCAATGCCACAGGCCTTTGCCAACTTGCTTCCCAACGGACTTCCGTGGACACCTGCAGCCCACAGAACCGTCTGAGTTCCTATGACTTGCTCGCCATCTGCCGAGGACAAGTGCACGTCCTGTTCCGTGACATGGGTAACCCGTGTCTGCGTGTGAATTTCAATTCCCAATTCACGAATCTTGTCAGCCGCACGCTTACAAAGCTCGGGCGGATAGTGAGCCAAAACGTGTTCCGCCGCCTCCACGACTACAATTCGAGCATCCTCCGGGTGAATATGCCGAAAGTCATTTCGAATGGTGTGTCGTGCAATTTCTGACAACGAACCCGCCAGTTCGATACCAGTGGGGCCTCCCCCCACAACCACGAACGTCATCATCTGCTCGCGAATCTTTGGATCCCGCTCACGCTCAGCAGCTTCGAAGGCCAGAAAAACTTTGCGGCGGATCGCTGTGGCATCCTGCAAAGTTTTCAAGCCCGGTGCAACAGAAGCCCATTCCTCATGTCCGAAATAACTGTGCGTCGCACCAGCGGCAACGACCAACTGGTCGTACTCCAAATCGCCATCAGCCAAGATCAAACGCTTGCGATCCAAGTCGAAGTCACGAACTTCGGCCATCAACACTTCGCAATTGGCCTGACGCCGGAAGATGGAACGAAGAGGCGTTGCAATATTGGCCGGTGATAAACCCCCAGTCGCGACTTGATACAACAACGGCTGAAACAGGTGATAATTGTGTCGGTCGACAAGGGTTACCTGAACATTGGACTTTCGCAAATTCCTTGCTGTTTCCAGGCCACCGAAGCCGCCACCAATGATCACGACATGGGGAACAGAGGCGGAGGTAGTGTTGACCACAATAGAACCCTGCTGCAAAGAAACGAAAACACGTCGACTGCGTTCCGCAAATCATCCCTGCTGACTGCGTCACTGGCAATGGATGTTTGCGTCGAAATATCCCAGCTTCGTGAGCAGAAATTCCATTAATTCGGCTTGCAACCATCATTCCATCCAACTCCCCCCCCATTTAGCGAACACATTTCCAGAAGCAACTGAAACTGAAAGAAGATTGAGGGCATGCGAGTTATTGAAAAGATCGCGTGTAACCTTTGCTCGTTCGACATTATGAACTGATAAACACACAAGTCGCCAACGGAACGCTCGCGGGTGGTCTAGCGGTATCCAGTGGAAAAAGAACTGATCTTGGCCACAACTGTCCCACCAACTGGCAGAATTGAATTGGCACGTTTGCCACATCACGCAGTGCCTGATTTTGAGCTGAAGCATTGGCAGGAACTCATTGGAATTGATACACCCGAACATGAAGATTGAACTCCTTCGTAGCACTAACAGATTCTCATCACTCGTCACATTGCTGGCCAGTTTTTGCTGCCCGTGGGATCCTGCCAGTGCCTTGCCTGCTGGGCTCATCGATGAGATGCCCAACATCGTTGTCATTTTGACTGACGATCAGGGTTATGCAGACATCAGTTTCAATCCTCAGCACCCCGAAGAAGTCTCAACTCCTAACATGGATGCGTTGGCGCAGGAGGGTGTCTTCTTCCGTCAGGCCTACAACAGTGGTCACGTCTGCTCCCCCACTCGCGCCGGATTGATGTTGGGGCAATACCAGCAGCGAGTCAGGGTTTATTCCGCAGGAGATGGCGGACGAGGCTTCAGTCCTGAACAGGCAATCTTTCCTTCCTGCCTGATCACTACGTAAGCACGGCCATTGGAAGCTGGCATCTGGGTCTTGATGATGACTACCCCGAACTTAAGTAGTACGCCATGAATCGTGGCTTCGATGAGTACTACAAGTTCATGGGACGTGGAGGGCATAGCTATTTTGATTTACGAAGTGATTCCGATGGCAAGTTCGCACATCCGATCTATCGCAACAAACAGCATATCAACGATGAAGGGTATTTGAAGAACCGCTTGACCGAGGAAGCTGTCGATTTCATTGAAAGAAATAAGACGCGACCCTTTTTTTCTACCTGGCCTACAACGCAGTTCATGCGTCAGCAGAAGCTCCTGCTGCTGACATTCAGTCTGCCGAGGATTCAAATTCAGGCATTACGCCTCAACGGGCCACTCTGATGGCCATGTTAAAACATTTGGATGATGGTCTGGGAGAAGTCGTGGGGAAACTCAAACGGGAGAAGCTGTTCGACAACACACCGCTGTTCTTCCTGACAGACAATGGCGGCTCTAAAGCGATGAGCGCCGACACCCACCCCCTTCCGTGGCTTCAAAGGCAGCTTTGATGAAGGCGGGATTCGCACTCCGTTGATCGTTAGTTGGCCAGCGAGGTTCAAAGGCGGGCGAACCCAAAACGTGCCCATCGTTTCACTCGACATCTTGCCCACGGCAATCGAGGCAGCAGGTAACTTGCCCGCCAACCACAAGGTTGATGGCAAGAGCCTTCTTCCGTTGCTAACCGACAAAACACCCTAGCATCACGAGAACATCTACTGGAGCAAAGGTGGCGAGGGAGACTGGGCAATCCGACAGGGAGACTAGAAAATTCACGTTGTAAAGGGAAAGCCAGAACTGATCAATTTGGTCAACGATCCTTCAGAAACAAGAGACTTTCAGAAACAAGGAACCTCAGTGGAAAGCACCCCATGCGTGTGCAACAAATGACGGAGGATTGCAGGCAGTGGATCGAGCAAATGCAAGATCCCATTACTGGCGGAAGCCGCTTCTGGAAACAGAAAATAAACGACGCCCCAAGCAACCCGAAGGCAAAGCCAGGCAACCCGAAAACAAAGTCAGAGACACGAGCAGCACAGAGAGCAAAAAAGAGGGCCCAACGTAAAGCGAGAGCGGGCGGGGAAAAAGACAACTGATCACTCACCCTGACAACGACCTGCCGATCACTCGCTCCGAGAACGACCTGCCGGCAAAATCCAATCCCACTCAGACTTCGAACAGGAACAAGGAAGAATCAAAGCGTACCTGATCGCCATAGATCCCGTGCTCTGCACGCTTTCCTGCGGAAATCACCATGCAGATTTCTGCGCTTCGCGGCAGGCCCAATAGTTTCCGAACGCGAACTGGATCCATTCCTTCCATGGGACAACTGTCATATCCAAAAGCTCTCAGCGACAACATCAGATTCTGGCACCCCAATGCCGTCGACTTGTGAGCCCAAACCCGCATATCCGCTTTGCCAGCGGGGCCCCGTGGCATTGGTTTGCGGAGTGCCAGCAACCAGAAGATCAATTTTTTGATGGGGCCAAAAACAGCAAATGGGCCCTGACTGTAAGCCAAAGGCATCAGTTTGCGATAATAATTTAATGCTGACTCAGAAACTTCGCCGTCTGAACGTTCCATTGCCTCGATCATCAGTTTGCGATTCCTGTTCCACGTGTCCAGTCGCGCCACACAGACAACCAATTCCTGTGCCGTCGTGGCTGCGGACTGTTGCAAACATAGTCGGGCCAATTCCGCTTTCTTGTTGGCATCACGGACCCAATGAAATTCCCACGGCTGAAGGTTCGACGAATTGGGAGCCAGCAACGTCAATTCCAAGCATCGTCGCATCACTTCTTCTGGAACGGCTTCCTGCGTGTAAACCCGTGTACTCCTTCTCGATCTGACCACGGCTTCGAATGCCTGCGGATCGCTGTTCGCCGCATGCTCGACATGCCCATCCGAGGGAACGTTCTCAAAAATCTCAGTTGCTTTCGCCATGAACAGTGTTGGGTCAGAGGCTGCGGATGAATCATGGGATTCTAGCATCAAGGCCAATTCGCAATTTTCAGCACGGAACTCTCGTTCCATCGGTCAACCCCTACATTCTACGACAATCACTCGCAGAGAACCCGCCGGCCGGCGTGACCGCGCGAAATGTACAAATCCATGCGATATTCCTACAATGCGCGGCCAAAGTATTGTGCGAGAATAATGTGGATGTGAGCCTGGAAATCCTCGCAGTCTCGAAGTGGGAAGACAGCGTGAGGCCAATAGCGCCCCTTGTTGCCTGATCCCGCCCCTTTCGTCGCCTCAAAGCCCGGAGATGAGCCAGCGTGGTCACCACCGTCGAAATCAGCATGTATCCCTTCGTAAAAAACTTTCGTGACCTGATCAAGGATTTTATCGGTAAGCTGGAAGAATACGGTGAGAT
The DNA here is from genome assembly GCA_051010795.1 of Rubripirellula sp. Classification (GTDB taxonomy): domain Bacteria; phylum Planctomycetota; class Planctomycetia; order Pirellulales; family Pirellulaceae; genus Rubripirellula. Next base: position 26,135 of record JBPCVE010000273.1, read on the forward strand.
AGAGGTCCAGCCGGGTCCCACATCGACCGTCCTGATGGGTGACTATGACCAAGTCATGAGCTGTTTGACAGAGATGGTGCGGTGGTCTTACCAGCAACATGGGCAATCTGTCTTTGTGACCAAAATATTACCGGGCTACCAACCCACATGAGCTGAAACCTGGTCGATCTCATGAGTTCATAAATCCAGCTTTCCAATCACCACCCCCAATGTTCCCAAAGCACAGCAGTCAAGAAACACAGCAGTCAGGAAACACAGCAGCTAAGATATTGCACCGCACTGATTCCTGAGCCATGAAGTGCAATTTGGTGCCTCCCTTGTGGCTCGCCTGTTTCTCATGAGTTCCCATGCTCTGTTTATCCAACAAAACATTCCCACCTCAAATGCATCCATTTTCCGGTTCTGGTCTCGGCATCTTGTTATCAGGAATTTTCCTGGTGCTGTCAGATCCGGGCGGTTGCTTGCATGCGCAGGACGCAGCACCCTCAAACCCAGTGGCAGCAACTGCGGTGCAATACAACCGCGACGTTCGTCCAATTCTGGCCGAGCACTGTTTTTCCTGTCACGGTCTGGATACCAAAGCACGCGAAGCGGACTTACGTCTTGACGAGCGTGCGCTGGCGATTGAATCGGGAGCGATCGTACCCCACAAGCCAGACCAAAGCGAGTTGCTGGTGCGCATCACGGCGGCGGAAGCTGAAATCGTCATGCCACCACCTGAAACAGGCCACAAGCTTTCAGCCCCGCAGATTTCAACCCTCAAGTCATGGATTACGTCGGGGGCTGAATATCAAAAGCATTGGTCATTCGTGGTGCCCAAAAAAAGTACGCCTCCTGCAAACAGCTCGAATCTGACAGCAGTGAATCCTATCGACTCCTTCATCCTCGCTCGAGTGGAACAGGCGGGTTTGACACCTTCACGATTGGCCGAGCGTGGGACGATTCTACGTCGAACGGCTCTTGACCTTACCGGATTACCACCAGCACCCGAGCTCGTCCAGAGTTTTCTAAACGACGAATCTCCGGACGCATACGAAAAGCTTGTGGATCGTTTACTCGAAAGCGATCGTTACGGTGAACACTGGGCGCGAATGTGGCTTGACTTGGCACGTTATGCCGACACCAAAGGCTATGAAAAAGATCGACACCGTAACATCTGGCGATACCGTGATTGGGTCATCGATGCATTCAATCGCGACCTTCCTTTTGATCAGTTCACCATCGAACAACTTGGTGGTGACCTGCTACCAGAGCGCACAGATGATCAGATTCTGGCAACAGCATTCCATCGCAATACGATGACCAATGACGAAGGTGGAACTGACAACGAAGAATTTCGCATTGCCGCAGTCAAGGACCGCGTTGACACAACACTGCAGGTCTGGATGGGCTTGACGATGGGATGCGCGAAGTGCCATTCACACAAGTACGATCCGATCAGCATTCAGGACTACTATTCATTTCTGTCTTACTTCAATCAAACTCAGGATGCCGACAACGAGGCTCCATTCCACACCACCCCCACTGCGGTACAGGCAGCTGAACTTGCAGAACTGACACTGAAACTGCAGCAGGCTACCAAACTGTCGGCCCAACGCCCTGCCGACTTCACGGAACGCTTTGAAAAATGGAAAAAAGCGTTGCAGAAGCGTCCACTGTGGCAACCACTGAGTCTCAAAGAATTCAAATCCGAGGCTGGTGTGCAAATGAATCAGGATGAACAGGATCGACTCATTGTGAGCGGTGATCGGCCACAGAAGGACACTTGGCAAATCACCTTTGACGTTCCAGCTCTACCCGATGGTAAAACCTACACCTCGTTTCGCATTGACCATTTTCCAAAATCAATCGGCGGAGGTGACTGGGCAGACAAGAACGTGGCTATCCGTGAATTGACAGTGGAACTTCAACAGGCTGACGGTGAATTCAAATCAATCAAGCTGAAAAATCCGCGAGCAACCTTTTCGCAGCGTGGCTGGAATGTTGCCTCGGCGTTGGATGGCAAACCCGACGCAGGCTGGGGTTTATCGCCCCGATTCGGGGAGGCGCAAGCTGCGATTTTTGATTTCGACGCCCCCATCACCGGCGGTACGTTGAAAGTCACATTGGAGCAGCAATATGGCGAGGGGCTTCTGCTGGCCAGGTCGCGTTTTTCAATCAGTCAAAATCCCGTGCAATGGCTACGTGCTGAACTGCAACCTGACCCTGAGAAAGTCTTCACCGAGACGGTATTTCCAGAGACGATGCGTCGCCTCAAGGCAACGCAGGCAGCCCAAGACCAATTGCAAAAGTTCAGAAAGCAGCTTCCAAGTACACCGGTGATGTTCGACTTGGACGCCAAGCGTCAGCGAGCAACGCGCATCCACAACCGCGGTAATTTCCTTGACCAGGGTGAGGAAGTCACTGCTTCGGTGCTGACCGCGTTTTCCCCGTTGCCTGCAAATGCTCCTGCAAACCGACTCGGCGTTGCCCAGTGGTTGATGAAATCAGACAATCCATTGACCGCCCGTGTTACCGTCAATCGCATTTGGGCACGAATTTTCGGCATTGGGCTTGTCGAAACGGAAGAAGATTTTGGCACTCAAGGAATGCTACCCTCGCATCCTGAATTGCTTGACTGGTTGGCCGTTGAATTCCGTGAACAGGGCTGGTCACTCAAACAACTGATCAAGACCATCGTCATGTCCCGAACCTATCGACAGAGTTCCATTGTCAATGACAAGGCTTTGGCGTTAGACCCAAGAAATCGCTTGCTCTCACGTGGGCCACGATTCCGCCTCAGCGCCGAAATGGTACGGGATCAGGCGTTGGCAGTTTCTGGCCTGCTTGCCAATAAAGTTGGTGGGCCATCAGTCATGCCACCACAACCGCCGGGGATCTGGAAATCAACTTACAGCGGTGAAAAATGGAAGAACGCCGAAGGAGAAGACCGATACCGCCGTGGGCTCTATACCTACCTCAAGCGAACCAGCCCCTACCCTGCCATGACCACGTTTGATGCGGGCAGCGGCGAGGTGTGCCAGATACGCCGCATCAGGACCAATACCCCACTGCAAGCGCTGATCACGCTCAATGATGTCGTCTATCTGGAGGCGGCTGGGCAACTTGCAAAGAGAATGGAGACTGCGGCTGAAGATCTGGATACCAAACTCGCCGCCGGCTTTCAAATGGTGTTGGTCAGAGAAGCAGATGCTTCCGAAATTTCCCGGTTGCACAAGCTGTACGACTCACTCAAAGATGAACTCTCTGATGGAAACGAGTTATTGGATTCAGCCAAACTCACCGAAGGTGATCCAAGACTTGTAGTGATCGCCAGCGTCCTGCTGAACCTCGATGAGACGCTGATGAAACCGTAGTCAATGAACGCGCCAAGTACTAACAACAACAATCGCAAACCTACCACCGAAGCATCGCGTCAGGCACGAAAAGCTGTCCGAGAAACTGAGACAGCTCTGCTGAACAAGTGATGCAAAGAACCGGAACTGAAAGACAACCATGGAACTTTCCCTGCCCCTTCAAAAACTTCGTGGCGTCACTCGACGACACTTTTTCGGGCAAACAGGACTTGGATTCGGCGCCCTTGCGCTGAACTCCATCCTTGCTCGCGATGGATATGCGGAAGACGCATCGTTTCAAATTCCTTCCAAAGTCAAGTCCGTGATCTACCTGCACATGGCTGGATCACCCTCACAACTCGATCTTTTCGAGAACAAACCCGCACTGGCGAAACTGCACGACACGGAGTGCCCGCAGGAGTATCTGGAAGGAAAACGTTTTGCCTTTATCAAAGGCACCCCCAAGATGCTCGGCCCACAATTCAGTTACAAGCAACATGGTGATACCGGTCAATGGGTCAGCGAGTTGCTACCCAATTTGTGCCGACAGATTGATGACCTTTGTATCATCCGTTCCATCAGCACGGAGCAGTTCAACCATTCACCCGCACAACTGCTGATGCAAACCGGCAATCCGCTACTGGGTTACCCAGCCATGGGCTCATGGGTAACGTACGGTCTGGGCAGCGAAAACGAGAATCTGCCAGGATTTGTCGTACTTTCCTCCGGCGGAAAAACGCCTAGCGCGGGCAAGTCATTGTGGGGCAGCGGATTCCTGCCAACCGTTTATCAAGGTGTTCAATGCCGGACTGATGGTGGTGATCCGATACTTTACCTGTCGGACCCCAAAGGCATCAGCCGATCGGCGAGACGAAAAACACTTGATGCTTTGAATGATCTGAACCGTTACCAGCATCAACATGTTGGTGACCCCGAGACCATGACCCGCATCGCGCAGTACGAACTTGCCTACCGGATGCAGACGTCTGTCCCGGAGGTCATGGACATCAGTCGTGAGTCACAGGCAACCATGGATCTTTATGGTGCCAAGCCCGGATTTGTATCCAAAGCAGAATCAGCTGCTGATCCTCGCGCTTTATACAAAGGCGATGATGCCACGTTTGCAAACAACTGCCTGCTGGCCCGACGGCTGGTTGAAAATGGTGTGCGTTTTGTTCAGCTGTACGACTGGGGTTGGGACCACCACGGTTCGAGCCCAGGCGAGTCCATTGATGAAACACTGCCGATCAAATGTCGTCAGATCGATCAAGCAATCGCCGCATTATTGGCAGACCTGAAGCAACGCGGCATGTTCGATGAAACACTCGTTGTCTGGGGTGGTGAATTCGGCCGCACGCCGATGATGCAAAACAACGTCAACAAAAAACTTGTGAAGGGATTCATCGGTCGCGACCACCATCCTCATGCATTCACGATGTGGATGGCCGGGGGAGGAATCAAACCCGGCATGTACGGACAAACCGACGACATCGGCTACTATCCTGTCGAAGACCCCGTGAGTGTCCGCGATCTGCAGGCTACAATCCTGCACCAGATAGGACTCGACCCCTATCGATTCAACTTTCCGTACCAGGGATTGAATCAGCGTCTGATCGGCCCAACGCAAAAAGGACGTGTCCTCACCGACATCCTGCTGTAAAGACCGCGTGTCACTCACTCCCCCCGTGACGCAGGGTCCCCCACGCCGCTGTTCACCCCACACCGCTGTTCACAGTGTGGAAGCAAACAACGAACCTTGATCCCACAAACGATCATGACCATGCCGTTACCGACGCGGACGTAGAGCGTGTCAATTCAGTCAGTGCAAACGGTGGTTACTGGAGTGCTGACTTGGCTCCTACCTATCCCTCCTTCTCAATGGAAATGGGGCCTGAAGGATGTCATCGCTCTGTGGGTTGCCCTCTCGGCCTGCATTCCGACATACATGCTGGCATCTTCCCTAATCGAAGAGGGCATGAATTGGTTACAAGCAGTGGCAACTATTTTCTTGGGCAATCTGATCGTTCTCGTCCCTATGGTTCTCAACGCACATGCAGGAACCAAATACGGAATACCATTTCCTGTACTCTGCCGAGCTTCTTTTGGCATTCGTGGTGCGAACGTGCCGGCCATGCTGCGGGCCTTGGTGGCTTGTGGCTGATTTGGAATTCAATGCTGGATCGGCGGCTGGGCGATCTACAAAGTGATTGAGATTTACCAGCCACATTGGGACACTCTACCCAAGCTGGCAGGACTGGGCATCAATACCCCTCAACTGATCTGTTTCCTGATTTTCTGGTTGGTGAATCAAGCCATCATTTGGCGAGGCATTGAATCAATCCGCTTACTACTGAACATCAAGGCGCCTCTACTGATTGGCTTGGGACTCGCGTTATTGTACTGGGCGTATCGGTCAGCCAATGGTTTTGGATCAATGCTTTCGCAGCCATCATCGTTTAGTTCAGGGGAAGACAAAGCGGGACAGTTTCGGGATTTCATCTTGCCAGCCTTAACAGCGAATGTTGGATTTTGGGCCACGCTGTCATTGAACATTCCCGATTTCACGCGATATGTGCGAACACAACGTGATCAGGTTCTCGGTCAGGCGATTGGGCTTCCTTTGACGATGGGACTGTATTCTTTCATCGGTGTTGCCGTGACCTCTGCAACGGTCGTGATTTACGGTGCCCCGATTTGGGATCCTGTTGACCTGCTTGCCAAGTTCTCCAATCCGCTATGGCAAGTCATCGGTTTGATTGGCCTAGTGATAGCCACCCTGGCAACGAACCTGGCAGCCAACGTGATTGGTCCCGCTAACGATTTTGCGAATCTTTGGCCGCGTCGCATCAATTTTCGAATGGGAGCCATGATCACGGGTGCCATTGGAATCGTGATCCAGCCATGGCGACTGGTCGAAGACCCGAGTGGATACATTTCCACTTGGCTTGTTGCTTATTCTGCTCTTCTGGGAGCTGTTGGGGGCGTGATGATCTGTGACAACTTCCTGAATCGCAGAATGCGTTTACAGCTTGATGCGTTGTATTCTTGTGAGGGCCCCTACTGGTACAAGCGAGGTTTTCACACTGCGGGTATCGTCGCATTGCTTGCCGGTATCATCCCGTGCATACCGGGTTTCCTGAGTGCGATCGGAGTGGTCAATGTCGCTTGCATTTGGACCAGTCTTTACCACTATGCGTGGTTCATCAGCTTTGGCCTGTCATTTCTTGTTTACCTTGTTGCCATCACAATGAACCGTCGCAACACAACCGCGTAACAACCTGTAATTGAAAAGCAACGAGTACACGAATGGTTACGAGCGGCCCCGGGGAACGGGCGGTAAAGAAGACACATTACGATACCATCTCCCAGGACTACAAAGAATCCAAACTCCTACCATGGCGTGATCACGTTGAATAACACACGTTGATGCAACTTGCAGGCTCAATCACAGGCCAACGAGTGATCGATTTGGCATGTGGTAAAGGATATTTCACCCGATTGCTTAAGCAAAAGGGCGTCGCATCAATCTTCGGTGTCGATGTATCCAAGGGAATGATCGAATTGGCGTTAGCCGAAGAAAGAAAGCGGCCTTTGGATATCGAATATCGCGTCCAGGATGTGCGCGACCTGAAGGTCAACGTTGACTACGACCTTGCTTTTGCTGCTTGGTTGCTAAATTGCGCTACCGACACTCAGCAACTGTTACGAATGGGGCAAGCCATCGCCGAATTGCTGAAACCGGGTGGAAGATTTGTGACGATCAATACCAACCCGGATGATCCCATTTCCAAATGGGAAGACCACACGGATTCACCAAGCACACCTGCGTTTCAGACCAAGAGGGTGCTGCTATCCCTGAAGGCACGCCGGTGGTATGGAAACTGGTTTTACCAAAAGGCAAACAGATCGAAATCACGAACTATCACCTGTCCAAGACAACCGTGACCAACACGCTACTGGCATCGGGATTTCGTGAAGTCAACTGGCATCCTCCCAAAGTCTCGCCCGCGGCGATCCAAGCGGATGGATACGATCACTGGAAGCCATTTGTGGCTTCACCACCTTTTGTCTTTCTGGAGTGTCATACGTGACGCATTCAACCCTTTGCGATAGCGAGTGCGGTAGTTTCAAACTCAACATCAAAATGTAGAAGTCAAAGATAAACGGGAACGCACAGCAAAGTCGTGCTTCCAGTTACAAAAAGGCTCGCCTTCCTTTCTTCGACCAACGTTGCTGTGTGCAGGCACGGGTTTGCTGTGTGCAGGCACGGGTTTGCGAGACTACTTCAGCACCGTATCCGTAAAGTCCAGAAACCAGTTCCAATCGACTTCCCCCAGACCGTGTCCGCCACTACGAATATGGTATCCCGTGTTCCCCACGACCCTGGGCGTATTCAACGCTGGCATGGTTGTTTCCGTGATGGACTGTTTACCTAGCAATTCAAAGACAGGTGCAGCGGCGACCAGCGATGCGTACTCACCTTTGGGGTCTGCCCACAAGTCCTCATCAGAACTGGCGACATAGACCGATCGAGGGGCAATCAACGCCATCACTTCATGCTGGTCAACAGGCAGTTCGGACTCGCGTTGAGCGTAATTCGAAAATGGTTCACAGAACCAGTGTGGAAAACTGGAAGTGATTCGACCGACCGTTTCTCCATAGGCGCGTCGCGACAGTGCAGCGCCACCACACCCTGAATTATTGCTATACGCGACGGCAAAACGCGGATCCTCGCAAGCTGCCCACAACGATGTTTTGCCACCTCGTGAATGCCCGACGACAGCTACTTTGCTTGCATCGATCATAGACACTTTTTCCAAGTGGTCCAACACTCGACTGGCGCCCCAACCCCAAGCTGACAAGCTGCGCCATGCTCTCGAAGTCGGGGGAGCACCACCCGCAAAAAAGGCTCGGATACCTTTGGGGTATCCATCTTTCTTGTCTGGATCTACATCAGAAGTGTAAAAACAAGCCGTCGCATAACCACGCTGAACAATTGTCTTCGCGGGCCAAAATGGATCATTTTCTCGAATCGCTTTTTCCAACGGAATGAAGTAACGATTGTTGATGTGAATCACAGCTGGCACTTGCCCCTGGACTCCATTTGGAATGAACAACACAAAGGGAAACTTGTACTGCTGGTTTCCGACACTCACCACTGCGACCCTACTGTGGCCCGTCGCCAACCCGTCCCAAACATCTTTTTGCTCTTCAACCTGCTCAAAAGTCAGCGAGTAATTGATCTGGGGACGCTGGCCGTAAACCTCATTACGAAACAAAGACATCAGCTCTTCACGTCTCAATTGACTCCAATCATCCGCTGTGACAATCGGTCTCCCCGTTTGACTGACCAGAGGATCAGGAAGTTGAAAAGCCGGAACTTTGGACTCCTGGTAATTAAATTCTTTCCGCCTTTCGGAATTCTTTTTGACCAACGCTGGTTGAGCTTTCCATGGCTCTACGTGCTCTTTGGAATCAGAAACCACGGCTTGTCCAGAGCAAAGCCCCCCCGCAGCGATGGCTTGCAGCCAGCAAACCAACATTGCCATGGGAATCCAGCTACCATTTGTGGTTATTGTTTTGGCGGTTTTCATTGCAGAAGCCTTGTGGATGCGGGGTGGGTGCCTCCGTTTATAGTAGCGTCAGACACGGATGCCAGCCTCCCTTGGCGAATTTCAGGCAAAACCAAAGCGATCCAGAACTCGAGACATCCTGTGGTGTTCACTTACTGTCTCCGAGTCTGCCTTGATCATTCGTCGAAATTTTCCCTTATACAATTCAACAGGAAATCCCATGAAATGTCTCACATGCTTAGGCGTCGCTTTAACACTGGCGATTGGTTTTCAAGCTGATGCTCAAGATCAGCGTGAAACAAAGCCGCGCGGTGTGCAGCAAGAGGATAATGGCCCCGGTGGCCCTGGACGTGGGGGACGCGGCGGCCCTGGCATTGGTGGCCCCGGACAAGGTGGCCCTGGCATTGGTGGCCCCGGACAAGGTGGCCCCGGACAAGGTGGACGCCCTGGCATCGGTGGACCCGGACAAGGTGGACCTGGACAAGGTGGCCCCGGTTTTGGCGGGCGAGGTCAGGGCAATCGTGGAGGTGCAGCAGGTGGTCGTGGTGGCATGATGAGTTTTCTGCCGGTTCTTGTGGCCTTGGATGCCAATCGCGACGGCGAAATCTCGGCAACTGAAATCGACAACGCCGCTAAAGCTTTAAAAACACTTGATAAGAACAAAGATGGAAAACTAACTGCTGATGAACTGCAGCCAGCGTTGGGTGGACGTGGCGGCGGATCACGGGGTACAGGAAGTCGCAGTGGAGGCAGCCGAGGCGGTGAAGAGCGTGGCTCTGAAGGTCGTGTCGCTCCAAGCAGTGGTCCTGAACGTGGTTTTCAGCGCGGCGCCCCCGGCGGGGGAGCGATGAGTGCTGCCAGCCGCCTGATGGGATTTGATGAAAACAAAGATGGCAAGATCAGCAAGGACGAACTACCCGAGCGAATGCAACCACTGATGGTCCGAATTGATCGCGACAAGGACGGTTTTCTTTCCAAGGATGAACTCGAGTCAATGGGCGGGTCAGGTGGACGACGCCCTGGTGGTGCTGGCGGTCGCGGACCAGATGGTGCTGGCGGTGCCAGCCCACAAGGTGAACGCCCACGGCGACCACCCGTTGAGTGATTCCTGACGAATCATCCTGCTTGAACCGACATCCCCGTCTCTTGCCCTGCGATGTACTTCATCGCAGGGCATTTTTGCGTATGAGTCACCTTTGAAATGGTTTACCATGTCTCAGTCTTGCGGAGGTCGATCTTGACACTTGTGACGCACGAACACCCCGCCTGTGTTGCCAGGCCTTCAACGGTTTGCAGGCCTTCAACGGTCTGCTAAACACTTAAACGGTATACTAAGAGCATGAACTTCCCTTTCGTGGGTAAGCCCAAGCAAGTGGCCCTACCTTCATTATGAACCATCTTCCGAATTGCTTCACGCTTGCAGATCGTCGCTTCGAATGAGTTTGCCGTTGTACTTACCGACCTCTCCAAGTTCATGTCCCGATGCAAACGGAAACGCAAATTCCTGTGTTGAGTGGACCGACAACAGCCTGATTCATGAGCGTTGAGGCCACGTACTCGCGTCTTCCTGCAACGACTAACCCGCCCATGAAAATTGCCACTTGCTGCTTTGGGAAAAAGACAAAAAAGTTTTTCGTCTGCATCTTAATAGCAATCACGACAGCATGCGCCGTCCTCCTGTTCAATGCAGTGCAGCTGACGACACGACAAATGGATGTCCGGGCAATCGAGCAAAGCGACATTGATCAGACGGTCGCATTGTCACATTTATCAAATGCCATTCAGATTCCGACCGTGTCTTACACCAATCGTGCCAAGAACGACGGTCCCGCGTTCCTTGAGTTTCAAAAACTGCTTGAGTCTTCTTATCCGGCTGTGACTGCACGCTTGAAACGATACACGGGCGAGGACTTTGACGACGCAGAAAACGCCAGCCTGCTTTATCAATGGTCAGCCGACACGAACGTAGAGACACCCGCTATTTTATTGATGGCACATTACGACGTGGTTGCCATCGAGCAAACATCGCTTGAGGATTGGCAACATCCACCGTTTTCCGGAGTGATCGAAAATGGGTATTTGTGGGGACGCGGCACCTTGGATGACAAAGGTGCTGTGATCGCGTTGATGGAGGCATGCGAACGTCTGGTCAAATCTGGTTTTGAACCCCAACGTGACATTTATCTTTCGTTTGGGCATGATGAAGAAATTGGTGGTCAATACGGCAATCAACAGATAGCAACATGGATGCGGAGCAAAGGTATACGGCTGAGCATGGCCCTTGATGAAGGAGGTGGCATTTATCGAGGTGTCCCTAGCCTCAAGCAGCCGGCTGCCTTGATTGGTATTGCAGAAAAGGGTTACGTGAATGTCACGATGAGAGCGCAGTCGAATCAAACCGACGCAGGGCATGCGTCCATTCCTCCCGGAGAAACTGCGATTGGAATTTTGTCGTCTGCAATTACCAAGCTACAACAGAAACCCTTTCCTGCAAAGCTTGATGGTGGGGTCGACAGAATGCTCGATTACCTCGGTCCTGAAATGTCATTTCTGAACCGAATTGCGATTGGCAATCGGCAACTATTTAGTTCGATCATCGAAAACCAGTTCAGCAGTACGCCAGCGGGTAACGCTGCTTTGAGAACCACGTTGGCGCCCACCATGATTGAAGCGGGGTTTGCCGAAAATGCTCTGCCGTCAACAGCTGCCGCAAATCTACATGTCCGAATTCAGCCGGGCGAAAGCGTTGAATCGGCATTGCGTTTCTTGCGTTCCACGATTCAGGATGATCGCATCACACTGCACATCGACCAGACGCTGGACGGTAGAACACGAGACCAACTGGCACACCGAGAGCCATCAAGGATCTCTTCTGACGCAAATGATTCTTTCAAGGCCTTGCATCGCACGATCAAACAGATTTATCCGGGCGTGGCCGTGGCACCCTTCTTCGTCGTCGCCAGCACCGACTCCGCTCATTACGATGATCCCGCCCTCACCAAAGATGTTTACCGCTTCACACCATGGAATTTGGACCGGGCAGGAGTGTCTTTGATCCATGGGGTCAATGAAAGGATTGCCACCACTGAGTTCATCCAGATGATCCGTTTCTATGAGCAATTAATCCGCAATTTGGCCGGAAACACGTGAATTGAGGTCGATTTAACGAGGGGGGCTGCCTTTGAACTACAGTCTCGCGTAGTTCGAGTGGATTTTACAAGTCGACCACCGCCGTCATTAACCCCACCAGTTATCGTGAGCCATTCGGTCGCCCCATGAATCGGTCAAAAATGTTGAGCTACGGTATCACTGCTGTCTGTCTCGGAATCGTGGGTTACTACGGCTGGAAGTTTACAGCTCGCAACGCCTACGAATCGGCCCGTTACAGCGTCGTATCTTCAGATGGCGATTTCGAGGTTCGCAACTACGCGGACCTCGTTTTGGTCTCAACAGCGATGCGATTCGACGCACAGGGAAGCGATGGCAGCTTTTCGCGGTTGTTTCGCTACATCAGTGGCGACAATGGCCAGCAACAAAAAGTGGCGATGACGACTCCTGTGTTCATGGAACGCGGATATGAGGCGTCCGCGGAGGAAAGCATGCCCGGTCAAGCCAACCTTGATGGCCGTCCAACGGGGTTCCAATCGGGGCAGATGGCGTTTGTGGTTCCCGAACAAGTGGCCTCAGGAGGTGCGCCTCAACCGGGCAACACAAACGTCGAATTGCGTCAGCGCCAGGGCGGAAGGTTTGCAGCCATCAGATTTACTGGCCGAATGGGTGACAAATCGCTTCGTCAAAAAGAGAGCGAACTACGTCAATGGATGGAGAAGCAAGAACTGATTGCTGCCGGGCCCGTAGAGTATGCAGGCTATGACCCACCATGGACGCCTGGCTTCCTGAGACGAAACGAAATCCTGATTCGGGTTGAATGATTTTCTGTTCAGCATGACTGCTTACCCCAAGCAGCCGAATCGCTAGCGTGCCGCTCAACTTTCTGGCTACCTTCGAGACGTCGATCGTCGAGTGCATTTTGGGGCACGAGTGAACATCGAGATCCCCTGATGCATTGCTTCGTTTATAATCTCGCTCCCGATCATCCCGAATGGAGCGACTTTCAAGATGCAATCTTACTGGTTTCCTGCCTTGATCTCTTGCTTGGTGACGGCCCCGATTCATGGAACTGAACCACTAGTTCATGTCTCTCTTGCCAAAGAAAATCGCATCGTCACTTATCGTCTCAGCGAGCCAGACGGCACTCTCACCGTGGTTGACAGTGTGACTGTCAACGGAGGCCCGGGTGCACTCGCTTATCACCCTACTCTGCCCGTCTTATTCGCCTCGATCCGCACTGCCGGAAATCTTGCCAGTTTCCGCGTCGATGCCTCGACGGGAAAACTGACGAGTATCAACGAGATCCATGCGGGTGCTGACCCCGCTTATCTACACGTTGACAAGTCTGGCAAATTACTCATGAGCGCGTATTACCGCGAGGGAAAAATCCTTGTGCACGCCATCCAGGACAACGGAGCCATCGGCAAGGAACTGCAATCCATCTCCACTGATGAACGCGCACATGCGATCGTGCCAAGTCGCTCAGGACACTATTGGTTTGTGCCCCACACCCGTCCCAATGCAATTTTCCAATTCGTGCAAAATGCCGAGGCAAAGCCATTGGTTGAGAACAAGCAACCCAAGCTGTTACGCAATCCCAATACAGGTCCACGACATCTTTGGTTCCACCCAAAACTTGACTTCGCCTACAGCAGCGACGAACAAGGTAGCAGCGTTTCAACTTATGCATTGGATAACGCGAGTGGAACGCTTAGCCTCCGCCAAACGCTGTCAACACTTCCGGAAACAGCAACTCGTGCCAATAAGAACAGCACGTCGGACATCGAGGTTCATCCGTCAGGTCATTTTGTCTACGTAGCAAATCGAGGTCACGACAGCATCGCCAGGTATGCAGTGACCCCTCGCGACGGACTACTAGAACGACTTGGGAACACACCAACCGAACAGACAACAAGGTCTTTTAACATTGATCCCAGCGGACGATTTTTGATTGCCGCTGGACAAGACTCTGGTAACCTTGCGGTATTCCAAATCAACCAAAAAAGTGGCGACCTGAAACGCCTGCACACACTGTTCGCCGGCAAGGCTCCTTGGTGGGTTGTTATTCGCTAAACTGAATCGGCTACAGGCACATTTTTTCAAATGCCTGTATTTCGTTACCAAGTCCAGTTTCACGGTGACGTTGCACAATCAGGAAATCAGCGTATCGCGAGCATTTCCTTTTGCAATCAGCGCAGCCATTTCAGGATCCAACTGCATCGTTTCCAGCACGAAGCCTTCTTCGGTAGCAAGGGAATCGCTCTTCAGCACCTCCATCAGATTACGTTCGATGGTGTTGCAGATCGCATCCAGTGGCAGGTGGTCAATCCGTCGGGTATCGAATGGGTTTTGCAATTCCATTCCAATCCGATCGAGAGACAACATGGGTAGAGCCAACAACATGATGAAGAGCGGGATCAGATAGATCCCATGGTTAAAATCCAGACCACCAACAGAAAAGGCTACTTCGTCCGCGAACTCGCCTAGCAAGGCAAAGGGTAACGCGACCAAAAACATGAAGATGAATTGACGAACCTGAATTGCAGATGCACGCGCTAGAGGTGTATTGCGAATCCGCTCACATCCTCCCAAGTAATCAATGATCATGCTCCGTTGCTGCTCGGCTTGCAAGAACGCATATCGGCTCATTCCGTCCCGCCGTCCCTCACTCAGCATCTGGGCAATGATCGTCGCAACGAAGGTTGGCATGTGAGCAGCCTCAGAAACGCGTTTCGCATTCGCCCGCCCTACCAATCTCGATATTTCGGTTAGAGTGGGGTCCTCTCGCAAACTGCACCGAATCACATGCGGCATGACGGCCGTCCAACGAATGAACTGATTTCGCCATTCGCCGCTGGGTGGTCCGTACGAAGATGCGATGACGCCCAGGTTGCGTGATTGGTTGACAATCCCCCCCCACAACTTCCGCGCCTCCCACCAGCGATCGTAGCCAGCATTGGTGCGAAGTACCAACAAGAGACCAAGCACAGCACCTGCTGCCGACAGCACACTGGAAGGAATTGCCAAGACCACATCAAAATTTGCCCTCACGACGGTGGCAAAGAGCACGATCAGAAACGCTAGCGCACCGAACTTGACAATATCGAAGAGAACGCGAGGAAGTGCCGATCCCCGAATCGTCAAAGCTCCCACCCAGAATGAATAGTTCAAAGGCCGTGGTTCCTCAAGCGATTCAGTTTCGCTTGTTTCCGGAACGTTGTCTGTTGAATCCACGCTTGCTGACTCTCGAGGCTAGGAACGGAGATCGGTTGTATGGAGCACAAGAAGGACCAGCACCCGTCCATCAAGAATGGAAATGCCCCTCCGACTTCGCTGACGCCGTGTTGAGAAGACTGCAAGACAGGGCCTGCATCCCGTGATCTCACGGCACTCAACACTCCGATATTGTAAATATTCGGACCGGTGGGTCAACGAGCAGCAAGATTGCTCTGATTTGGTAGTGATTTGTTCATGTCTGCCCAACGACTTGCATCCAGAAAAGCTCCGAGCCTAAAGCTCCGAGCCTTCTATTTTATTGACGATCCCGAAATCGCACTGCAGCAATCACAACGATCCCGTGGTTCTTCTTAGTGAAGACGAACAATCCTCATTGCCGGACACGTCCATCACTACGAGGACAACTACAAGACAACCAAGCGCCAGCGAGTGAGATGATGTCACCTTCGCTGCAATCTTGCAGTTTGCCATTTCCATCGCGACACAACGCCAGCAAGCCGAGCGTTCCCAACATTCAACATCATCATGCATGAGTGCTCAACAGCAACCACAGTGGCGCAGATTTCGGTAGCCAACGTTTTGAAACGAAGCAGACGCGTAAGAACTGCATCGAATCAGGCGGCTTCGTCGATTGCTCGCCAGTAGTTCTTGATCCAAGGGGCAGGCAAGGTCGATTTCAGCAATCCACCCTTGTAACCCTCGATGGCTTGATCAGGCAGGGGATACCCGTGGAAGACAAGAATTCGCATGTCGACAGGCTCCTGAGGTTCCCGAATCAGATTCAATGGAAAAGTTGGCCGGCAACTACGTTTGAAACTGCGCACCCATTTTTCTGGCCAGAATTCCAAGTCGTCGCGCAGTGTGTGACTGACATACTGCTGCTCAATCCTGAAATTCTCAAGTGCCCATGCTTCGTTCTCAGCAAAGTGTGAATAAACGTATTGATGCTTTTCAGGATTGAAGCGAAAGATGGATGTATTGCCGACTCGCCCATCTCTGCCCGGCAGGTACTTTGCCCTACGCTTTTCCAGCCAATCCTGAATCACGCAGAATTTACTTGGTGCAAAGGTAAAGAAATCATCCATCGCCCCCGTGATCACAATATCGAGATCGAGAAACAGAGTGTCACCTTGAAGGTTTGCCAACCCGGGTTGGAACAAGCCAACCTTACGCCAAGTCGAACCACCGGGGCGTCGATCAAACTCAGCTTCGTCGAATGGTGTTACCGGCAGCGGCAGAGCCTCCACCTCATCACGAAGCCCGGAGGGATCATCGGTCAGGCAGATGAATCGCACAGTCCCCGACAGGTGTTCACGAACTCCTTCGTACAAACGGTTCACGTAGGCTCCGCCGTACTTCGAACCCCATTTGATGCACAGTATGTTCTTCGTCGTCATGACAAAGCGTCTCCACAGGCGAATTTTAGAAGATAGACACGGTATAGTCCCTAAATTCACGATTTCGACCAAGACCAGTTTTCTGAGTTCACTCAGCGCGATTCAAGTCGGAAAAAACGGCAATTCACAACACTCTCTGTGAATGCAGCCTGCATAAAAACACCAGCGTGATGAAAATTCACTTCATCTTGCTCGTTAGAGGTGGTTCTATTTCCACCGTGAACTGACGTGAAACACGTTGATCAGCAAGCCGACACAGCACCGTCTGCAAATGCCAGAATTGAGTCTGACCCTGGTAATCGAAATCAAGAATTCCGGTCATCCAATATCGGCACCTCAAAACCCTCAATGACATTCTCAAGCAAATTCAAACGCTCCACCGAAGCCGCGATACGAATTCCACGCCGCATCGCAGAGCCCCGTGTCTCACGAATGGTATTTCTAGCAACCAGAGTATCCTTGGTGTTACCAAGGATATCGATCGCGATGCCACTCTCTTCGCCGCTGTCGATGATCCGGTTATTCTCCAACACATTACGATTGGCCCAAAAGTCCTGACCACGGGAATCATCGCGAAACAGCACACCCACCTTTCCGCTTCGCGTGATATCGTTGTCTCGCATCACGTTGTCAGTGTCGTTGTGGCCGATCGACATTCCCTGCGACCGATTCCCATGCATCTGATTCTGTTCCGCAAGTCCATGCTTGACGCCCCAGCACCAAAACAGCCCGATGTTGTTGTCTTCCAGCAGGTTCCCCCGCATGATTGGTCGCTGTGACCCGGAACCAGGATGCAAACCATTACCTTGATTGCCATGAACATGACACTTTTCAACATGAACATCATGGCAAATCTGGAAACTGATACCATCGCCGTTGTAATTGCGTGATTCGACATTACGAATATGAAATCGTTTGCAATCCTGCAGAAATATGTTCCCTCCATAATTGCCGTTCAAGTTGGCGTTGTTAGCACGATTCCCATCGAGGCACAGGTT
Organism: Rubripirellula sp.; assembly: GCA_051010795.1. GTDB lineage: Bacteria > Planctomycetota > Planctomycetia > Pirellulales > Pirellulaceae > Rubripirellula. The sequence continues at coordinate 43,786 of JBPCVE010000273.1, forward strand.
CTCGATGAGAACATCAGCACAATTTTCGCTGGTCAAAAGCGGAAACAGTGACTCGCAAGTTGGCTTTTCACTCGTCCATAAATTCTTACGTAATCCCTCGTTCAATTTGAACCGGTTACCTGCTCGCGCAACAAGTGTTCGCTTGATGACTTGGGCACCACCGTGGTGCGGATTTTTTCCGACGAGAGTTACTCCATCCCCAATTCGAAAATCAGCTGCCGCTGCCAACGTGATTTCCTGATCGTACCAATCGGAATCTGCGGCCAGCGTTACTTTTTGTGATGGAATTTTGGTCAGAACAGTTTCCATTCCAGATCCTTCCAGATGGATCCCCGATGGCAAGTGAATTGAATTACGCAGCCGATAAACCCCCGGACCGATCTTGACGGTGCCACTTCCCAGTCGCGCGACGTAATCCACAGCGGCTTGAATCGCCTTGTCGTCCTGCCCTACGACATCGCCCTTTTTCTGCCCCACAGTGATGGTCAATTGGTCAACCCAATCAACACGCTCGCGGTCATCACCATCAACTGCTCGATTTCCGGCCGTTTCATCTTGGGGAACCATCGCTTTGAGTCGCTTCCCGCCGGTCAGAAAACCGGCGCCAAGACAGGCAAGCATGTTTCTTCTGGAAACTGGCATCATCGAAATCATCCCACAGAGCGAAAAAGGTTGAAACCTGCTGTTTCAGCGAATCTGGCAGCATCATCACGCACTTGCTAGTTTACCTTCCCCAAAGTCCTTCGGGTCAAAGTACACCGCCCCAGCAAAATTCGTCCGTCTGCGATGTACCGAAAAGGTCATTCCAGAATCAATTTGTCAACGCAGACTCGATATCGTTTCAGTTACAATAAAAACCCGCCCTTCGTATTCAGAATCAAGCTGATGCTCTGAAACGCAAATCCCACCAAGCCTCCCTTCACAGATCAAAGCGAGATGTACGGATTACTCTCCCGCGTTGCCAAACGATGCGCATGGCTCACAAGCACTGCGTGCTTGGCTCTGGTTCTATCTCCGAATCGGCTCCCCGCTCAGCAGTCTCCCAGTGCGTTCAACACACAACCAGTGAGCGCAACGGCTGAAATTTCTTTCAAAAAGGTTGCCTTACCTTTCCTGAAGACTCACTGCTATCGCTGTCACAACGAACAGGAGCGTGAATCAGGAATACGGGTAGACCAACTTGATGGCGATCTTCCCGAAGCCTCATTAAAACTTTGGGAGGAGATCTCAGAACAGATCGAAATTTCAGCCATGCCGCCCGAAGAGGAACCACAGCCTACTGCTGAACAACGCAAAGCAATGACCCATTGGATCAGCAATGCGTTGCACGAGGCTCGTTCAAGAACAAGGCCTGTAAATGGATCCGTCCGACGCCTGACAGTTCAACAGTACAAAAATGCTTTGCGCGAACTGCTTGGCGTGGAAGAAGATTTTGCGGCTTCTTTGCCTGCTGATGGAGTTTCTCGGGATGGATTCACCAACGATTCGAACACCCTGTTGACCTCGCCGTTACAAGTAGAAGCATGGTTCAACATCGCCGAAAAAGCGGTCGATGCCTGTTTGGTCGATGAAGCGTCCCTACCATCAATCCAGAACTTCCGAATGGACTTGGGTAAGTCGATCAATGCAGAACCCTTTGGTGAGTCCTTAATCCTTGGAGCCAACAGTCGCCTGTTGCCAAACCAGGACTTCAAAATCAGCGAATTGGATGCAGACAAACCATTTGCGTTCAAGCCGTTTCGCATGCAAACAAAGTATCGATTCAACGAAGGTTATCAAGGCAACGGCACGGTGCGAGGGTGGCGGGATTACGACAGCATCTACCACGCAGTATTCGCATGCATGAGAGGTGACGGCGGTTACCCCAAGGGCAGTCCCTACCGGACGGTCAAAAATGGTCTGCTATTACGCCCCTCGATTCCCACCACTGAAATTTTCCGAGAATCAAGTACCTATGGCCCCAAGGCAAACTTCAAAATCGCTTTGAGAGAGCTCCCCGAAGACGGTAGATTCAGAATCCGCATCAAAGCCGCAAAATACAAGGACGGACTGTTACTTACCGGCCGTGGATTTGAGGCAGCAGATACGCAAAACGATAATTCGTCGAACGTCAGGCAAATCGTATACAACACCGACCAACAGGATTCCACCCTGAAAATTGATGAGTCTGGCATCTATCAAATCGACGTGCATCCAAAACCGCTCGAGGAACCAATCGATGCGGCGCCCGACAACACCCGACTTTCCGAAGGCCTGATTGGACACTGGTCATTCGAGGGTGATTCCCCGGGGACATCGACTACAGGTAAGCACGTTGGCACGCTGAGTGATGGCACCAAAACCGTCAACTCGCCCATCGGCAAGAACGGCAAGGCGATCAGCCTAGATGGATCGAAAGCTTACGTTGTCGTGCCAAGAGATGATTCCATGAACGTCGGGGCAGGAAACTTCACGGTGTCGGCATGGATCAAACCCACCCAACTGCGGCAGAGCGGCATCGTCTGTCTGGGACGCTACAACTGGACCCATGGTTGGTATTTCGACATGCCTAACAATGAAGGCGTGCTGCGTATCGAAACCGTCTCTCCAGAAAACAAAAGCAACGGAACCGTTTCATCACGGCCGGGAGTCATACAGGTCAATCAGTGGCAGCACGTTGCAGCAGTCGTGCGTCGTGAAGAGAATCAAACCCACCTTTATGTCAATGGCTACAAGGTGGCTTCGGGGACCGTTGCTGCAACCAACCTCGATAACCCATCAGTCGACCTGCACCTTGGTCGCATTCAAGATGCCCAGCTATTCAAGGGACAAATCGACGAAGTAAAACTCTATCGGCGTGCCTTGGAACCTGCTGAATTGCAGGCGTTGATGGAACCAGGCCGACCAATCGTCAAGCAACCGCCACTCAGTGGAGCTCAACAGCTCGATCTAACCTTGGACGATCGAGTGTTCAGCTCAAAACTGAAAAAGGGTGAATCCGCATTTCTGGCGGTTCGGATTCCAGCCGGAGATCACCAACTGATTGGCAATGCGGGCAAGGACAACGCGAAGCTGGGCCGACTTGTCCTCACCCGATTGGCTGAAGATAGCCGTCTGGCAAGCGAGTTCAGGAAATTCGAGAGTCGAAATCCGAACCTTGGCGTCTACATGGGACTGCGTCGGGATTGTGGTCACACCTGCTTGCTGGTGCAGCAACCCCAAGTGGTTGCCAACACCGATTTGCAGAGCTACGTCTTTGAAGGCTCCATCAACAATTACCCGAGACCGTTTGTCGAAAAAGGAAACGATAACTACTTGGCGGGTGTGCGTGAAATTACCGTTCGAAATGAGTACACCGACGGTCGGGACATGCCACGACTACGATTAGCCTCAGTTGAGTTTGAAGGCCCACTGTATGATTCCTGGCCACCCGCTTCACATCAGCGGATTTTCATCCCAAGTGAAAATCGAGAAAATCGCGACGTCTATGCAAGGGAGATCATTCAGGAATTCGCCAGCCGAGCTTTCCGCAGACCAATCACCGAAAAGGAACTGCAACAATTAGCACAAACCTGGAAAACTTTTTATGAGGTCAACGAGGACTTTCAAGAAAGCATCAGGGAAACCCTGGTCGTCATTTTGACATCACCATCATTTCTTTTCATTGTTGAACAGAGCGATAGTCCGCAACCAGAAGATCTGAATCCAATGGAACTTGCTTCAAAGCTTTCGTTTTTTCTATGGAATGGGCCACCTGATAACCGCCTCATTGGTTTAGCCCGCTCTGGAAAGCTCAAACAGAGCCTGAGTTCAGAAGTCATTCGGATGGTGCAGGACAAACGCTTCGGCAACTTTGCAGATCAGTTTGCAGCGGAGTGGCTTAGCATCGACAAGTTTGACGTGGTCGAAACGGATCGAAAGCGTTATCCGCGACTGACCTCAACGGTCAAGCGCCAGATTCGTCAGGAACCTGCCAGATTCCTGCAATACCTTTTCCAAAAAAACCTGCCGGCTGAAAACCTGATTCGGTCGGATTTTGTAGTCGTCAATGAGATCATTGCCAACTATTACGGACTCGGTGACCAGTCTGAAAGCGGGTTTGAATTTGTTCCCTTGAAACATCAACAGCCACATCTTGGTGGCATTCTTTCCCAGGCTGCGGTCCTGGCCGGACTCTCAGATGGCAAAGAAGCCAATCCTGTCAAACGCGGTGCGTGGTTTGCCAGAAAGATCATCGCCGAACCACCTGCCGATCCCCCACCCAATGTGCCAGAACTGAAAGATGAAAGTGGTCTCAGCCTGCGTGAACGCCTGCAACAACACCGCAACGTCAAAGGCTGCGCCAAGTGTCACCAAGGCATTGATCCTTGGGGACTCGCCTTTGAACAATATGATGCAGGAGGACTGTTTTCAAATGATCGCATTGATGCCACATCAAAGCTGCCCGACGGACATGAAGTTCATAATTTGAACGATTTACGGGACCATCTCGCCAACAATCGAATGGACAGCATTGTGTACAGCGTCGTGCGACACCTTTCCGTCTATGCCATGGGACGCAGCCTGACGTACAATGAGGATCGCGTTCTGAAGCAACAGTGTTTAGAATTAAAGGCGAAGAACTACGGGATGCTTGACATCATCCAGTTTGTCGTCGCGAGTGATTTGTTTCTCAAGAAGTAATTCTTGCCATCCAAAACCTGTAACTCGTCCCGCCCCGAAAAGAGACACAATGTTCCACCCAGCCCAGATCAAGCGACGTTCAGTCCTGCAGGGAATCGCAGGTGCCGCATTGGCACTGCCTCCCTTGGAAGCGATGGGTAGCGAGGTCACCGACCATTCACCGAAACGCTTTTGCGCCATCTACACCGCCAACGGCATGTCGTTACCAAAAACTGGCCACGACATCAATGAATGGAGCTGGTTCCCAACCAAGGAAGATGCGGGCAATTTTGTGTTCGGAGAATCCACACTGCCCTTGAAGCCGTTCCGAAACCATCTCAGCTTCATGGGTGGCCTGTACCACGAAAACGGCGTCAAAGCTGACCCACACACCTGCTCGGACATGTGGCTGACAGGCGCCCCACTGCACGATTCGACTCGAGATACGTACAACACCGCCGGGCTCGATCAAGTCATCGCCCAACACACCAAGCAGCACTGCCGGCAGCCTTCGCTGGTACTTTCGATCGATGCAGGAGTCGGATTCCTGTCTCGAACTGGCACCATTTCCTATGATCTTCAAGGTCGTCCAATTCCTGCCGAGAACAGCCCACGGCGAGTCTTTGATCGCTTGTTCAGGGTTGACCAGACGTCCCTCAAAGCACAACGCAAAAAGTTGCAGGCAAAGATCAAATTGGTCGATGCGGTTCTTGAAAGCTCACGCAAGTTCAATCAACAACTCGGTGCTGCAGACCGTCGAAAGATGGACCAATACCTTGCTTCATTGAACGAGATTGAATCACGCCTGATTGCTTCAGAGAAATGGATTGACATTCCTGTCAAAGACCAAGACCACTCGCATCTGAATCTTGACGTCAGCAAAGAAGATGACCCGCGTGAATACTATCGAAACATGTTCGATTTGATTTCACTGGCGTTCGACGCGGACATCACCCGCAGCGTTGCCTTCATGTTGAATCGTGAAGACGGCATGGGAATCAGCGACACGTTTCCGCTCAAATTGGGACTGAGCAGAACCCACCACCAGTTGTCCCATGCCGGCGACAAAGCCGGGCAATTGGACTTTGCCAAATACGACCTTTTCCTAAGCGAACAAATCGCTGGTTTCATGAATCGACTGCAACAGTACAAGGATGTCGATGGGACGCTGCTGGACAATACCGTGCTACTGTACGGCAGCGGTGCCAGCACAACCCACTGGTCAAAAAATCTGCCAACACTGGTCGCGGGAGGATCCAACATGGGTCTGCAACATGGCCAGTACTGGCGGCAAGGCGAAACCCGGATGGCGAATTTGCACCTCAGTATCCTACGCTCAATGGGCATTCAGGTGGACTCATTTGCTGACAGCACCGGCATTCTGGAAAATTCCATTTTCAGCAACGCTTGATGTCACGCCGTTACGGTTCGCTTCGAGTTCATCTTTCGGGCACCACCTCACAGCCAACTCCGCATTTCCCTCCTTCCTTTGCTGTCACCACCACTGCCATGCGACCATTCAAAAGCACCCTGTTCCTGACCCTTCTGAGCATTGTATCCACCAACCTTGTATCAACCGCCCACGCGGATTGGCCCAGCTGGCGAGGTGCGGATGACACGGGCAGCATCGCGGAAGGTGATTACCCAGGTGAAATCAGCGACCAGACCATACGCTGGAAGACTCCGTTACCTGGCAAAGGCTGCTCAACGCCGATCGTGGTGAATGAAACCATTTATTTGACGGCTCCCAAAGACGGGAATGATTCCCTGCTGGCAGTTGACTGGGACGGCAAAGTCAAGTGGACCACCTCCTTTGGCCCTGAAGTCAAAGGCAAGCACCGAAATGGATCAGGTAGCAACGCTTCACCCGTCAGCGATGGTGACGCCATCTATGTGTACTTCAAGAGCGGAACATTCGCGGCGGTAGAACCTGACGGTGAAATCCGCTGGCAAACCAACATCGTAGAACGGTATGGCAAAGACACACTGTTTTGGGACCACGGAACGTCCCCCGTGCTCACCGATCAACACGCAATTTTGGCGAGAATGCACAACGGTGAATCGTGGCTGGCAGCCTTCGACAAAAAGACTGGCGAACTTTCCTGGAAAGTATCACGCAACTATGAAACACCAGTGGAATGTGACCATGGCTATACATCCCCCCTGGTGATTCAACATGAGGGTAAACAGGCATTGCTGGTCTGGGGTGCCGAGCACGTGACCATCCACGATGCAAAAGACGGTAACACTCTGTGGTCGTGCGGCGGCTTCAATCCCGAATCAAAAAAGCTGTGGCCAGCCATCGCAATGCCCGTCATTGTTAATGATGTAGCGGTGATTGCCTTTGGCAGAAACGACCGCAAACTGCCTTTGATGTTTGGAGTCCGACTCGACGGCAGTGGTGACGTCACCGCAACCAACCACCTCTGGCAGCGTGACGATATTTCAACTTTCGTTCCAAGTCCCGTTGCTTACAAGGGGCGTGTGTACATGGTCCGTGACCGTGGAGAGGTTGAGTGCATTGATCCAGCGACTGGCAAGACGATTTGGAGCGACGCCTTACCCAAGGGTCGTGCTTCCTATTATGCCTCCCCAATGATTGCCAATGGCATCCTGTATGCGCCTCGCGAGGACGGCACATTATTTGTTGCCAGTGTCAAAGATGATCAGTTCAAACTGATCTCGGAAAATGAGATGGATGAGCCTGTGATTGGCTCTCCCGTCCCTGAACAGGGCAATGTCTTCATTCGTGGAGAAAAGCACCTGTATTGCATCCAAGCCACTTCTGCCAACCAATAGCCTGGAAAGACACGGTTCCCAGGTGAGTGAATCGAACTTGGGAAGATCACCCGACGGATTGCACCCGCGCGTGAGACAACTCGCAGAAAGTGCAACCTTTTACCCCGGTTGCAGATGTTTTGAGCAACTAGCAGGCTGCGATTTACAGTGTGGCGAAAGCCTGTTTGATGTATACTCAAATGCCCACCCTTTGGCTGCGATGCATCGTCTCTGATACCCCGCGGCTGACCTTGCCCCACCAACCCAACCGTCTACTTTGCGTTTTCCCTTCCCTCGGTCTGCCATGCTTCTGCAGCACGTTGGACGTGCATGTCTGGCAGTCTCGATTTTGTTCGCCGCTACGACCTGTCAGGTAACCGCTAGTGAAGAGGCAACGACACTCACAGGACTGGAAACCAAGCTGGCATTTCAACAAGACGTGCTGCCAGTATTGAAGAAGCATTGCTTTGATTGCCACGGAAAGCAGGAGCAGGAAGGCGGAGTGCGACTGGACGTTTTGTCCCAGAACATGCTTGAGGATCGCAACGCCGCCGAAGTTTGGCATGAGGTCTTGAACGTGGTATCAGCTGGCAAGATGCCGCCCGAAGATGCCTCCACCATGACAGCCACAGAAACGAACAAACTGACGCAATGGTTGTCAACGAACATCAACGAGGCAATTGCTGCAAGGCAACAAACTGACGGACGAGTGATTCTGCGAAGAATGAATCGGCAGGAATACAAGAACACCATGAGGGATTTATTGGGTGTCGACATGGACTACGTTCGGGACCTTCCCCCCGACGCGGTCTCGCCTGATGGATTCATCAATGATGGCCAGTCCCTTCGCATGTCCGCCTATCAACTGGAATGCTATCTCGATACAGCGCGCCGCGCGATGGATCGTGTGCTGAAATCAGGTGAAGCCCCGGAGGTATTCAAACACGAGTTTGAAGAAAGCCGGAACGACAAGTGGATCAGCACGGCAATAAAATCCAATCGCCTGGGTCGGCAGCAGGAATTCCTTGCCAAGATGAAAGAATATCCTGACGACGGCGAGTTTGTCGTGACGGTGAAACTCACAGCGGAGTTGATACCCGATGGAGGATTTCCACTACTCGAAGTGTCTGTTGGCTACTGTCCGGACACACAGATTCTGGTCCGAGAATTTGAACCGGTCGAGGTTTCGACCCAAGACGAACAAGTGTTTCAGTTCCGAGGCCAACTGCAGGACTTTCCCATGCCCGTACGTGGACAGGGCAAGTACCCGGGACTGGTCGTTCGCGTTCGGAATGTCTACGACGATGGGAGTGCACTTCCCAAAGAACAGAAAGATGATCAGAAAAAAAAGTTCTATCCCGACGAACCACACTTACCAAAGCTGTTGATTCAGTCGGTCCAATTTGAAGGCCCTGTCTTTGAGCAGTGGCCTCCCACTACACACCAGAAGATTATTCTTGAATCACCCCTGCAGAATGTTTCAGACACAGCATACGTGCGTAAAATCCTGTCAAACTTCATGACGCGGGCCTTTCGCCGACCCGTCCATGATGACGAGCTTCAACGCTTCGCTGACCACTACGAAATCATTCGCTCTGACTTTCCTTCCCAAATCGAAGCGTTGCGGGAAGTACTGGCTTTGGTACTGATTCAACCCGAGTTCCTTTATCTTGTAGAACCGGCCAATGACAAGAAAAGACCTGTCACCGACTGGGAGATGGCATCACGCCTGTCGTATTTCCTGTGGAGTACGATGCCGGACCAACACCTGCTGGATTTGGCTGCCAACGGCGACTTGCTGAAAGATACCGTGCTGGTATCGGAAGTCGAAAGAATGCTGTCCGATCAACGTGCCTCACGTTTTATCGAACAGTTCACCGACCAGTGGCTTCAACTGGACAGACTCGAAAGCATTGCAGTGGATACCAAACGGTTCCCGGATGTTGACGAAACATTGAAGCGGGATTTGCGGAAGCAAACCCACGCTCTGGTTGGCAGAGTTCTGAACGAAAACCTGAGTGCATTGCAGTTGATCGATGCCGACTTCGTCATGCTCAATGAACGCTTGGCGCGTCACTACGAAATCCCCGGGGTGATGGGAACCAGCATGCGTCCCGTCGAGACGCTGCCGGAATACCACCGCGGCGGTCTGTTAACGCAAGGCAGTATCCTGTTGGCAAATTCAACGGGTTCGGACTCGCATCCGATCCGTCGAGCGGTTTGGGTCCGTGATCGCCTGCTCAATGACCCACCCCTACCTCCACCACCGGATGCACCAACACTGGAGGATGGCGACCCGAAGTTCAGGGAACGTTCGATTCGCGAGCAATTGGAGATTCACCGCAAAAAAACAGCCTGCAACAATTGCCACCAGAGCCTCGATCCATGGGGTCTTGCTTTGGAGAATTATGATGCAGCCGGTTTGTATCGCGCTGCACCGAAAACGGAGCAAGGCGGAGAGAAAGAGAAAACGCATCCTACGACTGCGAATCGGTTGCCTAATGGAATAGAATTAGTGGATACAGAAGGACTGAAACGTCATCTTCTGACACAACGGGCAGAGGATTTTTCACGTTCACTGGTGATTCATCTTCTGACTTACTCACTTGGCAGGCCGATTCAGCTGACAGATCGTGAAGCAGTACTCGCGTTGACTTCATCATTCAAGGCTGACGACTATCGTTTTCGGAATTTGATTACCCAATTGGTTCTCAGCTCACCCTTTCGAACCAAATAGCACTTTCACCATTGGCATCTTCATCAGACGATTGAGGGATCATCAACCATGGCGACTAAATCGTGGCATCTGAACCGACGCACATTTCTTCGAGGAACCGGAGTCTCGCTGGGATTGCCGTGGCTTGAGTGCATGAGCGGTTCGACCCACGCGGCAGCATCAGAAAAATCCAAGGCAAAACGTTTGTGTGCTTTCTACTTTGGGTTTGGAGTCAGCCTACCCAAAGAAGACAGCGACCAAGCCAAATGGAGATGGTTTCCCAACGGCGACGGAAAAGAGTTCGAATTCACCGAGACACTTCAGCCTCTGGAAAAACACCGTGACCACCTCAGCATTCTGGGTGGTTTGTCACATCCCAATGGTCGACGCATGGGGGCGCATGACACGGGCGACACTTTCCTGACGGGTGCCTATCTCAACAACAAGATGCTGCAGAATACGGTTTCGGTTGACCAGGTGGCTGCGCTGGCAGCGTCAGAACAAACCCGTTTTTCTTCTTTGGTAATGTCAACCGATGGCGGTGTCGGCGAACCGACTCGTTCCAGCACTCTGTCATACGATCACAAAGGCCGCCCCCTGCCTGCCCTGAATCAGCCGCAGCAGATATTCGATCGTTTCTTTGGTGCGGGAGACGCAGACGTGCTTCGCAAGCAGCGGCGTCTCAGGAGTGCTGCAGGCATGCTGGATCGTGTTTTAGAAGATTCCAAATCACTGCGAAAACGACTGGGCAATCACGACCGCGAAAAACTTGATGAATATCTTGCATCGGTCGAAGAAATTGAACGGGGCGTGCAACGATCCCAGCAGTGGCTTGAAGTGCCTCGTCCCGAATTGAGTGATCAAGATCGTGAAACGCTGCATCTGGAAGCGGACGATGAGGCTCCCAGAAATTTCATTCGTACCATGTACGACCTGATCTATCTGGCATTCAGGACCGATTCAACACGCGTAGCGACTTACCAAATCACCAACATGGCGGACTGCTCGTCCAAAGCGGCCAAGTTCCCTCAACTGGAAGGTTTCAAGTCTTCGCTTCATTCACTTGCCCACGACTGGAACAAACCCGGTGGCGCCGAGGCTCTCAGTCGCTGGGATCAATTCATGGCCGAACAACTCTCGTATTTCCTTGACCGAATGTCAGACTCAAAAGAGAACGAGGCTTCACTGCTGGACAACACAGTGGTCCTGTACGGCAGCAGCAACAGCACCACGCACAACAACCGAAATTACCCGTTGGTATTGGCTGGTGGTGGAGACCTGGGTCTGCAACACGGACAGTACCTGCGATTCGAAGAAAAAATTCCGATGTCAAATCTGTTGTTGACCATGCTGCATTGTGTTGGCTCGGAACAGGAAACTTTTTCCGACAGCACCAATGATTTGACAGACATCCTGAAGTCCTGACCCGCTCAGGCCGGTCAGCCGATTATCTACCGCCCGATCTGTCCCGTCGCATACAGTAATCGCAACTGCGACCGATTGTATCCTGCAACGGCAACAGTGCGATCCTCAAGGCTCGCTGCACGAGCCTGAATGGCCTGCAACAACTCAATCGGAAGACCCTCATCAGCACGAACACGCAACAGATTACGATCGTAACTTGATTCTGCCATTGCCAAAGATTCATTGGCCGAATCAATCTGCATTCGATAGTTCAGGACATTCTCCCGCTGCGATATCACCTCCGCCGTGATTTCATCGCGAAGGTCTGACAATTCGGTCCGGCTCTGAGCCAAACGACTGCCAGCGCGGTTGCGTTTTGCAACAACCCCCACCCCCAGGCTTTCGAGTTGCCATAGAGCCTGCACATCGAGGTCGGCTCTTCCCGCCTGATTGTCGATTTCAGATCCTTTACCTCCACCAAAGCTGCCGCCACTGCTCGTGACTGCAACAAGCGGAATCCAGGGTGCTACTTGCTGCTTCTTGACTTCGAGACAGAGGCTGGCAATCTCATGCCCCAATTCACTGACTTCCGGACGCTTTGAAAGTGCTGTCTGAATCAGTATTTCCTGATCACTGGAATCGGCCAACAGTTCCAGCGGAACAATCACTTGATCGGCAGGATGCAATTCGAACCTCGGATCCAGCCGCAACCGTCGAGCAAGGGATGCTGAACGTGTGCGGAAGAGCCTCTGGGAATTGTGCAATTTCTGCTCTAGCCGGGCTTTGGCAGTCGCAGCCCGATCAACGTCAGCCTGCGCCCCCGCACCTGCTACTGCAAATGTTTCGGTCAGATTCAGCAACTGCTGGACCGCAGCCATGGCAGCCTCAGTGTCCGCGATTTGCCCCGCCGCCTGCAAAAGATCAACATAAGCCAACCCGGCATTCAGGAGAGCGTCGTTTTTTGCAACCGACACACCCGCCCGGCTAGCCGACCACTGCCGTGTTGCGATTTTTGGATTGAAGTACGCATCTACCAGTGCCAGATCTGCGAACAAGCGAAGCGGCCCACCGCTACCACCGGCAACCGGAGCGGTGCCGAGCGTTGCCCCGCCTCCGACAAACAGGGAACCCCGTGACGCTTCGATGACATTTCCATCTGTCGCTTGAATACGGCCACTGTGATTGTTCCACCCCACCCCAAACTGCAGCGTGGGCAACCACAACGCTTCGGCCTGCTGCAAATTGGCATGGGCCTCAACGGTCTTCTGCCGTGCCAATTGAATGGCCCACGCATTACCTCCTGCCATTGCCAACGCGGATGCCAAATCAATTCCCTGGGCAGTATCGATCAGGCCAACCTCTTCCCTACCACCAGCCGTCACCACGATCGGCGATGCAAGTGTTGTGCTGTCGACACTCTTGTCACTGATGGTCGCATGGGCCGGAGATCCCGCCTCAGGCAATACCTGAATCAAATCACTGTTTGACCCGGCATCCAAATCACTGGGTGACCCGGGATCGTCCTGCGGCCCTGGCTTCGGAACCGGAGCCTGCTGCATTTCAGCATTCACTTTTCTCAGTTGGTCCTGCGCGGCAGCATTGAGTGCCAACAAGTCACTTTGAGAGCGTTGTTTGAACACCGCCAGTTGAGCTTTGGTAGCGTCAGTTTCGATTTGCGATGTCCCTCGCCGCGGGTCCAATCTGGAGAACCAGGATTCTTGATCGGTCGAGGTAGAAGTAACCGCACATCCAACGGTTGGCAAAAGGCATAGCGTGAGCCAATGGCGTCGATGCCAGGAGCGACTACGCTTTGCTCGATATTTTTCAGGCACTTCTGCCTCCTTGCGCTTCTGTGTATTGCCGTTCGTGGCGACTCGTTTGATGATCAATTTTCTTCACTTGCCGTGACGCTGGCCGAACCGTATTGGCCACTCAGGAATTGATATCGCCCGGTCTTTTCATCAAACGTATTTTGCAGATCAATTTCGACCCGCATCGTGCGAGTTGTCATATCAAGGGTTTGACTGATTCGACTGACTTCCAGCGGACCGCCTCCGGGTGCAGTTACTTTGCCCGCCTCAGGAAAACCGATCAGCTTTACAGGATCGCCGATCTGAACCATGGCTGCATCATCTGCGGGAACAGTGAGAACCCCCCGCATCACATCCACATGTTCAATCACAAGCAAAGGCTTGCCATTGACATTTCCAAGACTGACCAATTGTCCCGGATCGACAGAGCGTTCCGTGATGATTCCATCGAATGGCGCTTTGATTTGTCGAAGTTGGTCTTGAGCCGACGCATGACTGAGTTCCGCTTTGGCAACCTCAATGCCAGACCTTGCATACTCGGCCTCATTGACAGCAGCACCGACATCAGCCTGCGCTGCTGCAATGTCGGCATCCACCTTTGCGATTGCAGCGGTCACTGCACTGACAGCAAATACAGCTTCATCAAGCATTTCCCTTTGCACCGCACCACCATCAACCAAAGCCCGGTAGCGGTCTCGAACACTCATTTTCAGATTCAACAGCGCCTGCTGCTCCTGTCTGGCAGATTGAGCCTGACTCAGCTTTGCTTTGGCAATCTCAATCATGCCTTCACTGACACTCAACTTGGCCTGTGCCTGCTGGAGCATTCGCTGCCTCCGCAGAACGGTCGCTTCCAACTCGGGTGCGTCCAAGGTAACGAGCACCTTTCCCTTCATCACGCGTTCACCGATATCACCATGAACAGTCGCAACATAGCCCTCCACGCGGGCCCGCAGTTCGGTTTTCAGATCCCCCTCAAGGATGATCGGAAGTCGCACTTTTATGTTCTCCGAGTCTTGCGCAGAAGCGACCGACGCAAGTGGAAAAAACCCCAAGAAACCGACGAGCGAGACACACGAAATTCGAATGATAGAGTTCATCTCAATTATTTTCCAAATGGGCATTTCAGGTCGCAATCGCCGCAGGATATTCATCCGTCGAAGTAACGGTTTTTCTTTTCATCAAGACATACAGACAGGGCACAACCACCAGCGAGAGAACGGTCGCTCCGATCACACCACCAATGATCGCTCTTGCCAGAGGTGCGTTGGTACCACTGCCACCAAAACCTATCGCCATGGGCAGCAAAGCAAGCCACGTCGTCAATGAGGTCATCAAAATGGGCCGCAAGCGGATGCGAGCGGCATCGATCACGGCATCAGTTGGTGATTTTCCATCTGCCATGCGTCGATTCGCGAAGTCCACCAGAACGATGGAATACTCCACCACGATTCCGATCATCATCACAATTCCCATCAGAGCAGGCACAGAGAGATGAGTATTGGTTGCGAACAGCAGCATCACCACACCGACATACCCCAACGGAACGGTCAGAAGAACAATCAGGGGATCGGTAAAGCTACGGAACTGGACGACCATCACCAAGTAAACCAACAGGGTTGCAATGACCAATCCGATACTCAACTGCGAGAACGAATCACGCATTAATTTGACTTCACCCATCATTCGGTAACTCGTCCCAGCAAATTCATCGGCGTTCAGATTGGCAATCGGACCACGATCGTCAACACCCAGCGTCACCCCCAGCTGTTCGTCTGCCTCGAGGCGGCGTTCAATTTCCGTGACAACACGCCCGACGTCATAACCCGGCAGGACGCCTGCATAGACATCCGTGACACGTGAAATATTTCGGTGATGAACGACGGCTGGCCCTTCGGTGTGCTTGATTTCAGCAACGCTGCCGAGACGTCTCATTGCATGGTCACCTCCCATCACCGGGATGTCACGAATCGTTTGTTCGCTATTGAGATCCTCTTCGCGATATTGGACGCCAAAGAAATAGTGGTTGCCCTTGTTCTTGTCGATCCAAAAAGTGGGTTCAAAGTTGATCGTACTGTTGGTAGCTGCCACCAGGTTGGTCATCACGTCCTTGGGAGTGATTTGCATGCGGGCAGCCAGTTCACGATTCATTTCGACTTCGAGCGCTGGATAATCGATCCGTTGTGCGATTCGAACATCGGTGGCCCCTGGCACCTTGTCCGCTGTATCGCGGATGATGGCTGCGATTTTCTGAGCCTTTTCCAAGTCACTGCACTGCACTTGAAAATGGATGGGGGCAGGCTCACCCATGTTCAATGCCGCAGTCAGCATCCCACCGGTATCGAATGAGATCTCAACATTTGGAAACTTCTTTGACAACAACTTTCGAAGATCAACGACATAGCTGTCAGCATCACGTGTTTGTGCACGATTTTTCAACTGAACCAACATGAAAGCATCCATGGGTCCGGTATTCGGTGTATAAGCCGCCGGCCAGTCCATCAAGACGCCGATGTTCGAAATCAACAACTGCAAAGCCGAATCAGGATGCTCCTGATTGTTTGGGTCGAGAGCAAAGGCAGGGTCGGGTTCGCCAATCTGGTCAATGATGGTGGCTTCAATCTCCTTCATTACCTTTTCGGTTTCTTCGATCCGTGTCCCCGATGGCAGCCTCACGTACATCGTGATTTGTCCGCTATCGACCGCGGGGAACAACTCCTGCCCCTGCCGCATGCTCAACAAAACGGCAAGCACAAATGCCGCAACCGAACCGCCAACCACCAGCCATCGTGCCGCGATTGCCCTTCGCAACAGATCAGCAAACCAACCGATGTTTTGCTCTTCCTCGTTTTCGTCAACTGCATCCTGACGGGGCAACAAGTAAGCGCAGTAGGCGGGGACGAGCGTAATGGACAGAAGAAACGAGGCAAAAATGGCAACCACCGCGGAAATAGCCAACGGTGCAAACAGAAATCGCGTCAAGCCCGAAAGAAAAATAACGGGCAGGAATACCACCGCGAAAGTCAGAGTTGAAACAAGAATCGGTCCGAGGACCTCCGAGGTCCCATCAGCGGCAGCGTCGAATGGTTTCTTGCCCATCTGCGCGTGCCGAACAATATTTTCGATCACCACAATCGATTGGTCGACCAAAATCCCGATGGCCAACGCCAAGCCACCAAGTGTCATGGCATTGATTGAATCACCAGTAAAAAACATGACCAGAAAAGATGCAATGATGGCAATGGGGATGGCCACCAACACAATGGCAGTCAGTCGTAAATTACGCAAGAAAACCAACACCACCAGACCTGCCAATAATGCTCCCAATGCACCAGCCAATTGCAAACTTGCAATCGAAGATCGGACCCCAACGGACTGGTCCATGGCAACGCTGAGCACCAACGACTTCATCTTGGGATCTTCTGCTCGCTCATTTTTCAGTCGCACAAGAATCGTCGAAAGCTGCGCGTTAATACGATCAACAATTTCAATCGTGTTTGCACCAGGCTGGCGATAAATCGGGATATAAACCTGCCTGGAACCATTGATGCGAACGATGTTTGACTGGATCTGCGAAGCGTTCTTGACCTCACCCACATCACTCATCAAGACGGGAACTCCATTCACGACACGAATAGGAGTGCTATTGAGTTCGTCAATCTTTTCAGGAATTGCATTGGTAAAGATCTGAAGATCCTGCTTCCCGATTTTGATACTGCCCGCCGGGATCAACACATTCTGCTTGCGCAATGACTCCTGCACGTCCATCAGAGTCAAACCATATGCCTCAAGCTTTTCGGCATCCACATAGGCAAGAATTCGCCTCAGCTTTCCTCCATACACCGCTGGAGCAATGACCCCACTGATCGACTGCAACTTATTCCGTAATTCGTAATAGGCGATGTCGTAGAGTTCCTGCTCATCCATTTCAGGGTTGCTGACCACCACCAGGCAAAGCGGAACACTGGCAGTTGGATCAAACGGCATCACCATCGGTGGAATCGTGCCTGGCGGCAGATAAAACATATCACTCATCGCATAGGACGAGACCTGCGCCATCGCTTCCGCATTACTGATGCCCTCAGTGAAAAAGTCCTTCACCACACAGACACCTTGCATCGCCTTGGCTTCCTGATGCTCGATGCCTACCGACTGAGCAGTCCAACGCTGCAAGCGACTCATGATGTCCTTTTCCATCACCTCCGGTGGCATGCCGGGATAGAAACACACAATCTGAACTGCAGGCGTGTCGAATTGCGGTAGCAGGTCTGCTGGAATTCGTGTGTAGGCGTAACCACCGAGCACGATTGTCATCAATGCAGTGACAATGATCAGGTGGGGCTTGGCTAGAATCCGACGCATGAATGGGTCTCGTGAAGTGGGTAGGACCACGTTGGAATCCGGAACGTCTGCGCAGCGGTGCCGGATCACACCATTCGAATCTATCGTATCCCTACAACCCTCACCGTTAGCATTTATTACTTAATCCGCACATCTTGTCCCCAGCCACGGCGTCCTCATGCTCCGACTGCAGGGTAGTGAATCTGCGTTTCAGGTAGCGAAACAACGCTTCCGGTAGTAAATCTGCTGCAGAGGATTTAGTGACAGTTTCACGAACACGACGACGGATGTTTCACAGCTGATCGCAATGTCCCAACAGAGCTCTCACTGCCGTGCCCCGGGTGGTTTGGGTTTGTCAACGAGTCCAGAGATCTCGCCGACGATCTCACGGAAAAGGATGCTTGAGAAAACACCGTGAGAGACCGCTACGATTTCTAGTTTCATTGAACTCATGCCGTCAAAACATCAAGAAAGACTCACCGAACGAGGCAACCTCCACACCGAAAACTTGATGAACTGACCAAAGCTGGAAGTTGCGTCAAACTGCAATCTGCGGGAAAAAAGGTACATCAAGATTGACGTACCGCCACACACTCTCACGATACTGGCCTGCAATTCAGCATAAAAACGGCTTTATCGGGTACAATCTGAAACATGGCAAACGGCCAACCGAACGGTAAAATATCTCAGATCTTCTGCGTCTTACTTCATGGAAACCCAACCGTCCGGACCATAGAATTTGCTGACAGAACAAGCGAACTGGTGATTTCCAAACTTATTAAATTCCACAGCCGACGAATCCAGGCCGCGGCGGCACACCTTTCCCTTACTCCGACAAACGCTAAGTCGTATCCAACGATGCTGCTGATCCCCCGATAGCGACAGAGCTTCGCTTCGCCCCTCGTTCACGTTTCCATAGCCGACCCCCACCTTAAAATACTGGTTGGCACATTGGGCTATGAGTGCCCCAACCCAAACATGAAATATTATCTTTTGATCCTGTTGTTAGGTTTCAGCGTTTGCAACCTTTCACCCGCGAGCGCAGCAGGTGATGCCGCTTCCCTGAACCTTCTTGTCAAAACGCTTAACTCAAGTGACAGTCCGGAGGTCCGCACCATTTTGATGCGAGGGATGTTGAGTGGTTTGGCGGGACGCCGCAATGTGGACCCTCCAGAAGGCTGGAAGCAACTCAGGAAAAAACTTGCATCGAGCGAGCACGCCGAAGAGCGAGCACTACTTCAACAATTGTCACAGATTTTTGGTGACACCGAAGCAATGCAACAAGCATTGGCGACAGTTCTGGATGCCCAAGCGGAGCTAGAAGCAAGACGAACGGCCCTGCGTTCGTTGCTCGCACAGCAGAATGATCAAGTGTCGATGAAACTGGAAAGTTTGTTGGATGACCCCGCCATTTGCCTCGATGCGATTCGCGGATATGCCTCCATCGAGAATTCCTCTGCCCCGAAAATCTTACTAAGCCGCTATAAAAAATTTGATGAACCATTGCAGCGGGCCGTCATTGAAACTCTGGCCACAAGAAAAAGTTATGCCTCTGGGTTATTGAATGCGATAGAGTCAGGCCTGATTGCCAAAAAAGACATTCCTGCTCAGGTGGCTCGCTCGCTGGACGTGCTGCTGGGCGACAGATTCATCAAGGTTTTTGGCGAGGTTCAGGACCTATCGGCTGACCGGGCAAAGCTGATGGCGAAATACAAGGCGATGTGCAGCCCCGATGCAATGGAAAAAGCAGATGCTTCACGTGGGCGTGCCGTATTTGCAAAAACCTGTGCATCATGTCATCTGATGTATGGTGAGGGTGGTAAAATCGGACCGGACCTGACAGGTTCGAATCGTGCAAACCTCGACTACATCCTGCTTAACAGTGTTGATCCAAGCTATGATGTACCCGAAGGCTATAAAATGGTCTTGATTCAGACAGTTGATGGGCGACTGCTTAACGGCGTGGTCGCCGAAGAAGATGCGCGGCGGGTCGTGCTAAAAACGGTAGAGCAACCTCAAGTCGTGATTGCGAAGGAAGATATTGAGGCAAGGAAGATATCGTCAAAATCAATGATGCCCGATGGGCAACTGGAACAGATGAAACCACAGGAAATGCTTGACCTGATCAAGTATCTCAGAACAACCGCTCAGGTGGAGATAGAAAAGTGAAGCAACAACGTTTCGTCAAATTCAAGTGGTCCTGCGTGGCCCTGTGGATGTTCACAGCAACAGTGACCCATGCCACAGTGGCCCATGCTGCCGACCCCCGCAACGAATTACCCAAGAAACAGCATCGCACCAGCGATGCCCCATTTCTGACACCTGAACAAGCTGTCAAGAAAATGGCGATTCCTGAAGGTTTTGACGTTTCGATATATGCTTCGGAGCCAGACATTGCTGAGCCAATTGCGTTTTGTTTCGACGACCGTGGCCGGATGTGGGTGGCAGAAAACTTCAATTATCGAACTCGACGGGATCACACCGACGATCCAGTCAGCCGAATTCAAATCCTTGAGGACACCAATAGCGATGGTGTCTTTGACAAAAAGAAAACGTTCACGGACACCCTTACATTCACCTCCGGTATCGCACCCGGATTTGGTGGTGTGTTTGTTGGGTCACCTCCCAACCTGACCTTCATTCCCGATGCAGATGGCGACGACGTACCAGATGGTCCACCTCAGATCTTGCTTGATGGCTGGGGAATCAATGATCGCCACGAGACGTTGAACAGTTTCATGTGGGGCCCTGATGGCTGGCTGTATGGCTGCCATGGTGTGTTCACACAATCACGGGTTGGGAAACCGGGCGACAACGATGAAGCAAGACAGTTTATCGATGGGGGTATCTGGCGCTATCACCCCACACAGAAAAAATTTGAAGTCTATGCCCGTGGTTTGTCAAATCCGTGGGGCTTCGATTTCAATGATCAAGGTCAGGGCTTCGTTACATGCTGCGTGATCCCACATCTCTATCACATTGTGCAGGGTGGTGTTTACACCAAACAAAGCCGCCCACACGTCAATCCACACATTTACGATGACATCAAAACAATCCGGACGCACAAGAACCGCCTGTCAGCGCACGGAGGTGCGAGAGTCTATCTTGCTGACGCTTTCCCATCCGAGTATCGCAATCGGTTGTTCATGTGCAACATCCATGAACATGCCGTACTGACAGATATCTTGACCCCGAAAGGCTCGAGCTTCATTGGCAGCCACGGCGATGACTTCATGCCCACCAATGACTTGGCCTGGGTTGGATTCAGTGTAGAAACAGGCCCAGAGGGTGGCGTCTATGTTCTGGATTGGCACGACACCGATGTCTGCGGCAACACAATCAACTTTGCCAACAGCGGTCGAATCTATCGAATCACGCCCAAGGGTGCGAAACCAATTGAACGCCCAAATCTTAGAGCCATGACGGATGCCCAGTTGGTCGACCTGCAATCGCATAGCAACGATTGGTATGTGCGGCAGGCAAGATTGCTGCTGCACTCAAGGACGGCTGCTGGAGAACTTGACAGTGAGTTAGTTCACAAAAAACTGAACCAACTATTCAATGATCCGAGGACTACCGGCCCGAAACGCCTGCGTGCTTTGTGGGCTTTGCACGTGACTGATGGGCTCAATACCGATCGACTTCGAGCTTTACTGGACCATGACGATGAGTACGTTCGTGGATGGAGCATTCAGTTCCTATGCGACCAAAGCAGCATCCATTCCTTTCAGACTGCTGCTACAACCAAAGAACCAGTCATCAGCCGCGAAACTCATGGCAAGTTTGTTGAGATGGCAAGTCAGGACAACTCTCCCATCGTTCGTCTTTATCTGGCCTCGGCTTTGGGGCGTCTGCCCTTTTCAGATCGCTGGGCAATTCTTGAGGGACTGGTTTCTCACGCCGAAGATGTGGATGACAACAACCTTCCCAGGATGTACTGGTTCGCACTGGAACCCATGGTTCCAAAGCACACAGACAAAGCTTTGACTCTTGCGGTATCTGGAAAGATTCCGAAATTGCAGGAGTTTGTGGCCCGTCGCATGCTGAGTGGCGAAACGGTGGTAGATCTAAGCTCTCCAAAAAAACCAAAACCCAAGCCGGAGTGGCAAACGACCATTCAAAAAGTGGCCCCTGGGTTCAATGTTCGAAATGTGGGTGAAGGCGGCGTGGTAGAACACAAAGCGTTTCGCAACTCCAAAGCCGTTCAAACCCATCCTCTCAACAAGAACAGAGCAAGCAGCCTGCACCGCACTGCCACGATACCAGAGGACAAGAAAACGACCTTACAGATGCGAGTCAGTCACCACCCCCATGGCGATTGGCAACTGCGTGTTCTTGCCGACGGAAAGATGATTGAGAATCAATTGGTGAGTTCAAAGTCCGTAGGCGATGACGAATGGATGGAAGTGTCGGTTGACTTGACTCCCTACGCAGGAAAGAAAATACGTCTGTCCATCGAAAACCATCCCAACAACTGGATGAACGAATGGGCTTACTGGAACAAAGTTGTCATTATCAGCGAGTGACCTATGAATCTCAGAATCGTTCTTGTTGCCGTTCTTTTCACTGTGTCATTCAGTAGCGTATTCAGTGATTTGGCTGCTGCTGAAAAAACGAAGGTGGTTTTCATTTCTGGCACCCCCAGTCATGGACGCATGCATCACGAGCATCGTGCGGGGAATATGATCCTTGCCAAAGCGTTGAACGATTCAGGCCTTAATATTGAGGCGAAACTGGTGCCGCACTACGGATACCCCAAGGACACGTCGATCCTGCAGGACGCAGACACCGTTGTGATTTTCTGCACTGGCCACCGAGGTCACGTACTCAATCCTCATCTGGACGAGTTCGACTCTCTGATGAAGAAGGGCACCGGTGTCGTGATGATTCATTGGGCGACCGAAGCGGAAAAGGGTGAACCTGGACAGAAGTTCCTGGATTGGATGGGAGGTTTCTGCGATCTCAACTGGTCCGTCAACCCACACTGGGCTCCGAACTTCAAGACGTTTCCAGCCCACCCCATCAGCAACGGTGTCAAACCGTTCAAAGTCGATGACGAATGGTACTACCACATGCGTTTCGTAGATGACATGAAGGGGGTCACGCCTATCCTCTCAGATCTTCCGCCACCGGAAACCTTGAAACGGAAAGATGGTGACAGAAGTGGTAATCCGGCTGTACGTAAGGCGGTCGAGTCAGGTGAAAAACAGCACGTTGCATGGGCATATGAACGCCCTGAGGGCGGGCGAGGCTTTGGCTTCACTGGTGCACACAACCATAGCAGTTGGCAGGACGACAACTTTCGTAAAGTCATGCTCAACGCAATCCTATGGACGGCGAATGTGGAAGTCCCCAAAGAAGGCTGCCCATCCCCCCAGCCCAACGACGAGCAGATTCAAACCAACCTCGATAAGTGAAGCGTCGTCCCGTTGATACGGGCAGACGAACTTCACGACCCAGATTCCTATTGGCTTGCCTGCCATCCCTGATTGAACTGCTTGGTCAAACGCCTGACGACCTGTGGATTTTCCCCCGCCACGTTGTGGGTCTCAAGCGGATCATCCTGATGGTCATAAAGCTCGACAAAAACCGGAAGCCGGTCAGGGTCTCGATAGTCGCGCCACAACACAAGTCGGTACCTGTCAGTCCGCATGGTGTAGCCCATCAGGTGATTTTCAAAAAGATCTCGATCCCATTGATCGCCTTGCTGCTTGATGATGCGAGTCTCCACGTCCCGTATCAAGGGGCCAAAAAATGTCTGTCGCATTCCTGCCGAGAGAGGATTCGCCGCCCATTCACGAAGCGCGGGATTTGGGAATTGACTAAATACTGCTTTTTTCCAAGGCTGACTGGGCTCTGTCAGCAGAGGAGCAAAACTTTTCCCCTCCAGATGTACAGGTAACGGAACACCACTGAGATCACAGAGCGTTGGATAGATGTCGACCAGTTCCACCAAGGCCTCTGTCGTTGCACCGCGCGCCTTCATATCAGGAGTCCAGATCACCATCGGCACTCGTGTGGCGATTTCATAGTTGGTTGCTTTGCCCCAAATCCCCATGTCTCCGAGATGCCAACCATGATCTCCCCAAACAATCACGACGGTGTTATCCCGAACACCTGCGTCCTCCAATGCCTTCAGCATCATCCCGACTTGGGCATCAACATAGCTGACACACGCGTAGTAGCCGTGAAGTAGCGTACGTGCCAACTCTTCGCCGATGGGTCCCGACTTAGGAATGCCATGGCGGGTACGCAGCTCAAAGGAAGCGTGCAAGCCGGTTGCTGCTCCACCCTCAGGTGGGGATGCCTGCGACGCAGTCTGGATCTTACTGCGATCATAAAGATCCCAATATTTCTTGGGTGCAATGAAATCAAGATGCGGTTTGACTAACCCCAACGCCAAAAACAAAGGTTGTTCAGGCTTGTGTTTGAGATGGTCCTGCAGTGTTGCGATTGCCAACTGCGTGTTGAAGCCATCACCATACACGTGATCCTCAACATCCGCTGCCTCATAGGCTGGACCATGGACAAGGCCACCTGAGCCGCTGGGACCATACTTGGTCAGCATCGCCTGTTTGTTTTCCAACCACGTTTTTTGATTCTCCGGCAAGGCATAACTACCAGGGAGTTTTGGACGCTCATACTGGCACGATTTCCAAGCGGGCGTACGACTCCACGACCGCTCATTATCGGTCATTCTGGCATGATAAATTTTTCCGCAGTAAACCGTTTCGTACCCATTGGCAATCAAATGCTGAGGCAACGTGACAATATCCGGATTCAATTCACGGAAATAGGCAGTGTTTTCAATCACCCCAATCGTGTCTGGCCTTGCACCGGTCATCAGGCTTGCCCGTGACGGGCTGCAGATCGCCTGCTGACAATAGGCACGGTTGAATTTCAACCCCTCCGAAGCCAGGCGATCGATATGTGGGCTCTTGGCCACCGGTGAACCATAACAGCCCAACTCGGGCCGTAAGTCATCGATGGCAATGAACAGGACATTGGGTTTTGCTTGATCGGCCGCTTGCGAAATGCTGCTCACAACAAGTGCAAGAGCGAGAAAGAAAAGTTGCAAACTAATCGAAGATTCAAGTTTCTTGAGCATCGGTATTTAACTCGGGTTTGCTGAGATTTCGTGGTTCAAATGCCGAGGAGCATCCGTTAATACGAACGTTTGAAGCACCAAGACAGATCCGTATTCGCTCCGATCAATTTTTTTCACAAACGGCCAGGCATCTCCAATTTCCAAAGCCATGTAAGTGATTACGCGCTTCAACAGAATAACCCTGAATACACTGATGTTTCTAAGGGCATTTTGACTCTGATGTGCATAAATTTCGCTCGCTCCAACGACATCATGCACGTCGTCATCTTTACTCACCGCCTATCCACGGCTCGCTACAGAATTTAATGACAGTAAAAACATTCATTTTCACAAGGTCCCACGCCGCGGAAACCTCAATATCTGTATGATAATAAAAGTTCACAACGCTGCACTCGGTGTAAACTGCGCTGCGAATCAAAGCTAGCCCAACGAACCTTCGCATTTTCGGACAAAGGCGTTCCTGTGAGTAACAATCCCTATCAAAATCCACCAGGTGCGAATTTCCAGCAGGAGCTTCCACAAGGAAT
>JBPCVE010000274.1:0-5127 GCA_051010795.1 Rubripirellula sp.
GGATTTTCCTGCAGGTCCGCCGGACGGCGACGTCCGCGTTGCGCGAGGCGGTTGCTTCATCAACGGAGAAAAGACATTGAGAGCCTCAACGCGCCAATACGTAGCCCCGGACACCGGACTCAGCACCCAAGGATTCCGAATCGTCCAAGACGATCTACCAGAATTCAAAACTAACAAAAGGCCTTGATTAAGAATCCATTCTCACTTCTTTAGTCGCTCAATTCTCAGTTGCGTCGGTGGGTGACTGCGAAAGTGCATGTCGATTTCTGCAAATGTTGCCGCAGCAGGCGAATTTGATTCACTTAGCTCGTCTGTATCTCCCAAAGCGTTTGCAATTATTTTCAAACTTCGAATAGCAGCGGACTTGTTTTCGTCGAGTTGATTATACGAAAAACGATCAGCTTCAAATTCATCGTCTTGTGCGTAGCCAATCGATACCGCCTGATAAGCGATGCTTGCAAGGTTTCCCCCCAGGTCGCCTCCAATTTCCGAAGCACGGGCAGCATAAGTCAGTTTTTTGCCGCAATGGCCCAACACTAAGTGGGCCATTTCATGGCCAACAATGAATTGAAGTTCATCGTCATCATGAAGATTCATCAAGCCTTCATTTAAATATACGTATCCGCCGACATGTGCAAACGCATTGATCTCGGGCGAATCCAGCACCGTAAATCGGATTTCGTTCTCTTCAAGGCCACAGTGTTTTAAAAGGGGCTGTGCGATGGCGGCGACCCTTTTGTTAACCTGCGGATCATCAACAACCCCTTTCTCAATCATGATTCGTTGGTAAAGCTCAAAGCCAATTTTTTTCTTGGTTGCAGCGTCAAGCTGGAATGCATCGTTTAGAGAGTTGTCAATACTTTTTGCTGTCTCTCTTCCCACCTTAAAGAGATCGCTAATCAAATTACCTGTTGATAATGAGGATGCCTGCGACTTATCGCCTGATGCGTTAGCGGCCGACACATTATTTTCCGCTGACTCGTCATCCTTCTGCACGGAGCCACTGAGAATTGCACCTGCTCCTATACCCATTTGTTCGATGGTGGATGCAGCAGTATTCCCGATTCTTGCTGCTGGCTCTTTAGCTAGTGCTTCCATGGAATCACGTGTTTGTCGCGATTCGGAGCGAATCGCGTTTGTAATCGCGTAACCAATTCCTAGAAGAGTGAAAAAAACAGCAAGAGCAAGGAAAACAAGCGTGCGTTTGTCTGTAGTAGCCATGTGAACCGTCCACGTTAGCGTTGTTTCGGAGGCAACTGCATCTGTAAGTCCGCGATCATGAGCGAGCGCATGAACGGGTTGCCTAGTAGAATCTTGAAAGGGCTTGTGTCGTAGCCACTAAACCATGTTCTCCGCTTCTATTATCGACCTTGTGAAATGATTTGTTTCTTAAGCCATTTTTCAAGCTCCGCAGATCGTGTTAAGTCAGCCACTTTGATGCCTTGCAATTTGATTCCACACGCCACAAAAAAGAGAAGAGTAAACAGTCCAATCATGAACAGGGATATCCAGTAGTGTTTTTGGGAGAACATATCGTCCGCGAGCATTACCCCACTCCACTGCTCATTCCAAGTGAGGCACAAACTACCGAAACACCAATAACTAGGTGCTACTAAGTAAGCAAGGAGCTCTGAAATACCATCAAGTGGTTTGAGCATTCCTGCCAAAACAACTTGAGGTATGATTGCCAAAGGCACAGCAGTCGAGGCAACGTCTGTATTAGGAGAAAAAACCGAGATAGTGAGTCCCAGCCCGACTCCGCATGCGCCAATGGCCATGAGGGAAAGCAAGTAATAGATCATGTCGCCATCGAGGTTCGTGGCAAAAACGGTAGCGAAGAACAAGAACCCAGCCTGCCCCATCGTTAGTCCAAACAGGAAAAGGGTTTTCGAAAGAAGGTAGCCAATCGCACTGAGTCCGGCGTTTCGCTCACGATCGTAAAGCTCGCGTTCCTTGACGATCTCCTTAGCTGAATTACTGCACCCAAACCAGAAGGTACTGATTCCAAGCAAAAATAGTATCGCCATGCCGCTTTTGTATTCCTCTTGAATTTCAAAACGATTTTCACCACCCGAAATATTTCCAAACACGATCCATATTAAAAGAAAAACAAAGACTGGCTGGGCAATTGCAACAACGAGAGAATTCATGTCTTTGCGTTGCAATTCGATGATGCGACCAAGCACGACCCGAGCGTGTTTGGCAATAAGCCCCAAACGTTGCAAACTGGAAGCCTGCTCTCTCTCGATCTTCATTCCAGTGTCGCGATCTGATTTCTTGGCAGTATTCTTTCTCATCTGACTGCCGCGACGCGTTCGTCCGTACTGCTTTGCCCACTCCTCACCTTTTTGATCCTTCAGCCGCAAATACAGCTCTCCAAGATCGTCGATGTCAAAGTAAACCAATGCTTCCTGCGGGCTGCCAACGAACGCCAAATAACCTCCGTTGGCCATGACAACAAGAGTTTGTACATAATCAAGAACGTTTCCCAAGTTATGAGTAATGCAAACGACCGTTTTTCCTGCATCAGCTAAGTTTCGCAGCATCCCCATGATCTCCTTGTCGCTGTGCTCATCAAGACCAGAGGTTGCTTCGTCGATGAATAGCAGACTCGGGTTTGGCAGGAGTTCATTCGCAAGGCTTGCGCGTTTAATTTGACCACCGCTGTAAGTAGAGATATCTGCATTTGCCCGTTCATTCATTTCAACTTCATGAATCACTTGCTCTACAAGTTTCTCTCTTTCGCTGATACTAAGATCGTTGGGCAGCCTCAGCTGAGCGGTATAACTGAGAGCAGCATTAAGAGACAAGCTACTGTGCAGCAAGTCCTTTTGCGGTACTGTTGCCATCCGCGTCTTAAGACGATCGAAATTGACGTACAGGTTTTCCTGATTTAACAGAACTTCACCATTTGTTGCCAATGACCGTCCACTAAGTGCATTCATCAAGGTGGACTTGCCTGATCCACTGGGACCGAGCAGCACTACAAAATTACAGGGTTCAATGTCGAGATGGACATTGTTTAGAATGCTTAGTTTTCCACTCCCGTCCGTAGCATTCACTTCCTTGCTCAGGTCATGGCAGACCAGATGAGCATGATCACCTTTTGTTATGACTCGAATACCCTGACCCTCGATTCGGAATTCGGCAGGTCCGATTTTGACGACATCCCCTTGTTTCAGCAGGGCGTCTTCTTTCGCAGCAATGCACACTTTGTTGAGAATGACTTTGGCGCGACTGCCCAACGCTCTGAGCACAAGCTGTCCATCGTTGCTTGAAATCGACGCATGCTTTTTCGCAACACTGGGGTCAGGCACCAGCCAGTCCGCGTGCTTTGACGATCGCCCGATTACCAATTTTTTTTTGATAGTGATCAGCTCGGTTTCATCAACGTCACGACGTGCTTCGCTTACAGCATTTTCGACAATTGTCTTTGCATGCCCCGCAAGTGAAGCAATTGCCCTTTTTCCGATATTCAGGGTGTCATTAATTCGGTCTGCATCAGCCCCGTCTGGACCGCTTTTTGCGATTTTACGCTCAGCTTTTTCTTTAATTGCTTGCTGCAGACGCTGTTCTTTTTCGTTGGCCTCTGTCTCCACCTTAGCGTTAAGTTCAGCAAGCTTTTTTCGCCCCGGAACTCGAAAACCTTGGCCACACGTTGGGCATACATCGATGCCACCGGCTTCTTGCAGCATTGCTGTTAAGCGGGCTTGACATCCGGGGCAATCAAAACGCACAGTCAGTTTTCCGAGTGCATTTTTTCTGTATTCGATGCTCATAAACCTGTTCGACCATCTGCTTGGATACCGGGCAGCTGTGCTTTATTCAAGCGGAGCCGTTACGACACTCGTTGCTCTCTCCCTACCAATATCGTCCGGGCGTAA
The DNA here is from genome assembly GCA_051010795.1 of Rubripirellula sp. Classification (GTDB taxonomy): domain Bacteria; phylum Planctomycetota; class Planctomycetia; order Pirellulales; family Pirellulaceae; genus Rubripirellula. Next base: position 3,885 of record JBPCVE010000274.1, read on the forward strand.
CACTCTCTTTTACAGCCATGTTGCAAAGTATTCGCACAAAGAGAAATCCAGAAATCCTCGCCAAAGCTTTACGCATACTCAGCAGAAATCATCCATAAGCCTCGCGAAACGGCATTAGACAAGGGGAAATCTACCATCAATATCTACATGAGAAACGGTATTGCGAGGAAAACCCACTAATGCTGACCATGCGAGTACACTTCCTCGCATACTGATATGGCGAAGAAGTTGTCCCACAAACGCTGCAATAACTGCGGTATCATCGTGAGCAAACACTATCGGTAGGACCGTAATCCCGAATCGATTTTATAACTCGACGATGCTCCGCAGAGTACGCTTGCGTGTAGATTTACAGGAACATTTTGGGGGCAACGACTTGCTAGATTTACAGAGGCTGTAAGCCGCCTTCAAACAATAATGTAATCTGTTTGTGAGTTGCGGCGTCACCCCCTTTTGCGAAGCGAAAACGTTCCCAGTTGAACGCAATTGATAAACACCACTTGATGGAAGATCAAGAGGTAACAATGCTGTTCATCGAATAGGAGTTTCCGACCGCAATTGACATCGCTGAAGGCTATTTGACCTAGATACCTCGAACCTCTCTCGATGGTTCAACCTGAGTTCATTAGGCATATTTCAAAGTCAGTGAGTGTCAAGAAACATTGCTTACCAACCCAAACACGCGTAAGCACTACGCGAATACGGGCTGGGCTAGTGCTTGCATCTTTGGCACCACTTCCACAGCCCGCCTACACAGCACTGTTCACGTTCGCACGCAGCGCTGCCCCTTACTTCATTCGGGTCCACTTGACTTCGTCGCTAACCCAGTCTGGATCATCCTCACTGTTCGAGCTTCGAATGTTATGGAATTTGAAGGTCATGGTGTCGCCATCAATCACGCGAGTGAGCCGTGCCATAAAGGTAGATCCATCCGCACCAGTACCTTCTCCACGAGTCACCATCGTTGCCTTCTGACCGTCAAAAGTGATCGACTCCACGATAGCCTGATAGGTGAAGCCCGTTCGACTGGCTCCTCGGAAAATCAAAGTCTGTCTTGTGGGATCCCAGGTAATGACGGTCTGAGCGTGCTGAACCCACTCACCATCCTTGCCCTGACGCTCATCGGTAATGGAAATTGCTCGACCATCGAGGATACTTTCGATGCGGTCCCGCCGCACTTGCCCCCCCTCGCTTTCCTGCACCCATGTGCCAAGGTGATCAAATCCCTCGAGAGCTTTTGCAA
>JBPCVE010000275.1:0-2941 GCA_051010795.1 Rubripirellula sp.
TCCTGTCACCCACCATGTTTGATCACGAAGTGACAAGATTGCGTCAAGATGATCAGACATGGCGTTTCCGCGAAAAGAGCTTTTCAAACAGCTACAACGCTCTCATGTCGATGTTTGGTGCCTGGTCGTGGGATGAGTCTCGCCGCCGTGGAAATGAATTTGTAAATTTGTGGGCCCCGCTCAATTCGTATACCGACGTGGGGCGTCGTCACGATCCGCATTTCACACTCATTGGTGATGCAATTCATCCGCAGGCATCAGGGCAGGTCGTGATGGCTTGCGAAATTCTGATGCAGCTAGGAGTTGAACGCAGATTCTGTGCGTCCCGGGTGGTGAGTAATGGGGGCACTGCTGATCGCGGCACAAAATGGACTGCTGGTAAAGGGATTCGGGATTTGCTGGTCACCGATCAGGGGCGAAGCATCAAGTTCAAGCATGACGAAGTTGCCTTGCCGTGGGTCATCCCTGCACAGCACAGTACCGTCAAACTTCGTTGGGATCTTCCCTCAGATGGGAACAAGGGATTCGCAATGACGCATGCAGGTCATCGTCTCAGCGCAGATCGAATCAAGATTGCCGGTTTACCAGCAGGGCAGTATGAAGTTCGTGTTGATGGGAATTTGATCGGAAGCTGGAGCCACGTGAAGCTTGGTACGAAAGTTGAATTGCAGGAACTCCAGAAGACTCCGCAGTATCAGCAATCGCTTGCGGTTGCGGAGTTGAATCGGCGTCGGTACGACGAATTCGTGCGACCCTTACGCGATCGCGTGGCGTCCCTCAAGGGCATCAAGCGACGCTTCGCCGCTGATAGCGACGAGTATGAACGCCGCTCTGCACCGATCCTTGAAACAATTCAGGAGTTGCAGGCTGGAGCGGATCAAATGGATCGAGAAATCCGAATGCTTGCTCGGCCCCAGTGTCGGCAGTGGGATATCCGCCGAGTTGATTCAAAAACGAATTGAGCACCGGTGTGCTAGCTTGGGTGATCAATCGCTTTGGCGCCCACCCTTCGTGGTGCACAACGGCTTTGAAACGATGGGATTTCAGTCCAGAAGCTCATGGAGGTGCACGAATGTTTTTCCGAGCCTTCCGCCATAGTTTCCGGCACTGATTTTAATCAGTCCCGGAGTTTCAGCAGCAGCATGAATCGCATTTCGTGTTGCGTTTTGCAACGCGTTCAAATCGCGCCCGTTGATGATGATCTCCATGATACTGCCGACACCATCTGGCACTTTCGATTTGTCTCCCAGCTTCTCTTTCAAGGTAGGGCAGTATTCTGCGTAGGTTGCAGCGATCAGAAAGTCATAGCTGCTGCCTGCTTTTGAGCCACTGCCTGCTATACCCCCGGGAAAGGTGGTGACAGAATCAGGAGTGCTTTCAGCAGCTTCCGCTGCCCGTTCTGCGGCGTCCAGTGCGGTGTCCTCATCAGCACCAAAGAACCAAAGGTTACCACCCATGACTCCATCCCGGAAACCAAATCGTCGTGACAGGAAGAACTCTCCGCCGAGAATCGGAACGACCCAGCCTTTCTGTTCATAACGCACATCACGGAACTGATGCCGATCACCAAACAAGGCGACTTTGCGGCCCAACTTGAAATAGTCTTCAGTATCAAGTTGGTTGAAGCAACGAGCGGTTGGGCATGTCAGCACGTTCTGGCTGATCCGTGCCAACATTACTTTTTCAAGTTGTTTACGCCGATTCTTCATGAACCGCGGAACATGAAATTGGAGCACTGCTCCAACACGTCCATCCGGGGTCCCGCCGGCAGCTGCTTGTTCCTCGTCAATCCATTGAGACACCCCGGCTTCGCAGTCACACATGATGGTGCTGGAAGCATGCCCTGTCGCCGCATTGACGCAATGTTGAAGCCACTTACGGTCACGGGCCGTGATGAGAACTTCTCCATAAATACTGCGGAAACCTTCTGCGTAAGTATCGTCCACCAACTGTTTGAGATCTGTCATGACTCTGTTCAACCTTTGCGACCGATGCCGTCATAGACTTTGGTTTCAGTGACGACTTTGTCCATGAAGATGTCGTGATCCTGCATTGGAATTTCGTCAAACATCTGGCATTCGAATGCAAGTGAAACCAGAGGTGTTTCAGCTTTTGCATTTTCGAGAAGTTTATCGTAATAGCCTTTGCCGTGTCCTGTTCGACCACCACGATCATCAAAGGCAACACCGGGCACAAGGATCAAGTCAAGCACGCGAACATTGATACGTTTCTCTGCAACTTCCCGAAGATCGGCTCGCGGTTCCAGGATTTTGTACATGCCTGTCTCAAGTTCATCCATCGACTCAAGATGAAAGAGTTCCAGTTCGCCATCCACGCAGTACGGGATAACAATCTGCTGGCCACTGGCGAGGGCTGCGGGAAGGGCGTGTCGGGTTCTCGCCTCATCACGCACATCGACGTACCACATGATGCAATTTGCTGCTTGATACTCGGGCAGTTGCATCACTCGATCGGTGATCTGGACGCTCACTTGCTCCTTATCGGCCTGGGCTTTCCGGGCAGCGTGAGCCGCTTTGCGAATTTCAGTCTTGCGTTCGGCAAGTTGTTCCGTTGACATCGGTCGCTTGGGGATAAAGGGAATGGTGGTTGAGAAGCGTGAAATGTAGCCCGAGGAGGGCGGTTTGCGTAGGACCGACATGCGGTTTGTGGGGAAGTCGGGCGGTTTGTTGGGAAGTCGGGCGGCCCGACAAACAAAGTTACCGTTAAAGCGCGGCAAATCGGCTGGCTGGCTCGGTCCAGACATCCGGATTCTGAGGCTCAAATTGTAGGGTGTCGAAACTTTTCTGCACCAACACTCGACCGGCTGCCACCGAGTCGAGGCTGCCAGTCCCAATCATCTGCATCATCACATTCCCGATCGCGGTCGCTTCGACAGGACCTGCGATTACTTTGCGATTGCAGGCGTCAGCCGTCATTTGGC
>JBPCVE010000276.1:0-3830 GCA_051010795.1 Rubripirellula sp.
ACCCGCACCTTATCCCGTAACTCTTGCCGAACGCGGAGCAAGCCATGCTCCCACAGGGCCGATGATCGGAGTGTTGCGAGACGCAGAAACCGATGGTCAACATTCGGTCGATGCCACAGCTGATGGAAGTGACGAAGATGGTGTGCTATTCGGCGTTGCCTATCCCGGGCAAATCGATGCCAAAGTCCTGGTTGATGTTTCCAATGCACCTGAAGGTGCATTCCTCGATGGCTGGATTGACTTTGATCAAGACGGTACATGGAGCAGTACCGACGAGCGGATATTCTCGCGAATGCCGGTCGCCGAAGGCAGCAATACATTGCATTTCGATGTTCCAACCTGGGCACCCAGCGATCAACTCTATGCAAGATTGAGGATCAGCAGCGCGGGTGTCGATGGACCTACAGGTATTGCCGATGATGGTGAGGTCCAGGATCACACGCTCGCTGTATCGGCACCGCCAAAATCACTGCAAACTTTTGATGCAGCAACCACGCTGATCGATGATTTTTCGATTCATCAGACAATTGACTTCGATGGCGATGGCGATATTGATTTCATCGGTGTCAATAATGCGGCGCAACTGCTGTGGTACGAACAAACCACCACGGCCAACTTCATTTCCCACAGCATGGGCATCGATGGAATCAAGTCTCAGGCTCGGGCAGCAGATCTGGATCGCGATGGTGATTTGGATGTTGTTGTCAGTCGCGGCCAGCAAATTGTCGGTGTGTTGAACGCGGGTGATGGAACATTCTCAAGCTACAATTTGGGCCCAGCAACCAACAATGGTTCTTACACACAAATCGAGGTCGCCGATTTTGGTCAGGATGGTGATTGGGATGTGGTGACCTTACTGCGTCCCCACAACGGTTCGCCCCAAGTATGGGTACTGGAACAAACTACAAGCGGATGGGCTTCGCATCTTGCCAACGAACGTCATGACAGTCGCTTCTCCGATGTTGTCGACATTGATCAGGATGGGGACCTTGATATTACCTACGTCAGTCACGTCGGTCACTTTGCCGGACATGTCGGCTGGCTTCGCAACGACGGTGAACTGAATTTCAATGAAGTCCCACTGACGACCACCTGGGGGCATCCAACGGTCGCTACCGGAGTCGATTTCGATGAGGACGGTGATATCGACATTCTTGCCTCCGGCCCATCACAGATGGCGCGAGAAATTGAACTTTACCTGAACGACGGTAATGAGAATTTCACTCAGGTGATTCCGCAAAGTGAAATTACTCCCCACACCTTTGGGGTGAACAGCGTTGTTCCCGCCGACCTCGCTGGCGATGGCAACTTTGATATTTTGTGGGGTGACTGGTGGGGCAAGACCATTGGCTGGATTCCTCATTCCACAACCTCACCCTATCAAGTCAACAAGTTGCACCAGTTCCCTACGATGGGAGCATCGGTAAACCCTGCCGACCTCGATCAGGATGGTGATATCGATTTTGTGGGCACGCTTGCAAACCATCAGTGGGCAGGACCTGCCGGCAACGATTACGCGTACTGGATCGAAAATGTCAGCTACGTCACTCTGGACCGCATCGCTGATGCCTCGATGGAACGAACACTGTCGGTTCCTCTTTCCGGGATTGGGTCCAATCGTCCGGGTGGATCAACCTTGCGAATCACGGTATCAAGCAGCAACTCTGGCTTGATCCCCGATCCAATCGTGGACTACACGTCACCTGACTCCACTGGCAACTTGACTTTCACCCGAATCTCGCCGGAAGCAGGCGTGTCACTGATCACCGTCACCGTGGAAGATTCAGGAGCAGATGGTGATTTAAGCACTGCCAGCAACAATGTACGGTTCAGTCGTGATTTTGTCGTCACGGTAGATGCATTGCCGTTCTTTGACTTTGGAGACGCACCCACCTCGTACCCAGTCTTACGAAGCGAGGACGGCGCGCGACACAGCACCGGAAACATCTATCTGGGTACCGAAGTTGATGTTGAGTTGGATGGCGTGCATTCCAATGACGCAACAGGTGATGGTGCAGACGATGATGGCGTTGTACTGGAAAACCTGGTCGCAGGAAAAACCGGTGTCGCACGGGTCACAGTCGCCAATGCCGCTGGCAAGCTGGATGCGTGGATCGATTTCAATGCGGATGGTGATTGGGACGATGCAGGCGAACAGATCTATACGTCCCAAGCTGTCAATGTCGGGCTGAATGAACTTACCTTTGAACTGCCAACTGACGCAGTTCTTGGAGAAACCTTTGCGAGGTTCCGTGTCAGTTCCGCTGGAGGGCTCGCTCCCCGCGGGGCAGCCAATGATGGAGAAGTCGAAGACTACCGGCTTGAAATCACGCCCAACTTGCAAGAGTTGACACGCGTTTACTGGGCTGATGATTTTTCAATCCGTCGGGGTTTGGAAAATGGGAACCAAATCGAGACCATTCACACCAACACTGGCAACCAAGGTCGGATGCTGTTTGATATCGACCGAGCCAATCAGAAGCTCGTCACTGCTTCCTATCACGCGCAGGATCAAAATGCCGGATCATGGATTCATGCAATGGACATGGACGGAAGTGATCGCACAATGCTGCGTGATACTGGTTGGCCACTTGGAGTCGTTCCCCACGCAGTCACAGTAAGCAATGCTACTGGGGACATCTACTATTCTCCACACGCTCTAGAAAACTATCACCCTGCGAATCGCCAATGCTTCTGCCCAGGTGGTATGCAGCAACTCTCCAGTGATGGATCAACCCTCACGACCTACTCGCAACGTCCATGGTACGTCAGCGACATGGAAGTTGATGAAGCCAACGGGCATGTTTACTACACCGTCCATCCAACGTTCGGTGGCGGCCCAGTTGGTTTCGCTGGAATCCGCCGGATGAACGTTGACGGCACCAACGACATTGCCCTTTTAAACACGGGCGGAGGCAGTTGGCTCGCACTCGATATCCCCGGAAGTAAGATCTACTACGCCGAAAACACACTTGGCGTGAATGATGATGGGCGAACACTGTATCGCGCTAATCTTGATGGCACGGGTGTCGAAACAGTCATCAGTGATGTCGGTGGTGGAATCGGCGACATCGAACTGGACAGCGACAACGGACGCCTGGTTTGGGTACGCGGTGGTGGCAGTGACGGCAACATTCTGCAATCCGCCAATCTCGATGGCAGTGGACTGACCACGCTGTTTTCCATTGGCTCCGGTGGAAGCCCGATTGCTCTGGAATCAGTGCAAGTCGCCAGCACCAATCATCCGCCCACGATTGACGAAGTCTCGGATTTGACCCTGTTCACTGATTCGGAAGTGACCACAATCCCGTTGGCGGGTATCTCCGACGGTGACCTCGGTGACCAAAACCTTCGTATCACGACCACAAGCTCGAACCCTGAGTTACTGCAAGCGGTCAACCTTTCCTACGAGTGGCCAGCAGACACGGGACAACTGCAGCTAACCCCGTCTAGCCAGGGTCTCGAAGGAACAACCATCGTCAGTGTTGTGGTCGAAGATGGAGGCTTGGATCGGAATCTGGAAACTCCGGATGACAATCTGGTCACCACCATGTCATTCTCGGTCGAGGTTGTGGATCCATGGAAGTATCTGTCACGTGATGTCGAATACATCACCTCGGCCGGTATCTCTGGTGCTGTTCTGCCAACCAATAATGATTGGATCACGGTGGTCAGTGGCGACGATGATTCGACGCGTCCCTCATCAGTCGCCTTGGCACGCTATTACGGAGAGGGCCGTGTCATGGCATTTGGACATGACGGGTTCCTCCGCTGGCTGAACTTGCTGGACAATGCGCAGTACACGTCAAACATGCTCGATGTTCTGCACC
>JBPCVE010000277.1:0-8166 GCA_051010795.1 Rubripirellula sp.
GCTGGCGGGCCAATCAAGGCTAATGATGCGGGTAGCTTGGTGTTCAGCTCAGCGGATAAGCAGCGTCAAACGCTCGCGCCCACGTCGAACAATCATCCTGACCGATTGACCACCACGTTTGGCATCCACCAGAATCTCAGCAAGCTGGTCAACCGTTCGTATCCTCAGGCCGCCAACTGATTCGATCACGTCACCCACTTCGAGGTCGGCTTGATCGGCAAGGCTCCCCTGTTCAACACTTGTCACAATCAAACCGCTTTGGAGGCCACGGTACCCATATTGCCGTTGCGTTTCTGGGGTGACTGGCACCAACTCAGATCCAAAGTTGTTTCGGTCAGGCCGGAATTGTGCCATCGCTTCATCGGTACGCTCGGTGAGCTGCACTTGAAGCTGCATGTTTTGTCCGTTTCGATTGACTTCCATTCTGAGTGTCGTTCCGGGAGGCCGATTTGCGACATAGTTTCGAAGTTGGGTCCCACCCCTGCAGAGTCGCCCATCGATCCGTGTGACCACGTCACCCACTTTCAGACCTGCACGATCAGCCGATTGCTTGGGCAGCACAGTTGCGACAAACGCTCCGCTGCGAACACGCAGGTCGTATTTTTGCGTCAGTTTGGCTGACACATCCACGACTTGAGCACCAAGGAAGCCACGGCGGACCTCGCCATTTCGAATGATGGATTTCAGGACCGGTTGAGCCATGGAAACGGGGATTGCAAAACCTATGCCAGCACTGGCGCCGCTTTGCGACAGGATGGCGGTGTTGATACCGATGAGCTCGCCACGCAGATTGACCAAGGGGCCCCCCGAGTTGCCAGGGTTGATTGCCGCATCAGTTTGCAAGAAGTCTTCGAACCCGTCACCGTCGGCAATGATTGATTGAACTCGATTCTTTCCACTGATGATTCCGGCAGTGACCGTCTGGTCCAGTCCAAAGGGGCTACCGATGGCCAGTACCCAGTCCCCAACCCGCGTGGCGTCGGAATCACCGAAAGCTGCAGCTCGCAGGTTCGGTCCGTCAATCTTGACCACGGCCAAATCTGTTTGTGGGTCGGCGCCGACAACAGTGCCCGCAACGGTTTGCCCATCGAAAAGTTCAACCGTCAGGGAATCGGCTCCTTCGATCACATGATTGTTGGTAAGGATGTAACCGTCAGAACGAACGATAACGCCGCTGCCCATGCCGTTTTGTTCGCGCGGACCAAACTGCCATTGGAATTGGGGAGGGACGCGATTCATTCGAGGGTCCACCACGAACTGTTTCGTACTGATGCTGACCACGCACGGGCGGAGCGCCTCGGCTACGTTGTGAAAGGCATCAGACAGATTTTGTGCGTGTCGAAGATTTTCCGCATCCACGATCGGAGGGCGTGCGTTGACGGGGGCCAGATTCCGGTTTTGTGCCTGAACCGTAGTTCGCATTCCGCCTGGCAGCACGAAAATTACAGCCGTAATCAGTGAGCCTGCGATCATGGTGGTGAGTGCGATGCCAGCGTGTATAGAGGTTTTCGTCATGCCGGTAACTCCGTGGTAACTCTCGGGGTGCTTCTCAGGAATAGGTTGGTGCTGGGAAAAGGGTGCAGTGAATCGGTGGATCTGCAAGGTTGGCTCGCTGCCCGGCCCGCCGCACGCTGTGGACCACCAACGCCCTCTATTATTACAAATCTGGCTAGTCGCTTGTATGTCTCTCTCGGTTGCCGAGCCTGAAAGTTACCGCTCACATGGGGTTATACTGGCTGCGGGGGTCGTGCTCCGAATGAGTCACTTGGTCTCGTGCCCAGTTTCACACGTGTCACGAAGAGACTCCTCAGTTTGCTCACGCATGCATGTGCGGCATCTGTTAGGCTTGAACTCACGTTCGAACCGATCGGGTTTGCGTGTTCGGATGTGGTGGCAACTTTGCACGGTTGGCACCTTCGCTGACAGCAGGGAGCACTAAGAAATGCGAGACACATTGACGGTGATATTGGCAGGTGGAAGGGGCTCAAGATTGGAGCCCTTGACGAGGGACCGGGCGAAACCTGCCGTACCTTTCGGCGGTTTGTACCGTATTGTGGACTTTGTTTTGAGCAATTGTCTCAACAGCGGAATGCGGCGTCTGTTGGTGTTGACCCAATACAAGGCACAGTCGCTTGACCGGCACATCAATCTCGCGTGGCGAGGATATTTTTGCCGCGAGTTGGGGGAGTTTATTGATGTTGTTCCGCCTCAGCAACGTTTCACCGATAATTGGTACCAGGGAACGGCTGACGCTGTTTACCAAAACATTTACGCCATTGAGCGTGAGCAGCCTAAAGATGTCGTGGTGCTCGCAGGTGACCATATCTACAAAATGAATTATGGACCGATGGTCGACTTCCATCGCAAGATGGGAGCGGACATCACGATCGGCGCGCTTCGAGTCAGTCGTTCGGAAGCACGGCAGTTCGGAGTCATGCAAACTGATGGCGCGCATCGGGTGATCGGATTTCAGGAAAAACCTGATGAACCGATTGGCCTACCGGAAGATCCTGAGGTGTGCCTTGCGTCGATGGGCATCTATGTGTTCGACGCCAAGTTTCTTTACGAACAATTGTGCGACGACGCAACGCGTGATGACAGCGATCATGATTTTGGAAAAAATATTATCCCCGAGGCTATCAAAGACTATCAGGTTTGTGCCTTTCCTTTCCTCGATGAAAATCGAAAAGTAGACGCCTACTGGCGAGATGTGGGGACGATCGATGCTTACTACGACGCGACGATGGATTTGATTCGAGTTGATCCACTTTTGAATCTGTATGACCAGCAGTGGCCCATGCGAGCATTTCAGCCAATGCTGCCACCACCAAAATTTGTGTTTGGTAGCGAAGGTAAATCAAACCATCGTCGCGGGGAAGCACTTGACTCGATTGTGTGCCAAGGGGCCATTGTCAGTGGAGGCAGTGTCGCCAGAAGCGTGCTGGGGCCCAACGTCAGAATCAATAGTTACGCTTCAGTTGAAGACAGCATCCTTTTTGACGGTGTTGAGGTGGGGAGGAGGTGTCGCCTGCGACGGGTGATCATTGATAAAGGGGTACGCATTCCGCCTGAAACCGAGATTGGTTTCGATCCTGCGGCAGATCGCGAGCGAGGTTTTACGGTAACTGACAGCGGCCTTGTTGTGATTGCACGGGGCGAGGACCTGACACAGGCGTCAGGAGTTGAGGATGACGCGCCGAGTGAGGGTGTTTTAAATTCGTAAGGGTTGGTAATCAGGCATAAGTGAATTGTACTGGGATCCGACACAATCAAGGCGACAACGTGAATCTGAATCGTGCGTTTGTGAATCGTCTGAATGCAACTCGGGGCTTCCACTGATGCCAAGTGTCACCGACCAAACATTGTTGTTGGGTGCGTGTGTTTTTAACGCGCTGTTGCTTCTGCTCGGAGTCTGGATTCGTTTTCGGTTAGCCCGTATGAAGTACGCACCACACGACGCTGGCTTTCGTCTTCATCAGGGTGATCGCGAGCGTATTGTGCAATTGTTGCAGGATCTTGGAACGTGGATGCGGGATCATGCCCAGAGTGTTAACGAATACAAAGTGTTGCTCGAAAAGTTTGAGCCTGATGTGGCAGGAGAAGAATCCACACGCAGTGTGCTCCAGCATCGGGCAGCGATCGCCATCGAGCAGGTGTTGAGGTGAGTCCGGAGAACATCAGACCAGTTGGACACTGCCCAGTATCGGTTGCAAAAACAAACAGCACAAATTCAGTCCTATGTAAGCGATGATAAAATTGACAGCTTGACTGGTTTGCCAAATCGCCATGCGTTTGACATTAGGCTGGAAGAATTGTGCAATGAAAATCATGAAAATGGATCAACGCTTGTACTCGCGTTGATTGATATTGATCGCATGAAGGCGTTTAGCGATGAGCATGGGCAGCAAGCCTCTGACTATGCTTTACGCCAGGTTTGCGAATTGATCTGTTCGCGACTTGAAAACGCGGTCGCTCGTTTCGGGGGTGGCGAGTTTTCTGTTATCTTGAAGGGGCCACTTCGTGAAGCTGCGGAGCAAATGAATGACAATAGGACGGTACTTGCAGACGGAGCGGTTCACGTTTGCAAGCGAGGTTGCGAGTTTGACCGTTAGTATTGGGTTGAGTGCGCTAAGCGAGGACCGAGTGATGAGAGCATTACTTCGGCACGCTGATGAAGCGTTGTTCACTGCGAAAAAAACTGGTGGGAATCGTGTCTATTATCACGATGGGAATGGGCCCGTGCTTGTCGGGGCTCCCGAGATAGTTGAGCCCAGATAGTCACGGCCAGGATGTTGTCGTGAGGATTGACTCAGCGTGCTGAAAACAAGTGTGTTCCCCATGTGCCAGGCCCTGAGTGCGCGTCCCGCTTGGTGAGAGGAGCGTTTCAGTGCTTTCTGTGCGAAGTGCCGTTTTTCCCTGTGTTTTGTATGAAACGTTGGCGATTGCGTCCTCCGGCAGCAAAATCGGCAAAAAAAGCTGCGGAGATCCGTCACGGTTTGCGTGTTTATGGGTGAGCAGATTGACTTATTACTCGCAAACTTGGCAGGAATCATGTCCATACATTTCGATACCACGCCGGCCGTGATCTACATCGTCGATCGAGATGCCGGTTCTCGCTCAGCTTACCAAGCTGTCGCTGAACGGCTGGGCGTTGAAGTCCGCTTTTCAACCTCGGTTGATGAGCTGCTGATGACGGCCCCCAATGTTGCTCCTTCCTGCCTCGTTTACGACGTGCGGTCTGGTCGAGACGAGTTTGAGCAGTGGCGGCAACAACTGTTGCACAAAACAACGGATGTTCCCATCATCTTGATTGCAGACGAGCACGAAGATGCACAGACTGCGTTTGGCTTTCAACTGGGAGCTTTGGCTGTGCTGCAGAGACCCGTCGCGATGAATGTGCTCGAGGAGTACCTCAAGTATGCGATTCGTCGTCATCGGGCTGTTCGAAACCTAGTTCAGCAACATGAAAGAGTGCAACAGACACTACGTGGGCTAACTGAACGTCAAAGTCAGGTCTTGGAACTGGCTGCCACCGGTATGCCAAACAAGACGATCGCAACGCGTTTGGCTGTATCACAGCGAACAGTAGAGACAGAGCGCGCTAAAATTTTGAAAGCTTTCTCTGCAGATGCTTTTTGCGATGTAACTGCCCAAGTGGGTGGCTTTCGGGTGCTGGAAACGCTGCAGGAATTGCAGCAGAGGGCCACGGTGCTTCAACAGGGAGGAGCAGCGGTCTCAAACGAGAGGCCTCGTGATGGTGTCCCCGCGAGAGTCGAGATGGGGCACCTGCCTTCGGACATCCTGATGCTGGTTTCTGACCAGACAGATATGCCTGCCTGATGGTGTTGTTGGTTTGTTCCTGTATCGCCGAAGGTGATGCAGGATGGCGGCGGAGCGATTTTTTAGCAGGCGTATTTGCCGGTGTTCGATCGGGCTATCGTTTTTCGGCGGGGCTTTGGGGCTTGGCGACTACCTGAGATTCAATTCTAGAAGCGGCTCGCTCCTGTCATCGATGCGGGATTGATGGATCCGGACGTAATGTCACGATTCGCATAGTAGCTACTACGAATTCGCAGGGGTCGCCCCCGCGCGACCTGGTTTGTCATGGGTCCTCGAGACCAGCGGTGTGGTAGGCTCTTCATGCTCGATGCATCATGATTGCACGCTTTTGGTGTTCATGGCGGGCAGCGTCCCTTGCACGGGAAATTCCTGGTTCTGCCTTTCACGCGAAGGACCTTGTTCTCTGGTGGGACAGTTTGTGATTAGGAGAGGCAGGGCACTGCAGTCGCGGATCGTATTTCTCAGAGTCGCGACTGAACGGATTTCATTGCCTTTTTCGTCTTTTCCGCAGAAGTGTCGTGGGCTGTGGAACTCTCTGAGGGTGACATCTCGTCATGGAGGTGCGTTTCCCGTTAGACTTAGGTCCTCCTGACTCACGACATTTGTTTTCCGCGGAAGTATGAACGAGCTTGACGATACACGTTTGATTGGCGTGCTCCGCCGCGTGGTGCGCGACTGTGGCAAGCTGTACAGGCAGTGTGGGACATGGATGGTACGACGTTTTCCCACCTTGTTGGAGGGTAACGGTGAAAACTTCGTGGAGTTGATGGACGATCTTCACCGTGGCTTATTGATCAAGGTGTATGTAACCGTGGTGCGTGCCGATAATCGTTGGAGCGCCCCGGAAAAGAAAGTGGCCGCGGCCATGATCGAGCATTTGTGGGATCAGCAACTGCGAGGCAATGAGCTTCGCGAAGCGGCAACGGAGCTATTTCAGCAGGCCGATTTGTTGAAGTGGGAGGCGCTGGTCGCTCCGTTCGTACGGTACGAGCCACTGGCCGACAGTAAATCCCATGTTGAAACCATTGTCATGCGTCTTGCGAATTTGGTCGCAAAGTGCGACGGTGAGCTGCTTGATGAAGAATCCGTGGCGCTGCACACCCTGCAGCGCGAAATCGACATGGCGTTGTATCCCGCAGATCCGCGTTCGGTTTTAGCTCCGCTTGCACCGTCCGTAGCAAAAGGAAATAGAGCCACTGCAAAGAAGAATGAGACAGCGGAGAAGAAGACAGCGAAGCAAAAAAAAGGTGGCAAGGTAGAGCAGCCAGAACCTATTTCCGAGGCTGAGCGAGAGCAGCGACTCAGCGTTGCGATGAAAGAGCTTGATGAATTGATCGGGCTGGATAGTGTGAAGGAACGTGTCAAAAGTTACACCAACTTTCTGCGTTTGCAGGGACAGAGGCGTGCTGCCGGTCTGAGTACCATGCCGATCAGCCTTCACATGTCCTTCGTGGGAAATCCAGGAACAGGTAAAACAACCGTTGCACGAATCGTGGGACAAATCCTCGGCGCCTTGGGAACCCTGAGCAGCGGGCATGTGGTTGAAACAGATCGCAGTGGATTGGTTGCCGAGTATGCCGGGCAAACCGCGCCCAAGACAAATGAACTTTGTGATTCAGCAATGAATGGGATTCTGTTCATTGATGAGGCGTACAGCCTGGTCGATGCCTCAGGTGATGATGCTTATGGACGTGAAGCGGTTCAATGTCTGTTAAAGCGGATGGAAGATGATCGCGAGTCAGTCGCTGTGATCCTGGCGGGGTACAGCAATGAAATGAAGCAATTGATTCGATCGAATCCTGGGCTTTCGTCACGCGTCAACACCACCATCGAATTTGTCGACTACACACCATTGCAACTTGGTCAGATATTTGAGCACTTGTGCGTACAGAATGAGTATGCAATCCCAAGTGAAGCGAGATACCGTCTGCTCATTGGGTTCCATCATCTGTATCAGGAGCGGGATCGGCATTTTGGGAATGGACGTCTGGTCCGCAATGTGTTCGAAGAGAGTGTGCGGTGCTTGGCCGATCGGATTGCAGATGCAGGCCAGTTAACGGAGTCGCTGTTGACTACCCTGCTTGCGATCGATATCAGCTTTCCCGACTTGGATAAAAAGAAACTCGATGGTTTGGTCGCAACTGAGCATGTGGTCAGGTTCAAGTGCGACAGCTGTAGTTCAACGGTCCGCATTCAGCCTGAGTCCTTGGGGCGTCGTGTCAAATGTGGGAAATGCAGTCATGTTCAGCACGTCGGTTGGGCTGATGTTGCCGACGCCTGAGGTGGGCGGGCAATGGCATGCACCGGCAGAAGATTTGCCAAGCAGTGCTGAGGTCCTTGCAATGCTGGTTTCCTTGCAATGCCAAAAATCACGAGCGAATGACGTGTCCCAAGGCAGCCGACATTCAATCGGATTCTGCGGGAGACGCCCAGACGACAAATGCAGGCAGCAAGGTCAAGTTCACGACGGTTCCAATAGCCAGCGTTGATGCGACCAGTGCTCCGAAGGTTGCTGTCGGCACGAAGTCGCTTGTTGACATCACGCCGAAGCCAACCATGAGTGCTGCTGTTGCCAGCAAAATCGGGACGCCGGTTCTTCCAGCAGCGTGCCGAGATGCGGTTTGTGCCGTGTGCTTGCGACGCCGTGTGCGTTGATAACCGGCGAGAAAGTGGACGGAGCCATCGATCGATAAACCAACCGAAACAGCTGCGATCATCGCTGCACCCATGTTGATTTTTCCGCCCGTGAACCCGACCATGGCGAGGACCAGAAAAACCGGAAGAATATTCGGAACTAACGCGACAAAGGCTAGGCGCGCACGACCC
>JBPCVE010000278.1:0-5672 GCA_051010795.1 Rubripirellula sp.
CTTCTACAAACGTGCTTTCATTCTCGTTTGAATTAGTCACTGATTCGGGAATTCGCAAGCATGAACATTCACGAGTCTGATAAAGCGTCAGTTCCCAACGAAAACCGATTCCAGACAACTCAATGGAGCATGATTCTTCATGCTGCAGACCCTGATTCTTCCGAATCGCAGGCAGCTCTCGCAACCCTTTGCGAAGCATACTGGTTTCCGCTTTACGCGTACGCTCGTCGACGAACCGACAATGAGCATATGGCACAGGATCTTACCCAGGGCTTTTTCGTCTATCTGCTTGAGAAGCAGAGTTTTTCCAAGCCAAGCTTAGAACGCGGACGATTTCGTTCCTTCCTGTTAACTGCCTTCAAGAATTTCATGGCAAATGAATGGAACAAAGCCAACAGCAAAAAGCGGGGTGGAGACCAAACGCTGATTTCACTCGATTTTGACGACGGCGAAACCAGATTCCAAATCCAACCCGCCATATCCATGAATCCGGACAAAGCATTCGATCGACAATGGGTTCTGACCGCCTTGGACCGTGTCCTGAACCAGCTTCGACAAGAACTAAGCGACCGCGGACAGTCGAATGCTTTTGAAGAGCTGAAAAGCACGCTGACTGAACAAGGAAGCGACTCTTTATATGTGAGCGTTGCCCAAAAGCTGGACATCACCCCGAACGCCGCGAAACAAACTGCCTACCGCCTGCGTCTCCGTTATCAGCAACTATTTCGCAGCGAAATAAGCCGCACAGTGGAGGATCAATCGGAAATTGATCCCGAAATCCACCGTCTTTTGGATGCACTGTCAGAATAAATCAAGCATTTTGGAATTTCCGCGTTACTGAAACCCCGAATGACTGTAGTGCCTATGCAACAGCACTTTACCCCTACATGAACTTAAATCATGAATGAACCCTCCGTTTGCTCCCAATGCAGGTCAACCGTCCCCCAAGATGCTCCCAATGGGCTGTGCCCTAGATGCCTTGTACTGGTTGGCCTCGGGCCACAAGCACCGGAGGACAGTGCAAATCAGGCAACGGTCGACATCGACACGACCGCAAATACCGAATTTCACTCGTTGCAAAATCTCGAGTCCGTTTTCCCAAACCTCGAATTCATCGAGTTGCTCGGGCGAGGTGGTATGGGTGTCGTCTACAAAGCGAAACAGAAGGAACTTGGTCGCATCGTCGCAGTCAAGATCCTATCGCCCGAGGTGAGAGGCAAACCGGCTTTCACCGATCGCTTCGAGCGCGAAGCAAAAGCAATGGCAAAACTCAATCATCCAAACATCGTCACTATTCACGAGTTTGGTAAACGGGATTCCCTTTACTATCTACTGATGGAGTTTGTCGATGGACCAAACCTGCGGCAATTCATGCAGAGGGAACGCCTATCACCGACCGAAGCGTTAAAAATTGTGCCGCAAATCTGCGATGCCCTTCAATACGCTCATAACACCGGTGTCATCCACCGTGATATCAAGCCGGAAAACATGCTGATCGATTCACGGGGCAATATAAAAATTGCCGACTTTGGGCTATCAAAATTAATGCGACAGGAAGAAATCGACCTGTCCCTAACCGGTGATCATCAAGTCATGGGAACCCCGCTGTACATGGCACCAGAACAGATGCACCAAACAAAATCAGTCGACCACCGAGCCGATTTATATTCACTGGGAGTTGTGTTTTACGAACTACTAACAGGCGAAATGCCGGTCGGCCGCTTCGATCCACCCTCGCAAAAATCTGGAATCGATAGTCGCCTCGATGAGATTATTCTCAAAACTCTTGAAGGACAGCCAGAACGGCGATACCAAAACGCAAGTGAAATCAAAACAGACATTGAATTGATCTCTGCATCCACTGCAAACGCATCCACTGCAAACGCAAACAAGGAACACAACGATCAAGCCGTAACGAAAGCGACCGACGCTCTATTTTCCCGGCGTTTGACTTGGATTCTCGCAGCGATGTGGATGATTTGGGCAACGCTTATCATCCTTGGACAAGCCGCATATTTAATGAAATTTGAGTGGTATTTCGACAAGCAGGACTTCCTGTACAAGATGCTGGCTTGGGGGATGGGTATTACCACTACCTGGCTGGCGTTCTTTTTTCTGCAGTGGTGGTATGTCCTTGCCAAGCCCAAAAATGAACCTAGAAGCCTGCAAGGTTTTTTCACTTTATGTCAGACACCTGACCCGCGTCACCTTCGCATGTGGGGATTCATCATTCCCGGAGTGATTGGTGCCAGTGCCATTGGCCTGTCGGCATCCTATTGGGGAAACGACATCGTACAAACGGTGACCATGTCTCTGATTTTCCTCGCGGCACCCATTCTAGCGGCAATGGCATGTGTTTGGACCTACGGATTTCCCTCACCATCCGACCATGATTCTCACTCATCTTCCGACTGAGCCCAACGCAAGAACCTCGGACAATTGGCTGCAACGGACAAAGGGGTCAACGCCGCTAAATAATTAAACATCGAGGTGATGACAGAAAAAATCAAACTTGCATCAGCAGCCCCACCACCAAAACTCGCCCCAAAATGATTACCGGACGAGTACAATCTCTTCACTACAGCAGCTTGTATCTTCCTCGAGGCATTAGCACCCAACTTTGACAATGATGTACCCGATTCAGCAATCGTTGAAGCCCCGCTGATCCCTTGCACCACAAACATCTGTCCATTGTAGGTCATGAGCTACACCAAAAGTGACGCCACACGAGCGGGCAAGAGATTTGCCGACGCACGCGAACTGTTTCCTAACGATCAAGACCAATCGAAAACCGCCTTTCTCACAATTTGAAACGAAGACATGATTTCCCTGCGCAACACGTTTAGTCTTGCAATTGCAATGATCGCGATCAGCTTCACTATTGACCATTGCAAGGCCGACGAAACAATCCGCGTGCTCTGCTACAACATTCACTACGGCTTGGGTACGGATGGTGTCTATGATGTGGAACGTTTGGCGAAAGTGATCAAACAGTCACGTCCTGATTTCGTTGCATTGCAGGAAGTCGATGTGGGGGTGAAGCGTTCAGGACAAGTACACCAAGCCCGGCGACTTGCAGAACTCACTGGCATGGCTGTTCGCTTTGGGCCGACACAGCACTACGAAGGCGGACTTTTTGGCAATGCAGTTCTGACGCGCCACGAGATTCTCGATGTACTCATCCAGCCCTTGCCTTACACGGAGAGCACACCGGAAAAAACGACCTATCCGCGCGGTGCGATTGCAGTAACCGTTCGCACATCAGACGACGAACGTCTGCGTTTTATCAGTACCCATTTCCAACACAACGTGCCCGAAGATCGCGTTGCAGAAGCCCACGCAATCAACCGGCTGTTCGCGAGAGACAAAGATTCGATGCCGACAATTTTGGCAGGCGACATGAACGCCAAACCGGAGGCAGAGCCCGTTAAGACCCTACTCTCAAAATGGACATGTGCCATCGAAGCTGTGCCAGTGGCATCCTCACCTGCAACCGCTCCAAAGTCGCGTATCGACTACATTTTCTATCGCAAGGCCGACCGTTTTCGTCTGCTGAGTACCAAAGTGATCGATGAATCATTGGCATCAGACCACCGCCCCGTTTTTGCCGAATTGGAATTGCTGGCCCCGCAACAGCCCTGAACCATTGAAACACGCTATCAGTTGGAAACGGGCACATTTTCGGAGCCAACTGCGAGGGGATTCAGACCACGTTTGAATCCGAACACGACCTGCTACCGTTTTTCCTGATAATAGTCTTCGACTGCGGTAGCCGTGAGTTTCCCAAGCGTGATGTAACCCTCTGCGGTGTAGTGCGTTCCATCGGGCCCTTTGGGCAATTGGCCGGGAAAGAGAGTCGTGACCTCGGCGATTTCGCGACCTGCCCGATTCTGAGCAGCGATAACCCCCGCGATGTACGGTCGTTTTCCGGAAAGCTGCCTCCGTTTGGCAGGGCTCGCATCATTGAGGAACTTGAGCAACACCTCGACTCGCAGATTCTCTTCCGCCACTTCCTTCGCCCGCAGTTCCTTGATTGTGGCACGGTCTTGATCACTCAGTTTGGCCGTGAACGCCTTGATGAGTCCGTCGTCGTCCGTGTAGCTGGGCACAAACACAGGTAAATCCGGCACGCCCAGATCCGAACGCAGATCTGAGATCAGCTGTTTGAAAGTTTCATAGTATTCATTTGCGAGAACCTTTTTCGTGCCATCAGCCCCCCCCTGCTTCCAAAAGAAACCGCAAAACTCGGGCTTCGAGATTCTCTTGGCTTCGGTCACTGCATTCATCAAATCCTTGTAGAGCGAACCTTTCTCGCCATCAAAGGTAAGACTTGCCCGCTCCCGGGACCAGTCTTTTTCAAAACCACGAATCCCCGTACCACCAATGGAGATTTTGATGATACCAATGGTGTCATCCGGCCAGAACCCGGCAAGCTGACGGGCGAACGAAACCCCCGGACCGAATCGTTGCGTCGGTACAAAGTACTCCCAGCTTCCATTGGCCCAAATTCGAATCCGCTCATGCTTTTCTGCATAAGGAGGCTTCAACTCATTTGCCCGAGCGGTGCCGTGCATGTTGGATTGCCCCATCAAGACAAAAACTCGAAACTTCCCGTTCTCAGGAATCGCCGCTTCGCCACCGCCCATGGTATTCACCTGCCTGAATCCTGCCGTCCTCCACGGATCAGCAACCGCCTGCGAGTTACCATTTTCAGCCAGCGAAGAATCCGCTTTCCTGCGTCTGTTCTGGAAGAATTCTCGCAATGCGAGCAACTCCGCGTCGTCCAACTTGCCGTCTTTGTTGGCGTCGGATTTCGGGAAGCGATTGATGAGCTTACTCCTTTGCTTCTCGGTGACGTTGGCCTCCTGAGCCAGCACAGAAGGAACACCAGCGACTAACATTACGACGACCAACACCAATGATATACCGGGCAACTTTTTCACTAAGCTTCTCCTTGCTTTCCTGCGACTGACCACTGCTAACACGTTGAAGATACTCTCTATGAAAATCACCGACCTATGGTAGCGTAAATAAGCTCAACGAGATTTACCAAGTC
This sequence comes from Rubripirellula sp., assembly GCA_051010795.1. Lineage (GTDB taxonomy): Bacteria > Planctomycetota > Planctomycetia > Pirellulales > Pirellulaceae > Rubripirellula. The sequence goes on from JBPCVE010000278.1 coordinate 5,057, forward strand.
GAATTCAGGTTCCGATCCCGTCGTCCCTGGGAGAGCAGGTGTCCGGTGCTCTTCAAATCTTTCAATGATGACATGCACAGCACACCCTCTCTATTACGAACCTGGACTCGATCGAGGACACCAAACCGTGAATTTCGTGGGATTGATATTTGTGGCACCGCGACGCTTCCCATACGACGCGAATCCCCCCGAAAACATCTTTGTGCCTGCCCCCACTTGGGTTAGCGTTTCTGCGGTGGTACCGAATTGGAAACAGAAACAGGCGAAAAACTAAACTTACGTACTGCGATTTCACCATGAGCAAAAGTCAACATGATCATGTTCTTTTCACGAGAGAGTGCCGCATGACGAATTTCAGCTTGAAACTCACCAATGCTTAGCACCGCCTGCGTTCCTTTCAGATCGAGTTTCACCGTCACCCATTCATCATTGACATCCGTCAGGTCAGGCATCCCCTTGGGTTTGATCGTGTCGCCCTTGTTCTGCTTGGAAGACTTGGTTGCCCACGCAATCAAACGGGTAGGAACCTTGGATGTGCCCGCAGGTGCATCGGGTCGTTGATCCGCCAAGGTGACGCGGAAGATATGGCCATCACCATTGAGCGTGAACACGACAC
>JBPCVE010000279.1:0-3163 GCA_051010795.1 Rubripirellula sp.
GCAGACCGGACTTCCCTGTGTCGATCCAGACGAGTTCATATCATCAGCAGTCCGTGAGACCATCGGTGTCGTGTCTCAATTGATTGCCGACATCCAACAGGAAACCGACAGTGTTAGTGACAATAGTCCTATATCACAGTCATATAGGGAAAATGTCACTTCAGTTCCGACATCACTGGCCGTCACTGCACTGGTGAATCGCAAGGGATGTACAGAGCGACACGCCGAACGTCTGCTATCAGATGCGGTCAAACTGAAGGTGCTGGAGCAACCCAAACGGGGATTGTATGCGGTGCCATCCAGACCACTGATGGCCCCTGAATCAGAGGAGATAACTGTCACGGAAACGGTGGAGATATCGACAAATCCACCAATGCCACAGCACGTCGAAACGTCGAAAGACCTTCCCGATGTCACTATTCCAGAGCCGGCACCAGATACAGTCGCACTCAAGACACCACGTCGGAAAGCCTGCAAGTGTGGATGTCATGAGACCGTATCAGTTCCGATCCACAATGGCCGGTCGATACGTTTGGATTGTGCGAAATGCAATCGGTTCATTGGGTTCTCAGTGTGGCAACCACAGGATTACAAGCCGGGAGAAGGCTCGTCGGGTCCTTCCCAGAGTGTTTACCGTGTGTGGGCCTCGCGAACACCTGCGAATATAGACCGACTTTCTTTCCCATCATCATCAGTGGAGATCAGAGCCACGACATCGATGGAGATAGAGGGGGAAACGATGCCAGATCAGCGATCGAACCCAGCAATCCAGCAACCGAATCATGCTCCAATGGTGCCATTCGATCACGTCGAATCGTCCTAGATTCAGGGGAGTTCCGTTCCAATTGCAACTTGCAATTGAGGGGTACCACATGGCTTCACGTCATCAGTATGGTGAAACCGCTGGCTTGGCATTGCTCGCAATAACTCGGTTATTTTCTGGGGGGCTTAGGCCGGCCATCTGGTCAGCAATAGCCACATGATTCACAGTGGTTCCACTATGCCGAACGTCCCCGCTCGGTCGTAGGCGGGTGGCTCCTGATCCTGTCTGATCCCGTCCTCTAATCGCATGATCAGTGGCGTGAATTAATTCGCAATAAAATACATAGGGGGTCTGATTCTGGCTTGCCTGAGGTGCGATGGGGAAGCCGGCTGAAATGTCACCAATACACCACGATATGACGTGTGATCGTCCGGGTCGGAGGTCAGTTAGTCACGGGTGGGGAAGATCTCCCAAATTGACACTAAACCTCTGTAATCACAGGAGATAGGTGGGGCTTGGTGGGTCTACCGCCACCATTGGTTTGTGGCATTATCCGCTACCACGTCCCGTCAAACTCACGGAACAATGGCCGGTATATTCTTGTGACATATTGAGCCATGACAGGGACCCTCAATCCCTCTTATAGATGCTCTGTCGCTCCGTTTTGTATTTCTCAAAAAATTCCAGAGGCCGAACATACATATGTATCCATCCACCCAATGGGGGTTGGCGGGGGCTTCTTAATCATGGGGTCTACTCTGGCCGGCATCGATGGCACTCTGTCCCCTGTTCTCCGCGTCCATCCTGTCCCGGTGTAGATACGTTGGTCGGGACGTGTGATCTGTCCCGGTCGTGATGAGGTCGTCCAGATAGATTGATGCTGGGAAACGTGGTGAACCGATAACGATTGCAAGGCTTGCAACTGACCGATTGCAAATTGCAATTGATGAAAGGGGAACCAATTCGATGAGCGTCATATTGTCACTGGTGGCACGGAAAGGTGGAGTCGGTAAAACGTCGACCGCTCTCAATCTTGCTGGTGCTGCACTGGATGATGGAGCCGATACCGTCCTGCTGATCGACATGGATAGTCAAGCATCACTATCGAAGTCATTGCTCGGTGCGTCTGTAGTTGAGGAACTCAGAGCCGACGAGACAGTCCAAGCAGTATCAGAGCGAACCAAGACCGCTGGTGATGTGGCACGGGAGACTGATATCACTGGCCTTCACATCGTGCCATCGTTCAACGATCTCCGGGTACCATCCGATGGTGCATTGAATCTGGCCGGCATCGAACCGGACCTGATCATCATCGATACACCACCAGACATCAGAGACCACTCGGTCCGATGTGCATTGCTTGCGTCTACTGTCGTCGTCAGTCCTGTAGTCCCTGAAGGATGGGGCCTCCAGAGTTGCCACAGTGTCCAGCAGTTACTCATGTCAGCCGGCATGGTGTCGAATCAGAATCTCTTTTTTGCTGGTTGGATGATGAACATGGTTCAGAAGATCGCGATCCATGCACTATGCCAAGACACCATGAGAAGGCTATACGGCGGGAATGTCTTCGATACAGTCCTGCCACATGCCGCAGCATTCAAGGAAGCCGCAGCGAATGGAGTCCCAGTAACACACGGGAAAGCCAAGCATAAAGCAGCCAAATCGGTGCGTGCCGTTTGGTCTGAACTGATGGATAGAGCCACTGCACACTATGAACGGGAGGCCGCATAACATGGGGAAATTCGACCAACTCAAGAAGTCCATCGGGACACGTCTCACAGATGATGCCGGCCATCGACCACAGGCCGTAGGGACATCTCATCTACATGGTGCCATGATGATCGATCTGGCCCGAATCACTCCCGATCCAGAGCAGCCGCGTAAAGTCTTCGACAAGTCCGAAATCGATCTACTCGGTAAGTCACTGAAACAAGCAGGACAACAGCAACCAATCCGTGTTCGATACGATGCTGACCTTGATTTGTATGTGATCATTGCTGGAGAGCGTCGGTTCCGTGCCGCTAAATCAGCCGGCATCAAATCACTACAGGCGATAGTCGACGACCGTGAACTGACACCCGATACAGTGTTGGCCATGCAACTGGTGGAGAATGCTATCAGGACAGACCTGAAGCCATTGGAGGCCGCCAACGCATACGAACAACTCATGACCACGATGGGACTAGATCAGAAGGGACTCGCTAAGTTCCTCAACATTTCCACATCGAAGGTGTCACGAACTCTGTCACTGTCGAAACTCCCACCAGAGGAGCAAGCCGCCATCGAATCAGGGAAGGCCGGCCCCATGTCGACAGTGGTGAAGTCACGACGTAAGCCGAAGACCAAAGCCAAGAAACCACAGACCATCACCATCAGGACTGCAGCCGGCTCGGTTGTGGT
>JBPCVE010000280.1:0-33331 GCA_051010795.1 Rubripirellula sp.
ACGAAGCATTTTGACATAGCATTCATGGACGAAGCTGGTAGACGCGCCTACGCCCAGCTTTTTCGGCCCGGTGGCGGCGATTTTCGCTCACTCCAGCTCCGGACCCGTTCCCTTGCGAACTCTCACATTTGGCGTTCTGATCGTCTCTGGCGGTACGCTCGCCGCACTGCCGTTCCGTCACTACCACACAATTCCTGACTCATCGACCACACCGGTCCCTGCAACAGGACCCACGAATTCTGCCCTGCAAATGGGTGCCACCAGCCCGGTTTCCCGTGCTGACTTTGCACCGCCGCAGATGACCGAAGCGATCCTGCCCGGCTCAATCCTGACAACCCACTCCGAAAACACCGGCGTTAGCGGTTCACAAGAGCGCCCCCCGTTCAGCTCCGAACGTATCACCCCATTAGCAAACACCAAACCGTCTCACAGCGGTCCTTTGACCTATGAGGATCTCGTGCTGCCGATCGAAATGCCTGACATTGTTCAACAGCGTTTCAATGCAACCGCTGCAGTCAAAAGCATTCAGATGGAAAAAGAACGCTTCGCCAGTAGCGACAAGTCCAGAATGGAACCCATGACGGCCTCCTCGTCAAACGCTCCGAACTCAGCGAACACATCGCTGTTTGCGTCACAATCAGACAATGAAGCGGTCAGTCGCTCTGTCCTGCAGCCAAGTGTCAATCAATCTTTCAGCAAACAATCTGTTACAGGTCCATCCAACGGAAGCCAACAACCCAGGATGCTCGCCAGCGGACCCAACCGAGACGATGCAACCCGCCGAATGAAGGGGGGGGCGGAGAACAGAGTAACACGGCAGTTGCCTTGGGATGCTGAGCGGACTCTCGCAGCCAAAGCACCCACGAGCAAAGAAACCACAGCGGGCTCGCTTGCCAGTACCAGCGGTGCACTGATTATTTCGTCCAACCGATCGGCATCCGCGAATCCTGCTGAGTCTGAAACATTGCCAGCTACAGATAGCAACCACTTGCTGCAAAGTGCAGACTCACCGACACGCCCACGTCATTGGATTCGGCAACCAGACTGAGTCACAACAGTCGGGCAGCCTGAGTCACAGAAGATCAGTCTGGCTTCTTGATTCCAGTTCTTTGACAACTTCCCTCACACGTTCTTCTGCGTGCTTGGGTGCTACCAGAGTCGCATCTTTGGTTTGAACAACGATCAGGTCATCGACATCGATCGTGACGATCGTGTGCCCGGGTTGAGCATGAATGATTGCTCCCTGAGTATCGATTCCAAGATGCGATCCAACCACCGTGTTTCCTTGATCATCGGGTTGATGAAGGCGTGACAGCGCCTGCCAACTCCCCACATCATCCCAGGGAAAGGGCGCCTCCATGGTGACCACATTGGGGTAATTTTCCATCACTGCATAATCAATGGAGGTGCCGTTAATCGCAGTGAATTCGGTTTCAAGTGTTTCATTGAACCCATCTGTCCCCATCGCATCCGCAATTTTTTCAATGTGCGAGTGCATTTCGGGAACATTCTTTTTCAGTGCATTGAGAATGGTCGATGCACGCCACAGAAAGATCCCACTGTTCCAGTAGTAGGTGCCGGCAGCCACATATTCTTCGGCCGTGACTCGGTCTGGCTTTTCACGAAAAGTTTTAACTTGAAACGCGGCAATACTCGCACCATCAATTTTCCCCGCTCTTTGTATGTACCCAAACGACTCAGCCGGATAAGTGGGCGGAATGCCAAACGTAACGATCCGAGACGGATCCTCGTCAATTAACTCGCTACCGGCCGCGATCGCCTGCTGGAACTTTTCATGATCCTTGATCACATGATCCGATGGCATCACCACCATCGTTCCTTGTGGATCAACTTTGGCGACCATGGCAGCAGCCAGACCGACACAAGGTGCTGTATCCCGTTTGCACGGTTCGCCCACCACATTCTGTTCGGGCAAATCAGGCAACTGCAATCGCACTGCATCGCTCAGGATTTTGTTGGTGATAATCAACTGCCGCTCTGCCGGCACCAGTTCACCCAAGCGGTCCATCGTTGCCTGCAACATACTGCGGTCACCAGACAAGGCCAGCAATTGTTTAGGTACCAGTTTCCTGCTAGCTGGCCAGAACCGAGTTCCGCTACCGCCTGCCATGACCACGGCGTGAAGCATGCTTGATTTCCTACTTGAAAAAATAACGGACGGGATACCGCACCAATCGGGGATCACGGGCAAAGAACAGCAGTGCTCGCGTGTCACTCAAACTTCGAAAAGCACCCCCACGTTTTGGCAGAGCTTACGAATTCGATCAGTGCAGCAGTTAGCCTAACCACTCTCAGCTTTGGCACCAGAAGGATTCCCCCCTGGTGTCACGCTGGTCTTTTGAGAATCCTCGTTGATGCGTTGCATCAACAGGTCTCTCGCCTGTCGAAAGTCAGGAACATCCGGAGCCAATTCGACGGCGGTCTCAAGCTGCTCGAGTGCTTTGTCCATCTCACCGGCCAAATAAAGAGCCAGTCCATAGCGATACTGTATCCCTGGATTCGTCGGCGCAAGCGCGGCATCCCTGGCGATCAAGGGTAATTCTTCCTGCCTGAGTTGCTCGATCCGGAACATGATGTTTTCACGTTGCTGCGGTGCAGACTGCGGCAACACTCGTTCAAGCATGGAAGCCAGGTTGGTCCGGGGCCCCGTCATTTTCGGCTCGGTACGTATTGCAGTCTCGTAGGCTTCGATCGCGTCCTGAAAGCGACTTCTTCCCTCACAAAGCATCGCCCACCCCATGTGAGCACCCGCTCGGTCAGAGGCCACCATCAATGAAGTTTTTACTTCCGCTAGAGCATCGTCCACACGCTGACGTTCTGCTTGGCTCAGGGCCTGATAGGTCCCTGAGGTGACCAACAGACGTGCTGCCTCTGTCCGCACCAATCGTGACTCATCGTCGATATGACGCATCAATGCCCGTCGCACCACATCAGGTGATGATCCCATGAACAGACTCATCGCAGCCGCTCTCACAATGGGGTGTTCATCGGGATCATCCACCAGCTTTCTTGCCTTGCCTGTGACATTGCCAACGCCCGAAGCAGCCAACTCCCCCAGTGCGGACGCCCTTGCCAGCACCGGCGTCAATTCCTCCGGTTGTGTTGCAACTCGCAACAATTCATTCACTGCACCGGGTTCACCTCGACGAAATGCAACGATCGCCTCGCTGAAATGCTTGGGCTGCTTGCGATTTTCTCCGTACCACTTTTCACAAGCCGCATCGCACCATTCGTCGGTCTTCAGGATTGCTGCGGCGACCTGATCATCACCTGCCTCAGCGGCCTCAATCCAATCCGCGTACTCAAGCAGGTCTGGTTGTTTTTGCTGGTCAATTGATTTCAGTTGATCCTTCACATGGCAACCACTGCAGGCATTTGGCGTCCCCAATGCGACCGACAGATCAGGACGTGGCACGCGCAGGGAATGATCTCTTCGCTTGTCGACATCCATGTACGTCCGGTGCGGCATGTGACAGTTAACACACATCGCACCCGCAGTCCCAGGCACGTGATGATGATGTGACGGCACATCATACTTCCCGGCCGCGTGCTGGTGGCAGGAAGTGCAAGTTTCGTTGCCAGGCGACTTCAATTTTAATGAATGCGGGTCATGGCAATCCGTGCAACGGATTCCTTTGTGGTACATCTTACTCTGGATGAACGAACCATAAACGTAGACTTCGTCTTTGATTTGGCCGTCAGCGAAGTAGGTATCGTCACGGAGCAATTCAAGATTATAAAAATCACAAAACTCATCCCCCCCATGAAAGCCTTCAGACAACACCCCTCGGCGACTATGACAGGGCGCGCAGGTCTCTAACTGCGGTTGGGCATTCTCACCCTTCAGCTTTGCCAAACCGTAGCCGTGCCGGCGATCCCAGAACAGCGATTTGCTGTTTGCGAGTTCAAGATGCAAACTGCCAGGGCCGTGACAAGCTTCGCAACTGACATCAATTTCTGAAAACGTGGTGTGATAGGCCTGCTCAGCCGGATCAAAGTTTCTCTTCAGGTTGGTTGAGTGACAATCCGCGCACATCGTTTGCCAGCGTTGGGCGACACCGGTCCAATGCAACGGATCATCAGGTTCCAGTTTCTCGGCTACGTCTGGCGGTCGCAAATAGAACCATTTTTCTTTCAGCGTGTCCCAAGTGATCCGCAAAACCTGAACACGAGCCACCTCGGTCGGCGGCATGTCAGCAGGTCGATCGAACTCGACCATGTACTGCTGCAGCGGTGAGAAGCCAAAGACATACTTGACTTCGAAATCCTGCATCTCTCCATCTTCGCCCTCGGTGTAAACCATGAAGCGTTCACCATCGCGGTACATGCGATTGACAAGACCGTCATGCTCGAAAGTCACATTATCAAAATCGCCAAGCACGGACGCGTCGGTAGCATGATCCATTGCGAGATCGTGATCCGAACCACGGAAGGCTTCAGCTTCCTTCTGATGGCAATCGACGCAGGTTGAACGTCCTACGTAGCGACGTTCCACCTCTTCGGGCACAGCCGACCAATAGTCAGCAAAGACTCCCCCAGCCAACACAAGCAACGCAACCCCAGCAATTCCCGCTGGGCTCTTCAATTTCAATGTGGGCTTTCGAACCAAGAGAGTGCGTTGGGTCAGAGTGTTAAGAATCTAGAATTTGTAACAGTCTACTCGGATAATAACTTTACTGCCTCTGCCCTCATCCGGTTCACCAAATCCTTGCAGGACAAGTCTGCGGTACCACCTGAACGTTTTGCGACATTTTCCAACAAACGACTCGCCTTGAGCAGTTGTTCGGCGGCTTTTGCAGCCTGCGGCGAACGCTGCCGATCGCCTGTCACAATCGCCTCGGCGACCCCTATTGGACCCGCTTCCCGATCCCAATCGAGATCCAGCCCCATCTCACGATGTCGCTCAGCAATTGCCTGCATCACATCCCCTAAAATCGGATCAGTGACCTGTTTTTCCGGGACCCGACCCTCGGCCGCCGCGCGAATCGCTTGGAATGCCTCAGAGTCCTCTAGGTCAGCCTTTCCTGCAGGTGGCACCGCAGGCAGCGGAATCGCATCCACATCGGGTAAAGGCAAAGCCGTGGGCGGATCTCCTTGGGCAGTGTAGAAACCGTAAAGGGCCACGAACAGAAAACAAGAACCCACCAAAAAACGTAGCTGAACGCTCATCACATCTTCCTTTCACTGGAGTGATCGCTGGGTATTCTAGAGAAACACGGCGATGGAACGAAGAGCGATGTTCGCTGCACCCGATTGCCACATCTTGGCCGGAACCTGGAAAAAGCAGGGGTTCATGGGCGTTTGGATAGAGCCAGCACGTCGTTCTGCTGATTTTGGGGTCCAAAATGCCTAAAACCACATTTTCACTCCTCTCGTCTTCAATCCGGTGCTAAACAGGACCAGAGCTTCCCGACGTTGAAAATCAGGTAACTGGGGTGACAACCACCACACGTACATCACAAACGTTGGTTCCGGTCGGACCTGTTTTGAGCAGTCCACCAGTCTGCTCGAAGAAGTGATACGCGTCATTTCGCTTTAGATATTCGTCAGGTTTCAGTTGTTGCCTGCGTGCGTTTTGATGAACTTCATGATCGAGAATTGCACCTGCGGCATCGGTGGGGCCGTCTTCACCATCGGTTCCACCAGATAACAAACATAGACCTTGCCATTCGCGTTCTGACAAATCGCTAGCCAACAAGGTTTGGTAGGCGCTCAGGATCAATTGCTGGTTACGACCTCCAAGTCCACGAATCGCCTCGGGTGCCAGTTTGACGATTGGTTCCCCGCCGGTGATCAGACAATCGTTGCGATGTGTCGCCGACTCAGGTCGCAACATGTGGATTGCCATTTCGGCCAATCGACGGCCAACGTCTTCGGCGGTCCCCTCGGATTGACGGGCAGATTGCATGACATGGTTGTACCCGCGTCGCTCAGCCATGATCCCTGCCTCATCCACAGCGACGGCATTGTTGCCGATCACAAGTGTCGTATGCCTGCAGACCTCGGAGTCTTCGGTTTGCACCTTAGGCTGACGTGTTGCATTACTCATTTGGAGTCGTAATGCCCGGTACACCGATTCGGGTAGATGTTTTTTTAGGTCGTACGTTTCCAGAACCTCCAGCGCCTGGCCTGGCGTCGACGAATCGATCACTGTTGGACCCGAAGCGATCAAGTCGAGGGGATCGCCCAAGACGTCTGAAAGCACCAAAGTGATCAGTTCTGCCGCTTTGCAAGCCACCAGCAGACCACCGCCTTTGATGCAACTGAGATGCTTACGCACTGTATTGAGTTCTCTAATGTCGGCTCCCGCCCCACTCAAGAACTTCGTAACTTGCAATTTATCCGCCAAGCTGATTTCAGGATGCGGTGCTGGCATCAGCGCACTGCCTCCTCCCGAGATCAAAGCGATGCAAAGATCCCGCTGGCCTGCATCGCTGACTTTTTGGATAATCTGTTTGGTACCGATGACGCCCTCGGCTGTCGGTTCATTGATTCCGGGGGGCCGTGCGGGGTGCAGATGCACGTTACCTGACAACGGTTTTCCGTTGATGATCTTCGCAACCTCAGTTCCCTCTGGCACGTTGACCCAACCGGAAACCGGCAGCCAGCCACCAAGGGAAGCAATCAACCCCCGAGTCATCGCAGCCCCAGCTTTTCCCGCCCCCACGACCAGAACACGATCAAAGTCACAACGCTTCCACTGCTGAGCACCGATAACCAATCGATCACCATCAACAGAGACTTCCCGATGCACGAGGCCCTCGGCACGCACCGCATCGACGCCTGCATTCCAGATTTCGACGGCATCCTGTCTTAAATTGGTCATTTGACTACTCAAAATCGCGTGTTTTTGCTGCCTGAAAGCCAGACAAGCTCGTCGCATCTGCCACCAGTGGCCTGTGGCTGTTATAAGTGTGCGGTCATGAATAAGCCAAGCGACGATCAGCACAACATCAAGCAGCCAAGCGATCTTCCGGACCGCGATGAGCTTGCATCCGAGTACTTTGATCGATTGCCCTTCGATCCTTACCCGGTTCAGGAGGAAGCTTTACTTGCCTATTTCACTGGCGATCAAGGAGTGCTGGTCTGTGCCCCAACCGGCACCGGCAAGACACTGATCGCTGAAGCTGCAGTGTACGAGGCGTTGCGAACCGGTCAACGGATGTACTACACGACACCGCTGATCGCCTTGACCGATCAAAAACTGGATGAGCTACGCCAATCGGCCGTCCGCTGGGGTTTTTCGGCTGACAGCGTTGGCCTGGTCACGGGCAATCGCAGCGTGAATCCAGACGCCCCCGTCCTGGTAGTCGTGGCTGAAATTTTGTTAAATCGCCTTCTCAACCCGGAGGCGTTTGACTTTGCGAAGGTATCTGGGGTCGTGATGGATGAGTTTCACTCGTTCAACGACCGAGAACGGGGCATCGTCTGGGAACTGACGCTCGGACTATTGCCAGCTCATGTCCGAACATTGCTCATCAGCGCAACGGTTGGCAATGCGCTCGAGTTCACCTCGTGGTTGAACCGTGCCCATGACCGCCGCCTGCAACTGGTTGTGGGAACGGAGCGTAAAGTTCCCCTTCAATACGAATGGGTCGCTGATGAATTGCTAGCTGACGTTTCCGAAAAACTCGCGGCGGGAGAAGAAACAGCGCGACGCACTCCGGGCTTGATGTTCTGCTTCAGTCGATCGCAGTGCTGGACGACCGCGGAGTTACTCAAAGGCAAAAAGCTGATCGACAAACAACGTCAAAGCGAGTTAGCGGACTACCTGAATCAGGCAAGCATGTCCGAGGGAGCCGGCCCGAAATTGAAGCAAATCTTAATGCGTGGCGTTGGCGTGCATCATGCTGGCATCCTGCCTCGTTACCGACGCATCGTCGAAGAACTATTTCAACGCAAGCTGCTTGCCTTTTGCGTGTGCACTGAAACGCTCGCGGCTGGGATCAATCTACCAGCCCGAAGCGTGATTCTGCCGTGCTTGCTCAAAGGTCCACGTGACAAAAAGAAACTGGTTGAAACAGCATCAGCACAGCAGATTTTCGGACGAGCAGGTCGACCACAATTCGACGACCGTGGCTATGTGTTTGCGTTAGCACACGAAGACGATGTCAAGATTCATCGTTGGCGGGAAAAGTACGACTCAATCCCAGAAGACACCAAAGACCCTGGCCTGATGAAGGCCAAGAAGCAGCTGAAAAAGAAAATGCCCAAGCGACGCTCCGGTGAAACCTACTGGAACGAGCAGCAATTCCTGCAATTGCAACAGGCAGAAGCGGACGACCTGGCCAGCCGCGGACGCCTGCCGTGGCGACTGTTAGCCTATTTCTTCAGCAAAGACCCGTCCGTCCAACCCCTTCGCGACATGGTGGGTCGACGCCTGTTGCCCCCGAAAGGAATCGAGGAAGCACAACGCGACCTCAACCGGATGTTGATCACACTGTGGTCAGCCGGATATATAGAACTCGACCCAAAACCAATTGCTGCCGCTCCCAAAACAGCACGTAAAGCCAACCAAGCTGAAGAGCCAGCAAAAACCGAGGGGCTGTTTGGTGGACTATTGGACCAAATGCGTACACCGGACACGGAATCCCAAAAACCCGCCGAAGAAGACAACCAGGACCCGGCACTCATCGAAAGCCGGGGTTATGAAGTCGAAAACTACCAGCCCCAGACAGCGAAACCCACCGAGCGGCTGGATCGATTGGTTCACCTGCGAAGTATCAACCCACTGTTTGGCGTCTACCTGGCTGATCAATTGGCGATCGCTGATCCTCAAGAACGCATTGCTGCACTCGAAAGTGTGCTCGAAGTCCCCGGTACTGTGGCCCGATTCACCCGCATGCCATCGCTCGAAGAAATGCCACCTGGCACACTGGCCACCAGTCGACTGGATCCCCAACTACTGCAACTTGGTTTGGCGACTGCCGAAGAATTGGGTGCCAAGTCAGAGGAAGAGGAAGAAGAAGTGGTCGACCGTGGGTTTGGACGGGTGATGTTCCAAGAACCACGTGTCTGGCCACTCACCATTGGTGAAAAAGTTCTCCGCATGTTTCGACATGAATTTCCACGCGTCCATAACGTCAACGTGCGGCCGGTATGGATTGTGGGAGAGTTGATGGAATTCGGCGGAGACTTCAACAAGTACGTCACCGCCCGCAAACTTCAGAAAGAAGAAGGGATTCTTTTTCGACATTGTCTTCGAATGATCCTGCTGTTGGATGAGATGGCCAATATCCCACCTCTCGAAACGACTGTCGAAACGTGGGAAAACCCGCTCGACGAATTAGCCGATCGCCTGACCGAAACCTGTCGATCCATTGACCCACAAAGCACCGATGAAATCCTGATCCAACCAGGCTCTGACGCTGATTCTCTCGTTGATCCCGGTCGTCGCAACTCCTAGGAAAACTTCGTTGATGGATCATCGATCGATCATGAGCGGTAAACGCGGCGACCCCATTGCCATGGCGATGAGAGTGGTGCTGCGTATGGCAAGTGTTCCCTACGGCATTGCCGTGCGTCGGCGTAACCGCAACTATGATCGGCAAGTCGCTGACATTCAGCGATGCGATGTTCCTGTGATCAGTGTGGGCAACCTGACCACAGGTGGCACCGGAAAAACACCCATCGTATGTCTCCTCGCCAAGAGGTTTCGCCAGCGGGGACTGCGAGTGGCAATCGTCAGTCGTGGCTATGGTCGTGGTGACGCTGATGCCAATGACGAGGCGATGGAATTACACGCTCGTCTCCCAGACGTGCCCCACATCCAGAACCCTGATCGTGTGGCGGCAGCACAGGTAGCTGTCGAAGAACTTGAAGCTCAAATCATTCTCATGGACGACGGCTTTCAACACCGCCGTCTGCACCGAGATCTCGATCTTGTCGTCATTGATGCCACCTGCCCATTCGGTTTTGGCTATCAATTGCCACGAGGACTGCTGCGTGAATCAATGGACAGTCTGGGGCGTGCTGACGCAGTACTGATCACACGATGCCAAGCCGTTGAACCCAACGCCATCGATTCAATTCGACAGACAATTGCAACCTACAACGCTGAGGCACCGATTTTAGCCAGCAACCACAGGCCCATTGGATTGTTGGAATACCCGAAAACCAACCTACCGCTGATAAATATCGATCAGCAGAATGTGGGCATCCTGTCGGCCATTGGCAACCCTGACGCATTTGAGCATACCGTCCGTGAATGTGGCGCCATCGTACAAAGTGCACGGCACCTGCCGGACCATGATCCCTACGCTCCAGAAACCGTCGCGTCACTTCGAGAATGGGCAAAGCATCTGGGAGATGAGATTGCCTACATCGTTTGCACTCACAAAGATTTGGTCAAACTTCAAACAGACCGTCTCGGTGGCAAACGTCTAGTCGCCTTGCAAATTGAATTGACGCTGCAAAGTGAAGCAAAAGAATTTGACGAATTGCTCGACCGCATGGCAGAACTGAGCTTCACAGCATCATCGACCAACGAGGAATCGTTCGCGCAGACCGACATGAACGGAAGCGAGTCAAAATGAGCCCCTGCATGCATCAGGAATGTGAATTCATAACATCCCAAACATGAGCAGCGGCAGCGACGTCACCTTTGGTCGCATTTCCCCGACCAAAGACAATCCGATTGTAAGATTCGACGACTTGCGCTGCGTGCCTTGGCAGTTGGGCAGAAAACTTTTCGGGAAGCGTCTTGGAAACACGACGAGTGAACTCGGCTGGCGTCTCCTCTTTTCCTCTTATCACCCCCGATTCCCACGACCACGACTCAAACGCTTGAAAGGTGATGACCATGACACGGCGCAGGTCAGGTTCACGTCCAATCGGATTGCGAAAACTTGAGAAAGGTCGAGGTGGAGAATCGAGAGCAGCACTGGCTGGCTCCTCTTCAACACCCGCCAATTCACTGTTTTTGGCTGCAAACAAGCTGGAAAACCACTGACAGATCAGACTCCAATTGCGATAGAAAAAGACGCCGATAATCAAGACTAACACGATGACGATTAGAAACTTCAGCGCCGATCCCAACATTGAGACTGCGTTGGAGATCGTTTCACCCACACTTGATTGAGAGTCTTCAGCCGACTGCTGAGAACCGCTCGCACTCGACTGAGATTCGCGATCTTCAGACTGCCGTCCACCTTTCTGCTCGGCTGACTTCCCCTCACTGCCTTCACTCTCTTCTGGCTCAGTCTCACCTGATTCCGAGTTACCCGAGTCTGATTCACCGGACTCTGGTTTACCCGACTCTGATTCACCCGACTCTGATTCACCCGACTCTGATTCACCTGACTCTGATTCACCTGACTCTGGTTTGCCTGGCTCTGGTTTGCCCGAGTCAGAATCGGATTGTTGTTGGCCTTGCTGCTTCGACTTCGTTCCTTTTTCAGCATCACCTTTTGAACCGGGCTGTTTGCCTGACTTCTGATCAGTAGAGTTCTGAGATTCGCTTTCTTGACTTCCTGCTGGCTTTTTTCCCCCCTTCCGTGTTCCCGCAGGTCCATCTTTGCGGTCGCCATCCCCACTACCTCCTGCCTCTCCCCCTTTTTTATTGACGGAGCCCTGAATATCTTTTCGATCAGCGTTGGGATCACTGGTTGTTCCCGGTGCATCGGGCTCCCCTTGATCAGCGCCTTCACTTCCCCATCCGTAGCGGCTCGCAGAAGTATTGCCGGGAGAGTCGAACATTTTTGGCAAATCAAATGTTGCAAGAGCTCGTCCGGGCATCGGCGCAAAATACGCGATCATCAATACCACTGCGATCAGCGCCAAGCCGGCGCTCAACCAGGCGATCGTGACGTCAGCCGGCATTTCGACTTTGCGTTGCCGCAAATAACGACGCAAGCCAACGAAGCTGGTGGTAACCAATAAAGACAGGCTGGCGAAGAGATAAAACGCCAAGAGATACTTAGCACTTGCCCACGAGGCGGTGTTGTTCCGCAAGAAGAACTGCCCAAGCCCAAACAGTGGCAACGCGGCCAACGCCAAGTACATGACGGTGCGTCCGGGCTGTGAAGTCTTACGTTGCGGATGATCTGTTTTCGAATTGTCTTGTTCATCAACAGACTCCTGCACCTGTTTTTTCAAGAACAGATGCCCCGAGTCAATCAGCCCTTCACCGCTTGCATCCACATCGTCATCGATCAGCGTGCAATCACGAACAATCAAGTCAGCGAGGTATCCAACAACGAACAGAATAAAAACGCAAAACAGAAACGAATCAACAAGCCGGGACATCACCACTAAGGTGGCCAAGCCCAGAGCTGCTGCATAGCCATAAGAGTAAGCTCGATCACGCTCGATCGCGATTCGGGCCACCGCAACGATGCCCATCGTGAAGCACATGACCGTCCACGACAAACGCGACTGGAACCCGCCCCGATACAGGACCAGAATCAGAAAATTGGCCAGACTACTGATCATGAGAAAGATCAGCACGGGAGCCACGGCAATCGCGGCGTAATCAGCAGCGGTCTTTCTTACTTGCAATCGCCGCGTGCCCTCTTTGCTCGAGACTACTCTTCCTCGGGATGAAGCTTCTTCCAATGCTTCATCGCCGGCCCAATTGTATTCATTGGGACCCACTTGTCTTTTGTCTTGCTGCTCTGCAGTAATGTTTCGGGGGAAATTTTTCCCTTGGAAATATTACTGAGCAAGTCCGCTTCACTTATCGGCCCAACTCGACGATTTTTACGTATCCAGCCGCTCGCCATGTAGTACCATCCGACTCCCATCGCATAGTCTCCCGTACGAGATCATTGACTTAATAATGGAATCGGTGCGAGGTGAATCCCTTCAACACAACGAATGCGTCTCAACCCCTATGCGACCGATCACCAGATCGTCCTGCCCACGCTACTCAACTACGGAGCTAACGGCCAGCAGAACAACCGTCTTCTAGTCTAACGTGAACAAGAGCAACAATGGTACATCGGCTCAGTCTATCACTGACAAACCAAGGAAACCCCCTCTGCAGAGTGTTATCATTTGTCTACCACCGACCGCTCTGCTTGTCAGCGTGAATGATCACTTCAGCCTGACGACTGATGCCGTAGCGGAGGTTGGGCTGATTCAACTCGAGAAAAACGGTGTACTTCTGATGAACCGCATCGGAGTAAACGACGGGTGCATGCGTCATTCTGAGAAAGTGCACGGGGTCGCCATTCCAGCGTTTGGTGAAGACTCCAGCTTCCAAGGAGGGTTCGCGATCCATCTCATAATGCGTTTTCATGACGGACACGAGTCTCTCAGGGTCCCCCGTAAAACCATGCAAGGTGACCCTCTGCAGTCGCCCATTGCCGTCAAAATAGTAACTCAGCGTTCCCGCAATGTCGTCAGGCCTGGTCCCCGTGACAATGGGCACCCGCATGCCTTCCAGTCTCGTATCAGCTAAGACGGTTGTGACACGCGAAAAACGCTGCAACACCCAATCGGGCGTGATATCGAACCGCATCACCTCTCTCAAGTCACTCACTTTGCCACCTACCAAGCTCGGCGCGCCCGCTGCCCCTTCCGTACGTCCTTGTAATTTCGCAGCCATCGTCGGATCGTAGCGATACTGGTTCGAATTTGCACTTCGCAGGGTTTCGATCTCATACAGTGCATGCCCGGCATACCCATTTTCTGTCATCCCCTCAGTGCTTTCGCCTGACACAACTTGAGTGACATCTTGAAGTGCATCTTGTCCCCACTCGGTCTGGGTTGCGAGGTAGGGACCACCGGTGGCAGCAGCAAGAATTGCAACGTTTCGAATGTGGTTGTACATGGTCAAGCAATGCGAAGAGTGACAAAACAGAACAGACGGCAAGGAAGACCGACAGACATGATTTGTTTATCGTCCCTCACTGTTATCCAAATGCGAACATTCCCCGGGGGCGCTGTGCTTGGTACGACATGAGAATCGCGTACAATCGGCGTGATGATGACAGGGCATTTAATCGGACCGGGCAGTATCCTGCGGAATCGCAACTTGTGCGAGCAAGCGATCCAGGCGGTGACTGCCGGTGGTAAAGATGCTTTCGAATTGCAAGGCACGATTCGCAAACGAATTGGCCCAGAGCTAGCCGGGTTTGTCGCAACGGTCGCGAACCTTCAAACCAAAGCAAAACTGAAACTACAAGCCCCTGATGAGCCACAACGGATTTGGTGGGGTACGGAAAAATCATTTCAGCAGGCAACACCTTGGCAGGTAGCAAGACTGAAATCCAAGTGGTTTGCCGGCAGACCAGTATTTGATCTTTGTTGCGGCAACGGTGGCGATGCCTTGCAACTCAAGCATCGCGGGCCAGTGGTGGCAGTCGATTCTGATCCATTGATTGCTGAATTGGCTGCCGCAAATCTCGGTGTCAAGCATGTCGACCATGGTGCTGACTTACCGGGCCCCAAAGCTGATGCAGAGCCAGGTTCCCAGCCAGAGATGACACACCAGGTCATCTGCAGCGATGTGATGAATTTGCATCTGCCGGCGAACAGTTGGATCAACATTGATCCGGACCGGCGTCCCGATGCACAAAAACCAACCAAACAACTTTTCCAAGCGGGTGCAAAACGCGTCAGCAACCCTGATCATTACCAGCCAAACTGGCAATCTGTTGTACAGCTCGTCCTAAGTTCAGGCGGTGCTTGCATCAAACTTGCACCCGCTGCCAACCCAGATGTTACCCAACTCGAGGACTCACACCGCTGCTGGATTTCACTCTCTGGGTCCGTACGTGAACAAACCTTGCTTTGCGGTGGCGTGCTAACCAATAGTGAGCTGCCTGCATCAGGTCGCTCTGCAGTCGCGCTCAAGTCAGACGGCTCTTCTCACTGGTTCGTTGTGACTCCAGAACTGTTGACTCAACGTGCCCCGATCATCGACAAACCACAGAACTGGCTTGTCGATCCAGACGCGGCGATTCGTGCGGCTGGACTAACCGATGCCTACGCGGTTAGTCAGCAGTTGAGTGTCTTGGGTCGAGCCTCGGGGTTTCTGACGGGTGAAAACCCACCCACCTCCGAACAAGTGAGTATCCGTGCTGAGGTGCTTTGGTCAGGCAGTTGTGATGATCGAAAATTGCGACGAGAACTCAGGCAACGGGACTTTTATCCCGCAGTCGTCAAAGTCAGAGGCACCGACCACAGCCCCGAAAATTTGACGCGGAAGTATCGCAAATGTGGGCAAACACCAATTTGCCTCTGGATCGGCCGAGGCAAACAACGTGTGTATGCAGCCTTTACTCGATGACTACAGCTTGACATTGGAATTTCCCAAACTGTTCTGTCAGCCAATGAAGCCATTCGCAATCAACACGCATGGACTCCGTTAAGCATGGACTCCGTTAAGCATGGACTCCGTTCTACAAATCAAAGAACTGTTCCAGTGATTGCAGTCTCTGAATCGTCCCCCGTCTCTGACTCAATCACACCGACCGCAGAGGCACCGGGTTCAAAATGACTGCGACGTGCAAAACCAAGTGCCAGCACTCCGTGCTGGTCAGTGGAAGCCACGCTGGTAAGACGAGCGACCTTTTTTTCATCAGCTACCAACGAGCTACCGGCAAGAGGGACACCACCTGAAATTTTCCATCGCACCAATTTCTTCTGCACCTGACCCATCGCATCTAACCGAGCGACGGTCTCTTGGCCAAGGTAACAACCTTTGGTGAAAGAAATGGTTTCAGTATCGCGATCCGCTTCCTGTGGTAAATTCGAATCATCAAGATCGACCCCATACCAGGGAAATCCTGCAACCAAGCGTGCTTTGTGAAATGCAGCTTCACTGCCGAACTGTTGCTTGAGCAGATCTGCACCTTGCACCTGTGAACCCGCAGGAACAAGGGCACTTAGAATATCGATTGCACGTTCGGCTTGGGCAACTGGCAGACACAAAAGGAGACTGTTCTTTCCCAGCCAACGCACACCTTGCAGCGTCACACCATCGATGTCAGCGGCGTCACACGAAAATGATTTCAAAGCCATTTCGTGATCACCGTGAAAGCCACACCCAGCAGCCAACTCAGGGGCGATGACAAAACCAGCAAACTCTGAATCCTGAATTTCAGCGGTTGCGTCTTCACGAATCGTATACCGATCAATGTGCGAATAAATCGCCTCGGATTGCCCAAAGGGGCCCAACAGCCTGAGCCCATCCTGATGCTTGAACAGGCAAACATGGCCCAACGTCTTTCCACGCACGTCAGTGATGAACGTCTCGCGTCCTTCCCCATCACCTAATGAACGCACCTCATTGGTGGTCAAATTATGGAGAATGGTGCTTGCATCAGCACCGGTTACTTGGACCACACTCAGTTGGTCGAGTCGATAGATTGAATATTTGTTCATTCGTGCGAGCATACCAAGAGAATCGTAATCCTTGCAGGTACCTTTCGGTGTGCCCACGTGGCAGTCTGTCCCTGAATCGGCTCAACAATTGAGTTGCCACCCCTCGTCCAGTTAGTACATGATTTCCCGCAAAATCATCAATTCATCTGCGGATAGCGAACTTGCCCCGTCGCCCAGGCTTCTCAGTGTATAGCCCGTCAGTCATTGCCTTCGACTGACGGACAGGAATGCCACCGGTTCAATTCAAAATTCCGAGAGCGGCAGGGAACAACGTGATGACTGAAAAACAGCATGGTGTGCAAGCCCCGGAATGCTCGGGCGCATCGGCTGAATCTGTCTGCAAAGCCGCCGCATCACCGAATATCACAACTGCCGCATCATTCGCAAAAACGGAAGAGGATTGCTCAGATTCTCCCACCCCACCGTTGCCTTGACTGATTTGTCGACTGCAGCAGATTCAAAGCCAAAGTTCGAAGAAATCGCCCAGCACGCAGCCCGAGACGCCCGGCACATGAGCATGCTCCAGCGTCAGTTGGAGCCACGCCGCAGTTGGGGCAACCACTGAGCCGATCAAAACCGGAACCCCACCCAAACAAGCCTTGTTGCACAGGGCTGAGCGTATCGCATTTTGACAACCCGAACGTAGGCTTGAACCACTCTCGCGTCTCTTGCCAGAAAACGTCAACCTGCCTGCACACTTAGCACCAGACTTCCTGCGTGCTAATCACGGTTATGCGACCTTCGCAACCTGAGAGTTTTGCATTCAACGGCTTCTCCAAGGGTTCCTGCAAGAGGACTGATTGCGTTACGCTAACGGCATCGAGTTGTACCTGAACGCGGTCATTAGCCACGTGAGCGAGACCGACAAGCCGTTCTTGTGTCCAGTGGCCAATTTCGGTGATCCCTGAATACCTGAAATAGCTGCCAGGTGCCTTCCTGCCATGGAGCCGATGTGAACCTCACGCAATCACTTTTTGCAGACGCAGAAGACGACAACCTTGATCGCGCGCAACCATTGGCTGCAAGAATGCGTCCGCAGCGTTTGAGCGAATTCATTGGCCAACAGCATGTTTTGGGTGAGGGAAAACTCTTACGGCGAATGATTGATTCAGGTCGCTTGGGATCGATCATTCTCTCAGGACCTCCGGGAACCGGCAAAACAACCCTCGCTCATCTTTTAGCAATCGAAACGGGTAGCGAACTACGAACCCTGAGTGCAGTTTCCAGCGGCGTCAAAGATGTCCGCGAAGTACTTGCGTGGGCCACCGACACGATCGCTAGCGGTGGCTCCAGACCCCTGCTGTTCATTGATGAGATTCACCGTTTCAGCAAAAGCCAGCAGGATGCTCTGCTACCTGATGTCGAAGCTGGAGTCGTTGCTTTGATTGGTGCAACCACGAGCAATCCCTACTTTGCAGTCAATGGTGCGTTGCTGAGTCGAAGTCAACTGTTTCAGCTGGAGGCACTGAAACCTGAAGACATCCGCCAGTTACTTAAGCGGGCCGTTGGCGATCACGATCGTGGGCTCGGTGAGCAGCAGATACCAGTGCAGGACGATGCAATCGACTACCTTGCCTCGGCAAGCGAGGGCGATGCCAGAAGAGCTCTCTCAGCTTTGGAAGTTGCTGTTCTGAGCTGTCAACCTGACTCCGTTGGCGTAACTCGCGAGATTGCCATCGAAACTCTCGGTAGCCGGATGGGAGGCTACGATGGCAGCGGAGATGATCACTACGATTTGGCCAGCGCCTTGATCAAAAGTATGCGAGGCAGTGATGTTGACGCCAGTTTGTACTGGCTGGCACGGATGCTCGAAGGCGGTGAAGATATCCGTTTCCTGTGCCGGCGTCTCGTCATTTTGGCCAGCGAAGACATTGGAAACGCCGACCCGCAAGCACTTGGAATTGCGGTATCTGCCATGCAAGCTTGTGAATTCATCGGTCTGCCCGAATGCCAACTCACGCTCAGCCAAACAGTCGCGTACCTGGCCTTGGCCCCCAAAAGCAATGCGGCTACCGCTGCCATCGGGCAAGCTCGTCGAGATGTGCGTGAAAATGAGATTGTACCAGTGCCCAAACACCTGCGTGATTCACACTACGAAGGAGCCGCGAAGCTGGGACACGGTGAAGGCTATCAATATTCTCACAACTCCGACGACGGAGTCGCCGCGCAGGAATACTTGGGGGTCGATCGCACTTACTATCAACCGGTCGATCGTGGATTTGAATCGGAGTTACGGCAACGAATCGATAAAATCAAAAAACGATTGAACGGATCATAGCTTTTCCATAGCGACACGAATTTGGTTTTTCTTTTTAGATCGTCGTTTTGCCAACGGCCCCAAAAAGGGGGAACCAACCATCAGTCGCAGAGCGTTCGTTTCCACAGTAAGATGTCAGTTCAGGCAGCAACCACACGCGATTTTAAATCGATTCCTAGGGACAAATTTGAATGCAGACACGACTTCTTGGCAACACCGACCTGAACCTCAGCGTCGTTGGCTTGGGCACCTGGGCGATTGGTGGTGGTGAATGGGCATTCGGCTGGGGTGACCAGAATGATGATCAAGCAATCGCTGCAATCAAACGCGCCGTGGATGTAGGAGTGAATTGGATTGACACAGCGGCAGTCTACGGGATGGGAAAAAGCGAGACATTGGTGGGCAAAGCCGTTGCAGAGCTTCCCATTGCCGATCGGCCCTTGATCGCGACCAAGTGCGGCCGGACGAATGCAGGCAACGGCCAGATTGGAAAATCACTGCAGCGAGCCAGCGTCATCGCCGAGTGTGAAGCCAGCTTGCAGCGATTACAGATCGATTGCATCGACTTATACCAAATGCACTGGCCGCAGCCGGACGAAGAAATCGAGGAGGGGTGGGAAACACTCGTCGAATTAAAAAAACAAGGCAAAGTTCGACACATCGGTGTATCAAACCACGATGTGTCCCAGCTGCAACGATTGCAAAGCATTCACCCTGTCGCTTCCCTGCAGCCGCCGTACAGCATGATTTCAGCTGATGTAGAAAATGAGATCATACCTTTTTGTGGTGAAAACAAAATTGGCGTGGTCTGTTACAGCCCGATGGGTAAAGGTTTGTTGACAGGTAGCTTCAACGTGCAACGAGCCCGTGATCTGTCAGAAAAGGATCACCGCAGTCGCGACCCAAGATTTCAGTCTCCTCAGCTGGAAATCAACCTTGAGTTTGTGAGTGGCCTGAATGAAATTGCTACGAACCTTGGCTGGACCGTAGCGGAACTCGCTATCGCTTGGGTCTTACGAAGCCCAGAGGTCACCAGTGCCATTGTGGGTGCTCGTCGCCCCGAACAAATTGAACAAACAGCCGTCGCTGGCACCCGGGTCATGCCTGAAGACACAACAGGCGCAGTACAACGATTACTCAACCAACGCAGTGAGGCACTTGCTTCTCTGGACGGCACCGAACAGGCACGCGTGTGATCAACTCCTTTACTCTGCTAGCAGCTCTACCGGGCCTTGAGACAGCGTATCAGGCGCTCAGCAGCCCTACAGGACTCGCTGTCGTTGCTGTCGGCACGGCGTTGGGGATCTTTGTCGGTGCCGTTCCTGGTTTGACTGGCACGATGTTGATTGCGCTGGTCCTGCCGTTGACCTACGGTGCCGACCCGCTGCTGTCGATGGCATTTCTGATCAGTATTTATGTGGGTGCGGTCAGTGGTGGAATGATCACGGCAACGCTGCTAAGAATGCCTGGCACTCCGGCTTCGATCATCACCACGCTGGACGGCTACCCGATGGCTCAACAGGGGAAACCGGGGCGTGCATTAGGACTGGGGGTCATGGCATCACTAGCCGGGGGCATGATCTCGTGGGTTTTCCTTGTGCTACTTACCAGCCCGATTGCAAAACTGTCATCCAAGTTCGGTTTCTTTGAATACTTCTCACTCGTCATGATGGCGTTGGTTCTGATTGCGACCATCGGTGGCAAATCACTCTCCAAATCCCTGTTCTCAGGTTTCCTAGGAATCTTCTTGGCAATGCCTGGCATTAATGCTGCTACTGGCCAAGCCCGGCTCACGTTTGGTATCACCGAATTGAATGATGGTTTTCAGTTACTGCCCGTGCTGATCGGCTTGTTTGCAGTCAATCAGATCTTACGAGACATCACCAACATCGAACAAAAATCAAAACCGATTGAGCTTGGACAGGAAAGTGTTTTTCTGAAAGCATCAGACTTTATCAAACATGGAGTCAACCTGATTCGCTCATCTGTGATTGGAACATGGATCGGCATTCTGCCGGGGATTGGAGCCAACATTGGATCAGTCACGGCATACAGTGTTTCCAAAAGTCTTTCCAAGACACCCGAAAAATACGGTACAGGGCACGAAGACGGCGTGGTCGCTTCTGAAGCGGCCAACAATGCGACCATCGGCGGTGCACTCATTCCGCTGATCGCAATGGGCCTGCCAGGCAGTGTGGTCGAAGCTGTCCTATTGGGCGCATTAGTCATTCACGGTTTGCAGCCCGGACCACGCCTGTTCAGCGAGAGTCCGGAAATGGTCTATACCATCATGGGCGCCATGTTGATCGCCAACATTGTGATGGCCGCGACAATGATCTTTTCGATGCGGTTGCTGGCGAAGGTGGTACATGTCCCTCGCCCCTACCTGCTTCCAGTGATTCTTTGCTTTTGCGTGATCGGATCGTTCGCACTGTCGAATCGATTATTTGATGTCTGGGTCATGCTCGGCTTTGGAGTTCTGGGTTTCCTTCTTGAATCAGTCAAAATCCCGTTGGCACCGTTCATCATTGGTTTTGTCCTTGGCCCCATCGCTGAGGAAAACCTGAGCCTTGGTCTGCAGGCTTCCAATGGAAGTTTTTGGCCCATCGTGACCCAACCACTTTCGCTGGTTTTCATTTTGATCGCGGTGGGAATGTTGCTGGCTCCTCATCTAAAAACGGGACTTGGCTCAGTGTTAGCTCGATCATCACAGGAGCCAGTGGAATGAAAATACCAACGCTCCTCTGGCACGCAGGTTCAATCGCAGCCATCGCTGCGTTGATTGGCTGGCAAATCCTCCGTACCACTTCACAATCAGCCGAGACTGGATACCCCGAACGCCCAATCCATATTGTCGTTCCTTACGATGCAGGTGGCGGCAGTGATACCTTTGTCCGAATCCTGCAGAAAGGAATTTCTGAGGATCAGCTTCTGAATCAACCGCTGGTGATCATCAACCAACCGGGAGGCAGCGGGACCATTGGCAGTCGCGAAGTAAAAAACGCTGATCCTGATGGTTATAAAATCCTCTGTCACCACAATGCGATCATCACGGCACAACTTGCAGAAACCGTTGACTATGGTCCAGAAGCATTTGAACCGATCGCCATGACAGGTGAGATGTCGATGGTCATCTTGGTTCGAGACGATTCACCGATCAAGAATATCGTCGATCTTCTTCAGACTGCAAAAGACAAAACGAGCACGATTCGTTTTGGAGCGAACAAAGGAGCCCCTGCTTACTTCACCACTCTGCAATTACAGAAAGCATTGCCGGGCGCAGAACTCAGCATCGTGTCGGCAGGTGGCGGAGCCGATCGCTACAGCAAAATTCTGGGTGGTCACCTCGAAGCAGGTATTTTTTCTCTCTCGGAATACCTCGATTTCCGTGGAGTCGAAGGCACACCTGCAGATGAAAACATTCGCGCCATTGCCCTGTTGAGCAATGAACGCCACGAGTCGATCCCGGATGTACCCACCACCGTTGAGATGGAAATCCCAGTGGTACTCACCAATGCAAACTACTGGTGGGCCCCAAGAGAAACACCACCAGAAATTCTCGACTTCTGGGCCAATGTACTCGCAAAGGCCATGCAAAACGAAACGGTGCTAGCGGAACTAGCTCGGCTACGCATGGACCCGACCTACGAGAGAGACTCAGCACTGCAAGCACGGCTGACTGACACCATCAAACAATTCAATTTGGTAGCAGAGCAAGAACAGTCATGGCTACCAAACTTCACCGTTTACGTCGGCATACTGCTGGCGATCTTTTTGGCGTGGGCCATTTTCGAAGCACTCTTTCGGAAAAACGATGACGAGCAAGCAGCCGCTCCCATGGTGTCGGAGCCGTTTCGAAAACGACCAGACATTGCCATCGTTTGCTTTGCATTGCTGTGTGGATATGTGCTGTTGCTTTCCACCGGATGGTTACCTTTTGCAATCGCCTCAGCCGCCATGGTGGCATTGATTGGCGGTCAAATGATGCGAGGTGCCCCCGCACGCTGGATTGTCCTGCTGGAACTCGCAGTCCTGACCGGACTCGGAAGCCAGTTTATCTTCACCGAAGTCTTCGTTACCCCGTTGCCGTAACAGCGTTACATCGCCGTAGCAGCATCACCATTAAATCAAAGGGCAGCGTTAAAGCAGCTCTGGCTTCCGGCTTACATACACTCTCGCAGCACATCACTTACTCAGCAGAGCTTCGATCTCAGCACGCGGAACCACATTCATGACAAGGGGCTGCGAGCCGTCATTCTGTGACTGCTGCCACGTCACGATGTAATGGTCTGCCGTTGCAAGTACATCGACATACCGACTGCAGCCCGTCCCATGAGGACTGACGAACATGGGATGGTTCACTGACAAACGCTGTACCGTGTTCAAGTCGCCATTCTGACAATAGGCAACACCCCCCAATTCTTCACAGGAATAGCCACGAGGCCGTTTCACTGACGTAGCATGCTGATCCAAATCACGGACGCATTCCCCACCATCATAGAAAAACAACTGCACGTCTTGATCTGCCAAAACACCAATCCGAGGCAAATTGACCAGTGCAGTCCCCCGAGTCATCGCCACATCCCACGTGAACCCCCGAGGAAAAAAGGTCAGGTTCGCATGCTGCACATTTAACGCTCGATCATCCAGCACAACGTAACCGGTGTTAGAACTGGTCCAGCAAAAAGGATGTGTACAGAACAGCAGACAGTCCGCACCCTCATGCGATCCCAGAAAAGGATCTTTGATGTGCAGGAATCTTGGATCATTGGTTTCAAGAACCGTTTCCGCTGCAACGTTGGAAAGCTGTGTGATGGAATCAGCAGTCAGACGATCAATCGTCCAGACTCCCGTCCCCGGTTTCAGATGTGAACTCAATTCCTCCGGATAACCAATCCCCTGTTTTTCAGTGGAAACAAACAGCTCGACACGATCATCGACAAACCGCAACGCTGCACCCTCGATTGACAGCACTTCCCGCGTCCCCACATTCAAATCAGCTTTGGAAAGAGTCAGCGATGGCTGAAATGTCTGAGCATTGTCATCGGAACGATAAATCACAAGTTCCAAGCCGCGTTCACCTGCTCCTAAACCGGTTCGTGAATCACCTCGATTACGAAACCTACCTGTCAGCCAAAGTGTTCCTTCCTGATCCTGAACCATGTTGCCACCACCAAACCAGTGCCCTGTCCCAGGTCGCTGGGGAGGAACAATGACTTGTGCCTGGTCCTGGTCAATCAATCTTGAGGCAACTGCCTTCAGACGGGTTGTAATATCCAAATTTAAAACCTGCTGGAACGGAAAAATCAATAACTGAGCAACGACTGTTCCGTGGCAAAATCACCAACGGCAGCAATCCATGAGGTGTGTGAAAGCATAGCAAACGGAACGTTAAATGCGGCCCGCCGTCTCAATCCAGCAGGAACTCCTGCTGAAAGGACCCCATTGCTAGACGCAGATATTCTCGACGCACATATTCAGGAGCAAGCCATGCTGATTCCCTTGTATTCGGCTTCCACTGTATTCGGCTTCCACTGTATTCGGCTTCCACTGCATTCGGCTTCCACTGCATTGGACCGGATTTGCATTCGGCTCAATTTTCCAAGCAGTACAAATATTCCTGACGCTGATCATCCTCAAAATGTGCAACGCGGGTATAGATCCGACTGCCACAAATCGCCGGGGTAGCAAACACACTGTCACCAAGCTTATTTTCGGCCACTTTTTGAAACGAGTCAGGACTTGCCTTGAACAAAAATGTCTGGCCTGCTTCATTTGCTGCGTAAATCAGATCGCCCACCATGACTGGTGAACTACTGAAGGTACCACCCAGTCGTTTCTTCCACATTTCTTTTCCATCGCGACAACGAAAACAAGCAGCAATTCCAGCATCCAGCGTGGCATATAAATAGCCATCACGTTGCAGCATCGAAGGCACATAAACACGACTTTTATTTTGCCAAACGATCTCACCCGAACCATCCGCCTTGACAGCGGACACATGGTTGGTGGGATAACCACCACTGGTAAAAACGTGGTCCCCATCAGTCACGGCACTGGTAACACATTCTGTTGTTGCCCCTTCGATCTCCCAGATTTTTTCTCCGGTCAAAGGATCAAGACTCGTGACCAAGTCACCCCCGCTCAGAATCAACTGATCACGACCGGCAGCTTTGAGAATGATGGGCGACGCGTAGTTTGGCTTGGATGGCCGATCACGCTTCCAAAGAACCTTGCCGGTATCACGATTCAAGCCGACCACGACTCCACCGCTTTTGTTGTCCGCCGAAACAATCACAAGGTCACCAAAGATCGCTGGCGACGCACCATAGCCCTGATGCAACACATAATCTGAAATCCGCTTTTGCCATAGGATATCTCCGTTCAAATTAAGTGCCGTGGTCCATAACGCATCATCGTTCATGAAATTGATAAATAGTTTTTGACCATCAGTGGCAACAGAGGATGAAGCAAGAGACGCCTTGGTATTCAATTTATTTTTGCTCTTGTTGTCGAACCCGCCCGCGTGAACGACCGTCTGCCAATTCAACTTCCCGGTCTCACGATCGACACTGACAACCGACTGCTCTTCCTTGTTTGAATCAGCAGTCGCAAGCAATACCTGACTAGCAAAGACGGTGGGCGAACCATGTCCTCGCCCCACGATCGGCAACCGCCAACGGACACTTTCCGTTTGGCTCCACTGCGTGGGAGGCTGCTGATCCCTAACGGCTACCCCATTCTGTCCGTATCCACGCCACCACGGCCAATCGTTTTGTGATATCGAAGGCCGTTCAGCGAGCACACCGCTACCTGATCCAAGCACCAGAAAAAGACAGAGAACTTTGGGATGGATGTGGTGCCAATCGCTGGCCAGGGAGATTCTGTTTCGTAGAGTCATTGCAATCAGACTTCAAGTTTTAATGGGTAACACATGCACCAACACGATGCTGCAAGCACTATTTTTTTCTGATCACTGCGGGCAATGAAGGATAATCACGAGTTCAAAAAATGTTAGTCTTTACAGTCGGTGCTTCTTATTTTATCCGCTACCCCCGTGATGATACCCGATGTCCATCCAACCGTTTCACCTTGCATTCCCCGTCCGAGACATTCCCGAGGCAAGGGCTTTCTATGGAGGACTTCTGGGACTTTCGGAAGGTCGAAGCAGTGAAGAATGGATCGACTTTGACATGTACGGCCATCAAGTCGTCACCCACCTTGACCGAAATCTCACCACCTCGACACATCACAACGAAGTTGATGGGCATGCTGTCCCGGTACCACACTTTGGGGTAGTACTGACGATGGATGATTGGCGAGCCTTGCGCGATCGTTTGGTCGCAGAAAAGGTAGAATTCCAGATCGAACCCCACGTCAGATTCGAGGGCCAAGTCGGTGAGCAAGCAACCATGTTTTTCCTTGATCCATCCGGCAACGCTCTTGAATTCAAGGCATTTGCAGACATGTCACAACTATTCGCAAAGTAATCAGCCAATCACGCATCGATCAGGATACGCGTCCACACGCCTGTGCTGAAACTTTCTGCTCGGCCCCTTGCCTGAAGAGATCCCAGTTCAGTCACAAAGAGCTCCCACCCTCCACGGGGAACCCGAATTCTCTGTTATCAGACCAAATTGAATCGCCAATTGCGGGCTCTGTTGTTCGAAGCAAGTCGCAATCGGGGAAGCACAGAATTGGCGAAGACAGGCGTCAGGAAGCAAAAACAGGCTTACCAGTGTCGCATTTACGGTCAGAACTCGAGTCGTACTGCAAACCTGTTTCCGTTAGTCTATGCCTCAACCATCACTTCTGTTTTTACCTCGCACTAGGATTCTCGCGTGGACGGTTGGCAAATTATCCTCTCGGTTTTGGTCGTTGGTCTTGTGGCGTTGGGCTTGATGTTGCTCATCGCGCCCAAATTTACCATTCGATTACCCTTCGCAGTGTTACTTTCGATCCTCTACCGCAAAGAGGTCGTCGGACTCGAAAATCTGCCAAAAGACCAGGGGTGTGTGGTTGTTAGCAATCACGTTTCATGGATCGACGGGGTGCTGTTGTTGTGGATGTTGCCACGCAACGTCCGTTTCGTCGTTGACGGAGGAAATTTCAGCAATCCGTTGCTCAGAGCTCTGGCTAACCGATTCGGCACCATCTTGATGACAGCCAACCCCAAGTCGATAGGGCGGGCCCTGAAGGAAGGCAGAGAGGGCGTCAAGAAAGGCGACCTGATCGGCATCTTTCCAGAAGGCACCCTGACGCGAACTGGCCAACTGCAAACCTTCAAACCTGGCTACCAAAAAATCCTCAAAGGTACGGATGGCTGGATCCTGCCTGTCTACATGGAAGGAATGTGGGGTAGCATTTTCAGCCATTCGGGTGGCAAGCTGTTTTTCAAATGGCCCAATAAATTTCGCCGACGGTTAACCCTCCACATCGGCAAGTCACTTGCCTCTGAAACCCCACTTGCCCACGTTCGTTCAAGTGTCTTGGCGTTGGGTGCTGCGGCAACCATTCACAATCGTCGGGAATTCCCGATTCTGTCTAAACGCATCATCCGCGTTTGGAGAAAGCGATGGAAGTCATTACAAGCAGCAGACTCACTAGGTCAGCAAGCGAGCGGGCGATCCATGCTGTTGCGAGTCTTCGCACTACGACGCGTCTTGCGGCGTGAAGTATTTGCAAAGGACGAACAATTTGTCGGTGTGCTGCTCCCCCCCAGCGTCGGTGGTGTTGCTGTGAATGTAGCTCTGGCCATGGATCGCAGAGTTGCAGCCAACCTGAATTACACCGTCAGTAGTGATGTGGTGAATCACTGTATCAAGGACGTAGGTGTCAAACATGTTCTTTCAACTGAAAAATTCATCAGCAAGACCGGACTGGAAGTCGACGCTGAAATGGTGATGCTGGACACCCTGCGTGACAAAGTAACCGTCATCGACAAGACCATCGCATTCATTCAGGCCTACCTGATCCCAGCGGTACTGCTTGATCTTCTGTTAGGGCTGAACAAAATAAAAGCGGATGATTTGCTCACGGTCATCTTCACAAGTGGCTCAACGGGGATGCCCAAGGGTGTTCTTCTGAGCAATGCCAATATCAGTCACAACGTGGATGCGATTGATCGTGCGGTGCGTTTGAATAACCAGGACACTGTCCTGGGAATCCTGCCGTTCTTTCACTCCTTTGGATACTCAGTGACTTTATGGGCAGTTCAAACCCTGGGTCCCTGTGGCATCTACCATTTCAATCCACTTGACGCCAAGCAGGTAGGAAAGCTGTCGGAAAAATACGGAGTAACCGTGCTACTGGGAACTCCCACATTCCTGCGCGGCTATCTGCGGCGAGTCAAACCTGAACAATTTTCCAAACTTGATGTGGTCGTTGTTGGTGCAGAAAAGATGCCGGGCGAGCTATTCGCAGCCTTTGAAGACAAGTTTGGGGTACGCCCCGTTGAAGGTTATGGGGCAACAGAATTGAGCCCTCTGGTATCCGTGAATATTCCGCCCTCACGATCGCCTGCAAAGTTCCAGCCCGATCGGGTCGAAGGATCAGTTGGACGTCCCCTGCCGGGAGTCTCAGCACGAGTGGTCACGCCTGACACAGACGATGAACTCGACACAAACGAAGATGGCATGCTGCTGATCTCAGGCCCCAATGTCATGAAGGGCTATGCCAATCGTGAAGATCTGACCAAGGACACGATTCAAAACGGCTGGTATGTCACCGGTGACATTGCCCACATTGATCAACAGGGGTTTATCCACATCACAGGACGTCTCAGTCGGTTTTCCAAAATCGGGGGGGAAATGGTGCCTCATGTGCGCGTCGAAGAAGAACTGGGCCAAGCATTCCGCGAAGGCGAGGATGATGAACAAGTTCGCTTGTGTGTAACAGCTGTGCCGGATGCCAAGAAGGGTGAGCGTCTGATTGTCCTGCATCTTAAAACAGAGAAGGACATCACAGAAATGCGCAAATCACTGAGCGACGCTGGTCTCCCCAATCTGTTTATCCCCGCGCAAGACAGTTTCATTGAAATCGAGGAAATCCCCATGCTTGGAACTGGAAAACTGGATCTTAAAGGTGCAAAACAGATGGCTGCAGATCTTGTCACAGCGGGAACATAATGATCACGTTGCTCGATGGACCCGTGGGCACCGAACTGGAAGCTCGGGGCGTCCCGCCTGTGCGTGATTGCTGGAGCGCCGAGGCAATTGAGACCGCGCCGGAGATGATCACCGCCATCCATCGAGACTATGCTCAAAATGGTTGCTCAGTGCACACCACCAACACCTTTCGAACTAACCGAAGAGCAAGCGGCAGCTCGTGGCGAGCACGAACTCTGGCTGCCGTTGCACTTACCAAGCAAGCTGTTCCCAAACATCACCGAATCGCGGGCAGCATGGCACCGGTTGAAGATTGCTACCGACTTGATTTGTCACCCGGCGCAAAGTCAGAGTCTGAACACTACGAGATGGCAACGACGTTGGCCGGAGCAGGGTGCGACCTGTTGCTGTGCGAAACATTCTGCCATCCGGACGAAGCCATCGCAGCTACCAAGGCTGCAGTCTCCTGTGATTTGGAAACATGGGTCGCATTGACGGCCGGGCCACAGGCAAACCTGATGACTCCCCGTGACATGGCACGCCTCGCAACTCGAGTGGTCAATCTTGGTGCCAGTGCCGTGCTGGTCAATTGCACCCCAGCAGTGGAAACTCTGCGTTTTCTAGAAGCAATCGTCGAAACAGAGATCCCTGTTCCTGTCGGAGCCTACGCCAATGCTGGCAGCCCAGATGAAAACATTGGTTGGCGTGCAGACTGTGACCTGGGTTACCAAGCCTACGCCAGATTCGCAAACTCATGGACCAACGCAGGTGCAACCATCATTGGTGGCTGCTGCGGCACCGGTCCGGGTCACATTGCGGCGATCCGAGAGCAGCTTGATGCCTAAGTCACCAAGCACAACGATTCGTAGCAATAAGACATCGATTTAAAACGAATCCGCCAAAAACAAGGCTCACTGCAACGTCGACTTTGCGGGAGCAGTCGCAGTTGGACTCTTGACCACAACCGGCAACGCTCGTGTCTGCCTCCTGCGTTCCCAACCACGCCTGGACACTGAGCGAATCACGTTGACAAACTGGTTTCGTGTGTCGTCACTCACCTGCGGCAATCGGTACGCCACGTCAGTCATCGCGGGTGTATTCATTTCAGATGCTTGTGAGATCTGAGCCATGAACTTTGCGGTTTCAGTGAAATTATTGTCTGCCGACCTTCCGATCAGGCCGCTCAAAGTGCGGGCGATGAGGTCGGCACCAAGTCCCTCAACTTTCACAAAACAATCGATCGTTCCCGTTACCGTTGTCCGTCCACTGGTTGAGGTGGCATAGGAACTGCGAAGAACAAAAACTCCGCGACCGCGAACCGGCTTGGTCACCAACTTTCCATCGTAGCTACCATCAGCAACGAAGATATGAACATTGGGGTCACCATACACCAGATCGATACTGCAGGTGGTGCCGGTTCCATCGAGAGCCTCGAAACGGTAGGGGCCGGTACGTCGCGTCTGAACAGACGTGATGCCCATCAATTCCCAAAGCCCGACCAGAACCTCAGCATTGCGTGAAAGGAAGGTAAACATCTCTGGATCACAATCGATCGCCTGAGTTGGCAGTCGCCGATACAGGGTGGGTGAGCCTGCGACGGAAAGAATTCGCTGCTGCGCCTGTGGTGTCAGGCGTTTCATGGGCAAAGCGGCGATCACGTCTTTTCGCTGCGATGAGGCCGAGCGATAGCCTTTCTCACTGCGGAAAAGAAATCCACCACGTTCGGCTGCTTGAGCCGAGCATGCCTGCATCAATACGCCAACAGCGCAGAGACAGAACCCGCGAAAGAATGTCTGGACTGATCCCCCCGCCACCAATGTCCCCTTCACTTGTAACGCACTCTCATTCACCTTTTCAACAGAAGGGTCACCACCGACGACCGATCCCGACACAAGCAGAACGCTGCGTACAAGGCATATGATGGTTTTTCGGTCACTGAAGCGTCCTGAGTTGAGGAATTCAGGACATTCAATCAAGCCACAGCGAGGCATACTCGACACCCGGCGTGGTTTGCCGATAATCCCTGCTCACCGAAATTCGCTGAATTCGCTAAAAAACCGAGTTCCATGGTGATCGTGCCCCCCGCGTGCGCGAAGCCGAGCCCCAGAATCACGACGTAAAACGACGAGACGACTAAAAATGGCAAAAAAAACGATCGACCAAATTGACGTTGCTGGCAAAACAATCCTGATGCGAGTCGATTTCAATGTGCCGTTGGATGAAACTCAGAAAATTACGGACGATCGCCGCATTCGAATGGCGTTGCCCAGCATCAAGAGCGTGATCGACCGAGGCGGTAGACTGGTTCTGATGAGCCACATGGGCCGTCCCGCAGGAACAGGCTTCGAGGCGAAATTCAGCTTGGCACCGGCCGCTGACTGCTTGGCCGAACTGCTGGGGCAACCCGTCGCCATGGCAACTGACACCGTCGGTGAGGATGCCATCGCCAAAGCCGGTTCACTGAATGATGGGCAGGTTCTGGTTCTGGAAAACCTACGGTTCAACTCTGGTGAGAAAAAAGGCTGCGAAGAGTTCGCTGGTAAATTGGCTGCGCTTGCCGATGGCTACTGCAACGATGCCTTTGGGACGTGTCACCGTAGCGATGCATCCATGGTGGCAGTTCCGCAAGCAATGGCAGGCAAACCTCGCGTTGTGGGCCACTTGGTCGCTCGCGAAATACAATATCTCAGCGATGCGATTGGCAACCCCGCCCGACCATTTGTCGCAATTCTGGGTGGTGCCAAGGTCAGTGATAAGATCAATGTCATCAACAACCTGCTTGGCATCTGCGACGCGGTTCTGATTGGCGGTGCAATGGCCTACACCTTCTCGCTTGCCAAGGGAGGTCAAGTGGGCGACAGTTTGGTTGAAAAAGACAAGGTGGATCTGGCGAAGGAACTGATTGCCAAAGGCGGTGACAAACTGCACCTGCCAGTCGATACTCACTGCGGTGATGACTTCGGTGATATCGCCGGATGCAACAAGAAAATCGTAGCTGCTGGTCAGATCCCTGACGGATGGGAAGGGTTCGACATTGGTCCAGAGACGGCGGCCAAATATGCTGCAGTGACCAAAGATGCAAAAACAGTGGTTTGGAATGGTCCCATGGGTGTCTTTGAGAAGCCACCCATGGACGAAGGCACCAAGGCAGTGGCACAAGCCGTCGCTGACGGTGACTCCATCAGCATCATCGGAGGTGGTGACAGTGCAGCTGCCGTTGACCAGCTTGGATTTGCGGATCAAGTCAGCCATGTCAGCACGGGCGGGGGCGCAAGCCTTGCCATGCTTGAAGGCCAGGATTTTGCAGCAGTTGATCTACTGGACGACACTGAATCCTGAGTTAAGGAATTTTGTAGCCTCCGCCTCGGCAGCTGCTGTCGAGTGAGGTGGAAACAAGATTGCCGTTTCCTGGTGAAGACGAATCAATGCGTTTTTTCGACGGTACCTCACATTGAATGACAACCGAGAATTCGCATGACGCCTGAAGATCTACGCCTCGTTCATACCGCCAAAAGAGAACAGAATTGGCAGCGTTGGGGCCCCTATCTTTCTGAACGCCAGTGGGGCACCGTTCGCGAAGACTACAGCGAAGGCGGCGATGCCACATGGAGCTATTTCCCGCACGACCAAGCCCGCAGTCGAGCTTATCGTTGGGGTGAAGACGGATTGCTTGGCATCTGCGATCGTGAATGCCGACTCTGTTTCTCTGTCGGACTGTGGAACGGTCGTGACCCAATCATCAAAGAACGTCTCTTTGGCGTCACAGGGCCAGAAGGCAACCATGGCGAAGATGTGAAGGAATGCTATTACTATCTCGATAGCACACCGACGCACAGCTACATGAAGGCTTTGTACAAGTACCCCCAAAGCCGATATCCCTACGAAGAGCTGGTGGAAGTCAGTCGCATGCGGGATCGTAATGAGCCCGAATACGAGATCACAGACACGTTGGCGTTTGATGAATCACGTTATTTTGATGTGATGGCTGAATATGCCAAAGCGGATCCCAATGATTTACTGATCCGCCTCACGATTACCAATCGTGGTCCTCAGTCAGCTGTTTTACATCTGATACCTCAACTTTTCTTCCGCAACACATGGACGTGGGAATGCACCGATGAAGGCTGCACCACACGTCCCTCGATGCGACTCAACCGCAACGTAGTTCAGACGTTTCATGAATCACTGGACGAGTTCTGGTTCACTTGTGATGCTGCTGGATCGGATGGCTGGACTTGGCTGTTCACCGACAATGAAACCAACACCAAACGATATCCCGACCTTCCCAGCGAATCGAAATATTTCAAAGATGCGATCAACGACTATGTTGTGCTGGGTGACACGCGAGCAGTGAACCCCAATCAGCGCGGCACCAAGTGTGGTGCCTACGGATTGATCATGATCCCGGCCGGTGAGACTCGGCAAATCCGTTTGCGTTTAACTCATGCGAAATCGCCTCTGATCACAGACGAGGCAAATAATGATCCTGCCAAGTTTGCTGAACTTGCGTTTGCTGATTCGTTTGAAACTACGTTTGAGACTCGAATTGCCGAAGCTGACGAATTTTATGCCGACCGGATTCCGCATTCCCTGCCGCTGGAACGCCAAGCCACCA